>JBBQGU010000175.1:0-8074 GCA_038323315.1 Rhodobacterales bacterium | reverse complement strand
TGGATGAAAGCAAATGGTGTCGCGGCCAGTCCGAAGTGGGCTATTGGGTCGCCCCCGCCTTTTGGAATACCGGACTGGCATCGGAGGCTGTGCGCGCCCTGGTGGCCGCAAATCCGCAAGCCAACCGCACCATCTTTGCCGAGGTGTTTCAGGACAATTCCGGGTCGGCACGGGTGCTGACCAATTGCGGTTTTGAGTATCTGGGCGACGCCGAAAGCTTTTCGGTGGCGCGCAATTCCCGGGTGCCGACCTGGACCTATATCTGCAAACTCGACTAAGGTCATGACCCGTGCCGAGTTGAAAACGGCGCGGCTGACCTTGCGGCCTGTCGCCCCTGAGCATGAAGGGCCGGTGGTTGCCGCACTGAACGATCTGGCGGTTACGGGCTGGCTGTCGGTCGTGCCCTATCCTTATACTGCTGAGGATTTTCACCATTTTCGTACTGAAATCGCCAGGCCCGGCGAGACCTTTGCCATTCACGATGACGAGGGTCTGGTGGGGATCGTCGGGGCGGGGCGCGAGCTTGGCTATTGGTTCGCGCCGCGCTGTCATGGCAAGGGCTATGCGACCGAGGCGGCGCGGGCGATTGTCGCCGAGCAGTTGGCCAACGACGCATCGGACATCGTTGCGGGTCATTTCGAGGGCAATCACCTTTCGGCCAATGTGCTGAGAAAGCTGGGTTTTGCCGAGACTGGGCAGGGGATTCGGTCCTGTCGTGCCTTGGGTCATGACCGGCCGCATGTGGATTTGCGGCTGACCTTCGCCAGTTTTCAGGCAGCTTTGCCGGTTGAGGCGCGGTCCCAAAGACTGACCTACCGGTCCCTGCAGGCCACCGATATCACGGCGTTGCACGCTGTCGTGTCGCATTGGGATGTGGTGCGGCAGTTGGCGTCGTTCCCTTGGCCGCCCGAGCGGGAGTTTACCCGCGGCGGCGCGCAGCCCTATCTGGGGCGGGGCTTTGTCTGGGGCGTGTTCAAGGACCAGCGGCTGATCGGAACGGTGGCCGTCACCGAGGACGAACTCGGCTATATGTTCGTGCCCGATGTCTGGGGGCGGGGCTATGGGGCCGAGGCGTGCGTGGCCGCCATAAAGCGCGCCTTTGCCGAGGGGCGCGACCATCTGGAGGCAGGGATCTGGGCTGACAATCTGGCCTCGCTGGGTCTGTTGCAGAAGTTGGGCTTTGCGGTTGTGGGCCACGACCTGACGTTGAACAAGGCGCGCGGGGTGGCCTGTCCCGGCGATCTGATGCGGTTGGACCGGGCCGCATGGCTGGCGCTGAATCCAGACGCTTGAGCCTTGGCCGCTGATCCTGTATCGCCTGTCAATCCAAAGGAAAGCCTGGCCCATGAAGTTTCTTGACCTTACCAAAGTCTATATCCGCTCGGGGGGCGGTGGTGGGGGCTGCGTCTCGTTCCGGCGTGACAAATATGTCGAATTTGGCGGGCCGGATGGGGGCGATGGCGGCAATGGTGGCAATGTCTTTGCCGAGGCGGTCGAGGGGCTGAACACCCTGATCGACTTTCGCTATCAGCAGCATTTCTTTGCCAAATCGGGCCAACCCGGCATGGGCAGTCAGCGGACCGGCAAGACGGCGGATGATGTGTATCTGAAAGTGCCGGTTGGGACCGAGATCCTGGACGAGGATGAAGAAACCGTGATCGCCGATCTGGTGACGCCGGGGCAAAAGATATTGCTGGCCAAGGGCGGCAATGGCGGCTTTGGCAACCTGTATTTCAAATCCTCGACCAACCGCGCCCCGGCAAGGGCCAATCCCGGGCTGGAAGGGGTCGAGCGGACCATCTGGTTGCGGCTGAAGTTGATTGCCGATGCCGGTCTGCTGGGCCTGCCCAATGCCGGAAAATCGACCTTTCTGGCAGCGGTTTCGAATGCCCGCCCCAAGATTGCCGATTACCCCTTTACGACCCTTGTGCCCAATCTGGGTGTGGTCGGCATCGACGGCAAGGAATTCGTGATGGCCGATATTCCGGGCCTGATCGAGGGAGCCTCGGAGGGTCGCGGCCTTGGCATGCAGTTTCTGGCGCATGTCGAACGCTGCAAGGTGCTGCTGCATCTGGTCGATGGAACCTCGTCAACGATTACAAAGGACTACCGGACGATCATCAAGGAAATCGAGGCCTATTCCGAGATTCTGGGCGACAAGCCCCGTATCCTGGCCCTGAACAAATGCGACGCTCTGGACAAGAAAACCATCTCGGAACGCAGGCGCGCTTTGGAAAAAGCCAGCGGCGGCGAGGTCTTTGTGATCTCGGGCGTGGCGGGTCTGGGCTTGCAGGACGTGCTGCGCAAGTTGGATGCGATGATCCGGGAGGGGTCGAAGGTCGTGGTGGAGGACGCACCATGGCAGCCCTGAAACCCATATCGGCTCCCGATATCCGCGCTGCCAAACGGCTGGTCGTCAAGATCGGGTCGGCCCTGTTGGTGGACCGTGAAAAGGGGTTGAAACAGGCGTGGTTGTCGGCCCTTGCGATGGACGTGGCCGAGGCCAAGACGCGCGGCACCGATGTGGTTCTGGTGTCGTCAGGCTCGATCGCCTTGGGCCGCAAGGTGCTGGGCCTGCCCGACGGCCCCCTGCCGCTGGAACAATCGCAAGCCGCTGCTGCCGTTGGACAAATTCGCCTCGCCCGCGCGTATGAGGAGGTGCTGGCACCGCATGGCATCACCACGGGTCAGGTTCTGGTGACGCTGGAGGATACCGAAGACCGCCGCCGCTATCTGAACAGCCGCGCCACGATGGAGACTTTGCTGAGCTTGGGTGTGGTGCCCTTTGTGAACGAAAACGACACGGTTGCGACCGACGAAATCCGCTTTGGCGACAACGACCGGCTGGCCGCGCAGATCGCGGTGACAGCGGGGGCGGATCAGTTGATCCTGCTGTCGGATGTGGACGGCTTTTATTCCGCCAACCCGAAAGAAGACCCAAAGGCACAGCGATTCGATCTGGTCGAAACCATCACGCCAGAGATCGAGGCGATGGCTGGCGATCCGATCAGCGTGTTTTCCAAAGGTGGGATGAAGACCAAACTGCTGGCCGCCAAGACGGCGGTGGCGGGCGGCTGTGCCATGGCGATCATGGAAGGCTCGGTCCTGAGGCCTTTGACCGCTTTGGCCAAGGGGGCGAATTGTACGTGGTTCGTGGCGCATTCCGATCCGCAACTGGCGCGCAAGCGGTGGATCAATGCGATGAAACCGCGTGGGGAATTGCGGTTGGATGCAGGCGCAGTCAAGGCGCTGCTGGCAGGGAAAAGTCTGTTGCCGGCAGGGGTTACGACGGTTGGCGGCAGTTTCGGGCGTGGTGATCCGGTGGCAATACTGGACCCTGTGGGCAATGTGCTTGGCAAGGGGCTGGTGCGCTATACTGCCATCGAGGCGCGGGCGATTGCCGGGCATCGGTCGGGCGAGATTGCGGGCATTCTGGGTTATGAGGGCCGGGCGGCCTTGGTCCACCGGGACGATATGGTGATTTAAGCCCAACCTACAGGGTTTGGGCGGGAGTGGGTGATGGACGGCGAAATCGCGGATCTGATGACGGAGATGGGCAAGAAGGCCCGCGCCGCTGCGACGGAATTGGCCATCGCCTCTCCAGAGCGCAAATATGCTGCCATCGTCAGCGCCGCACATTTTGTATGGGAGCGGCGTCAGACGATCCATGACGCCAATTCCATCGACATGGATGCGGCCGCGGCGCGCGGGATTGGCCCGGCGATGCTCGACCGCTTGCGGCTGGACGAACACCGGTTGCGCGGCATGGTCGACGCCTTGCGCGCCGTGGCTGAACAGCGCGACCCGGTGGGCCGGGTGCTGGCGGAATGGGACATGCCTAGTGGTTTGCACATTCAGCGCGTTTCTACCCCTTTGGGCGTGATCGGCGTGATCTACGAAAGCCGCCCCAATGTCACGGCGGATGCCGGGGCGCTGTGCCTGAAATCCGGCAATGCGGTGATCCTGCGCGGCGGCAGCGACAGTTTCAACACCTCCGAAGCGATCCATGACTGCATGGTTGCGGGCCTGCGCGAGGCGCGTCTGCCCGAAGCTGCGATCCAACTCGTTGGCACGCGGGACCGCGCCATGGTGACGGCCATGCTGCACGCCACGCAATATATCGACGTGATCGTGCCGCGTGGTGGCAAGGGACTGGTCGGGCTGGTGCAGGCCGAGGCGCGGGTGCCGGTGTTCGCCCATCTGGAGGGGATTTGTCACATCTACGCCGACCGCGACGCCGATCTGGCCAAGGCGCGCCGTGTGGTGCTGAACGCCAAGACGCGGCGGGTGTCGGTTTGCGGTGCGGCCGAATGCCTGCTGATCGACTGGCAGTTCTATACCAAACACGGGGCGGTGCTGATCGAGGACCTGCTGCAAGCTGGCATCGAAGTGCGGGCCGATGGCGAACTGGCCAAGATCCCCGGCACCGTTAAAGCGCAACCTGATGATTTCGGGCGCGAATTTCTGGACAAGATCATCGCGGTCAAGCTGGTTGATGGCGTGGATGAGGCGATGGCCCATATCCGCCGCTATGGATCGAGCCACACCGAATGCATCCTGACCGAGAATGACGAGACGGCGACCAAGTTCTTTCAGCGGCTGGACAGCGCCATCCTGATGCGCAACGCCTCGACTCAATTTGCCGATGGCGGCGAGTTCGGCATGGGCGGCGAGATCGGCATCGCCACCGGCAAGATGCATGCGCGCGGTCCGGTGGGTGCCGAGCAGTTGTGCAGCTTCAAGTATCTGGTGACCGGCGACGGCACCATCCGGCCGTGATCAGAAGCTTAGCCGTATCTCGGTCGCGGTCAGTTCCGTCGTCAACCGAAGGTGACTTTGCGCCAACTCCTCGGCCACCAGCGGGAACTGAACCTGTGCCGGGATCACGGCGATCTGGGCCTTGGGGTTCACCAGAATTTCCCACAAATCAGGCTCGATGCGCAGTTTGTGGGCGGTGCCGGTGATCTGCCAGCGGCCATCCTGCAGCAAGACCAGCATCTTGCCACCGTAAGCCATGGCGCTTTCCAGACATTGGATCAGAAGGAAGGCGATCTTGACCTCGCGCCGCAACAGGTCAATTTCTGACTGCCACTCGACCTGCAAACGGCCGCCGCGGGTCAGGTCGCCCAGGATCGCCTGCACTTCGGACCGGCCGATCCGCTGTTCGGCCTGTGCCACCCCATATGCCACGCGAAAGAACCGGATGCGGGCATTGGCGTTGGCGACGCTTTCGCTGATCAGCACCATTTCCGGCCCGCCCTGACTGCCATCCATCATCAGCAACTCCAACCCATTGCTGATGGCACCAATCGGGCTGATAAGGTCGTGGCAAATGCGGGAACCGAGCAGGGCGGCAAGGTCGGTCTTCTCGGTCATGGTACGTCCTTTCAGGGAGGCGGAATGCGATCAGTCTTTGAGCCCGGAATGCTGGTGCGGCACCCCACCCAACCCGATTGGGGTTTGGGGCAGGTTCAGTCGAATGTCGCGGGCAAGATCACGGTGAACTTTGAACATGCCGGCAAGGTGGTCATCGAAGAAAGGCTGGTTCTGCTGCAGCCCCAATTTGGTCAGTAGCCTGTCTTGCGGAGTTTCAGTGACATTTCAATCCCTGAACGGCGCTTTGATCAAGTGTCGCGCATTGTCACACGCGGGTTACATTGACCGTGGCCTGTTCCTGATGCAATTTGTATCTTAGTTCAGCTTTCGGAACCGCATTGACCCCATGACCGCCATGATCAACGTCGATCCCGTTCTGTCGGTGCGGCTTGCCCGGAGCCCACGCGAATTGCAGGCAGCGCAACGGTTGCGGTATCAGATCTTTGTCGAGGAACTGGGCGCCTCGGTCTGTGCCACCGACCACGCGGCGCGGTTGGAGCGGGATGATTTCGACCCGTATTTCGACCATCTGCTGCTGATCGACAGCAGCCGCGACCCGGACCTGTTGCAAGATGTGGTGGGTGTCTACCGCCTGATGCCGCCCGAGGGTTGTGCCAGGTCCGGCCGCTATTATTCGGACAGCGAGTTTGATTTGTCGGTGTTGATGGCGTCGGGGCGGCGGTTGCTGGAACTGGGGCGATCCTGTGTCCACCCGGATATGCGGGGTGGGGCGGGAATGTTTTTGCTGTGGAACGCCTTGGCCGAGTATGTGCGGGAACGTGGGATCGAGATCATGTTTGGCGCCGCGTCGTTCCACGGCACCGATGTGGCGGCTTTGGCCAAGCCGCTGTCCTTGCTGCACCATTACCACCGCGCGACGGGCGCGTTACGGGTGACCGCCCGACCGGCGCAGCGGCTGGACATGAACCTCATTCCGTTCGAATTGGTGGATCGCCCGGATGCGATGGCGTTGGTGCCGCCGCTGATCAAGGCCTATCTGCGCCTTGGCGGTCATGTCAGCGACGGGGCCTGGATCGACCGGGATTTCAACACCACGGATGTCTGTCTGGTGATGGACACCGCACGGATGAGCGTCAAGCACCGCGACTTCTACACTCGCAAAAAGGGTCGCGAGGCGTGAGCGAGTGGCTTCACGACCCGATTGCGCCGCAGCCTTTCGGCTTGGTCGAATGGGTGCTGGTGGTATTGCGCGGGGGCATTTTGGGGCTGGTGGTGTATCTGGGTCTGTTGGTGCTGTTGTTGGTGCGCGTTGTCGAGCGGCCGTTGTTCGGGCTGGCGCGACCTTGGACGCCTTATATCACGCGGGCGGTGTGTCGACTGACCTTTCCGATCCTGTCGATGGGATATGCGGTGCGCGGCACGCCTATGGTTTCGCGGGGGGCGATTGTGGCCAATCATTCCTCATGGATGGACATCTTTGCTTTGAACGCGGCGCAATGCTTGTATTTCGTCGCCAAATCCGAGGTGGCGGGGTGGGCTGGCATCGGTTGGCTGGGGCGGGCGACGGGGACGGTGTTCATCGCGCGCAAGGGGACCGAGGCCAAGGCGCAGCAGGGGGTCTTTGAGGATCGCCTGCGCGCGGGCCACCGTCTGGCCTTCTTCCCCGAGGGGACCAGCACGGATGGGCAGCGGGTGTTGCCATTCAAATCCACGTTGTTTGCGGCGTTTTACAGCCACCGATTGGATCATATCATGCAGATTCAGCCCGTTTCGGTGCGTTATCAAGCGCCGGCCGGACGGGATGGGCGGTTTTATGGCTGGTGGGGCGACATGAATTTCGCGGGGCATCTGGTGCAGGTGCTGGCCTGCCGGCGTCCTGGTTCGGTCGAGGTGACTTTTCATGACCCGGTGCCGGTAAATTCACTCAACGACCGCAAGCAGTTGGCCGCGCATTGCGAGGCGGTGGTGCGGGGTGGGCTGGGCCGGTGATCACCCGAGCGGGGCGAGCAGGGCTTTCAGGGCGTCGGCGGGGTCTTCTTCGTCCCAGATCTCGGCGCCGATGCCGAAGAAATCGGTGACCGGGCCGAAGATTTCGACCAATTCGCGTGTCAGCGCCCCTTCGGCGATCACCGGAACCTCGATCATGTTGGACCACCAGTCGAACAGGTCGAACCCTGCCCGTTCACCCTTGCCGAGCAGGTTGTCGCCGACCGGGCCGTAGGAGACGTAATCGGCCCCCGCTTCGCCCGCCGAAATGCCTTCGTGGCGGGTGATGCCGCAATAGGCGCCGACGATGGCTTCGGTGCCGAGGTCCTTGCGCATCGCCCGGACAGAGCGGGCGCCGTCGGTCAGGTGGATGCCGTCAAGGCCGTGGCGGTCGACGAACAGGACGTGGTTTTCGATGACGATGGCGACGTCGCAGCCGTGCGCGACGTGGCGGCAGGCATCGGCGGCGCGGGCGATGGTGTCCTGATCGCGCGAGGCGAGGGACAGGCGCAGGCAGGCGATCGGAACCTGTTCCATCACGGCGGCGAGTTGGTCGGGGAACAGGTCGAGGTCCATGACCGGCGGGGTGATGAGGGTGATCTGCGGGCGGTCTGGATCGGACATGAGGACTTCCTGGGTTTTGCCTGCTGATCGCGCGGATTTGCCCGCTTGACCATCCGCTTGAATGGGGGGGAGGGGCGGGGTATCAGACGGGCCTGGGTTTGAAATGGGGCTGCGATGATACCTCCTG
>JBBQGU010000174.1:0-8079 GCA_038323315.1 Rhodobacterales bacterium | reverse complement strand
CCGGTCACAAGGCTCATCAGGCTGACGTTGGAGCCGGTGTCATGCGGGATGGCGATGTCGGTCCATTCGTCACCCCCCGCCTCGAGCGCGGTTTTCAGGACGCCCAGCGCGCCAACTTCGGCGGGCGAGGACCAGTTGTGGTAGATCACCAGCTTTTCAGCCTGCGCAGCACTGCCCATCAAGGCCAGCACAGCGGTGCCGAGTTTCAGTTTGTTCAACATGTTTTCCTCCCAGTTGAGACGGTTACAATCGATCCCCGGTCGTCGCGTTGAAAAGGCTGATCTTGGGGCCGGGAAAGTCTGCCCGCAGCCGAGTGCCGACCTTCAGGCGGGCGGCGGCTTCGGGGTCGATGCGGGCGTCGAGACGGCCTTTGGTCAGGCCAAGCGACACTATGGCGTCAGAGCCGGTACGCTCGACATGCGTGACCGGCAGGGTGGTGGACAGCGCGGGATTTGGCAGCGGCGCTGTCAGGTGGAAATGTTCGGGACGCAGGCCCAGAATCACCTCGGTGCCGGACGTTGGGGGCGTGGCGAAGGGATAGGCGCTGACATCGGCGGTGATGCCGTCGCCAGCCTCGGCGTGCCACGTACCACCTTGCCGCGACAGGACGGCGGGCAGCAGGTTCATCGGCGGCGATCCGATGAAGCCCGCGACGAACAGGTTGGCGGGGCGTTCGTAGATGTCGTCGGGGCGGCCGAATTGCTGGATCACGCCAGAGTTCATCACGGCGATCTGGGTGGCCATGGTCATCGCCTCGATCTGGTCATGGGTCACATAGACCACGGTGGGCGACAGGCGGTCGTGCAATTGCTTGATTTCCATGCGCATTTCGGCCCGGAGTTTGGCATCCAGGTTTGACAGCGGCTCGTCGAACAACAACACCTCGGCATGTTTGACCAGGGCGCGTCCGATGGCCACGCGTTGCCTTTGCCCACCGGACAGTTCGGAGGGCCGCCGGTCCATCAGCGCGCCCAGTTGCAGAAGGTTCGAGGCCCACGCGACGCGGCGGTCCTTTTCGGCGCGGTCAAGGCCCGAGGAGGCGAGCCCGAATTGCAGGTTCCCGCGTACCGATTTGGTCGGGTACAGGGCGTAGGATTGGAACACCATCGCCAGCCCGCGGTCCTTGGGGTCGAGGTCGGTGACATCGCGGTCGCCGATCATGATGCGGCCCGACGACACATCGGCCAGACCTGCCAGCAGGTTCAACAGCGTGGTCTTGCCGCAGCCCGACGGCCCCAGCAGGACCAGAAAATCACCATGGTCGATGGACAGGTTCAGATCGTTCAGCACGGTGACGGCGCCGAATTTCTTGATGATGTGTTCAAAGGTTACCTTTGGCATCGCGTCACCCTTTCACGGCGCCGGCGGCGATGCCCTGGACAAAGAATTTGCCCAGCAGGAAGTAGATCACCAAGGGCGGTATCGCCGTCAGCAGCGCCGCCGCCATGTTGACATTATAGCTGGCGGTGCCGGTCGATACGGTGACCATATTGGCCAGATTGACCGTCATCGGCATGTTGCCCAGCCCGCCAAAGGTGACGCCGATCAGATAGTCGTTCCAGATCGAGGTGATCTGCAGGATCGACACGACGATCAGGATATTGCCGGACATAGGCAGGATGATCTCGGCAAATATCCGCCAGAACGAGCCGGAATCGATGATGGCAGCCTTCAGGATATCTGGCGGGATGTCTTTGTAGTAGTTGCGGAAAATCAGGGTCAGCACGGGCAGGGACAGGATGGTGTGGACGCCGACCACGGCCCAAAGCGTGCCAAACAGCCCCAACTCGCGGGTGATGATGATCAGGGGGTACATGATGATCTGCAACGGCACGAAGGCGCACAGGAACAGCAGGAACAGGAACGGACCGGCCCAAGCGACATTCCAGATTGCCAGCGCATAGCCGGTCACCATCGACAGCACCACCGAAGCCAGCATCGAGGGCACAAGAATGGCGATCGAGTTCCAGAACCCGGCGCGCAGGCCCGTGCAGGTCATGCCGGAGCAGGCCTGGTTCCATGCGTAATCCCAAGCCTCCAACGTCCAGACCTGCGGCAGGGAAAAGATCGCGCCCTCGCGGATCTGATCCATGGTTTTCAGCGAGGTGGTGAACAGGACATAAAGGGGCACGCAAAAGAACAGCGCGGCCATGGTCAGGAAGACCAGAATGGCGATGGAGGTCTGGGTGATGCGCCTTTTGGGGCGCGGGAACATGACATCGGCGGTCATCGCGTGGCCCCCCTGCGGCGCTGCCACCAGTTCAGCGCGACCAAGGGCACGAAGATCAGCAGCGTCAGCCCCAGCATCATGGTCGCGGCGGCCGAAGCGAGGCCCAGATTCTGTTTGTTCGCCAAGGCATTGATTGTGTAATAGCCGGGCACCCAGGTGGATTGCCCCGGCCCGCCATTGGTCATGGCCAGCACGATGTCATAGGCCTTGATCACCCCCAGGGACAGCAGGATGGCGCAGGTCAGGAAGGTGAATTTCATCATGGGGATGATGACTTCGAGATACAGTCGCCAGGTGCTGATGCCGTCCAGACGCGCGGCGCTCCAAATTTCGGTGTTGATGCTTTTCAGGCCCGACAGCATCAAGGCCATATAGAATCCGGCGCTTTGCCAGACCGAGGCGAGGATGATTGCATACATTGCGGTCCGGCCTTCGGCCAGCCAGTTGAAATTGACCCATGTCAGGCCGATGCCGTGCAGGGCGGTTTGCAGGCCCATCTCGGGGTTCAGTATCCAGCGCCATGCCACGCCGGTGACAATCAGGGACACCGCCAAAGGGTACAGGAACAGGGTGCGGAACAGGTCCTGTCCGCGCTTTTCGCGGTCGATCATGGCGGCAAGAACAAAGCCCATCACGATGGCCAATCCCGAACCGACCGCCAGAAAGATCAGGTTCTGCAAGGCGATGGCCCAGGCGTCATCGGCAAAGACGCGGTCATATTGGCGCGTCCAGTTGGACCAGTCGATGGTGTAGTCGGGCAGACGCCGGGACCGGGTCAGGGACAGCAGGATCGTCCACAGAATGGCGCCGACAAAGGCCACGAGCGTCACAAGGACAGCCGGGCCCAATGCCAGTTGCGGGGTTACTTTGCTCCATCGCAGGGCCACCGGAAATCCTCCTCTCTCCCCTCCGGTACGGATGACCGCCGAGGCTGGCGCGGCTGCGGACTTTGCTTCTCCGCTTGCAATACGCTGTATTAACGATAATACTATGGGCAGGCCCGAGCATCCGTCAAGCGAAAATGCAGGGGACGGGGTCGGCGGGGGGAGTTCTGCGGTGAACCTTCAGATTGCAATGCCGTCGCTGGGGTTTGGCACCTATGGGCGGCGCGACGTGGCGGGCGTTCGGGCGATCCGGCAGGCGCTGGAGGTCGGGTTTCGCCATCTGGATACCGCGCAGGACTATCAGACCGAGGTCGAGGTGGGGCAAGCGATCCGCGAATCGGCGATTGCGCGCGACAGCGTCTATGTGACGACCAAGGTGGCGACGGCGAACCTTGGGGCGGGTCTGGTGATCCCCTCGTTGCAGGCCAGTCTGCGGCAGTTGCAGGTGGATCAGGTCGACCTTGCCCTGATCCACTGGCCGGCACCCAACGGTGCGATTGAGCCGGCGGTTTATCTGGAGCAGTTGAAGCAGGCGCAGGACGCCGGGCTGTGCCGCGATATCGGCGTGTCGAATTTCACTGTGGCCTTGCTGGAACGGGCAAAGGTCGTGCTTGGGCCGCAGGCGCTGACCTGCAATCAGGTCGAGTTGAACCCGCTGTTCAAGAACCGCACGCTGGCGGATTACTGTGACGGCGAGGGCATCCGGGTGACCTGTTATCTGCCCATCGCGCGGGGGCGGTTGTCGGGCAATCCTGTGCTGGCCCAGATTGCCAAGGCCCATGGCAAGACCGGCGAGCAGATCGGCATCGCGTGGGAGTTGGCGCGGGGTTATGCGGCGATCCCGACATCCTCGCAGCACGACCGGATCATTCTGGCGCATGGGGCGGGGGAGATTAATCTGACGCCCGCAGACATTGCCGCCATCGACGCCATCCCGGATGAGCCGCGCGTGATAGCCCCGGCCTGGGGGCCGCAATGGGACTGAACCCTGTCAACATGTCGATCAGAGGATAAGGAAATGAACGGAATCAATGGGCTGGGGCATTTGGCGATCAGGGTCAAGGATCTGGATGTGTCGCTGGATTTCTGGCGCGACCGCGTTGGTCTGCCGGAAATGCACCGGTTGAAGCGTGACGATGGCGCGACCTGGCTGGTCTATCTGCGCATCACCGACACGCAGTTTCTGGAAATCTTTCCCGGCGCCGAAACGGATAAAGCCCCGGGCGAGGAGGCCAATGGCGTCTTGCATCTGTGTCTGACCATCGACGATCTGGATGCCGAGGTGGCCCGCCTTGCCGCCGCCGGTGTGCGCATTGTATCACCGGTCAAGGGCGGTCTGGACGGCAACCGGGGCGCCTGGATCCATGATCCCGACGGCAACCGCGTCGAATTGATGGAAATGCACCCCGATTGTCTGCAATACAAGGCGATCCGTGCGCTTGCCGCCACCTGAGGACACATGCCGAAATCCGTCGCCCGCCTGAAGGACATCGCCGCGCTGACGGGATTTTCGGTCAACACCGTCTCGCTGGCGCTGCGGGAATCGCCGCGTATCCCCGAGGAAACCCGGACGGTCATCCTGAACGCGGCGGCGCAGATGAACTATCTGCCCAATCAGGTGGCGCAGTCGCTGGTCCGGCGCGAAACCCGGTCGATCGGCCTGATCCTGACCGATCTGACCAACCCGGTGCTGACGGCGGTGGCGCAGGCCATCGAAGTGCAACTGTCCAAGCGCGGCTACACCACCTTGTTCGCCACCTCGAACAACACGTTGAGCCTGGAGGCGCAGATGATCGAAACCATCCGCGCCCGTCGCGCTGATGGGCTGCTGATCTTTCCTTGCAGCCACCGCCAACTGGACCATCTGCGCGCGCTGCGGCGGCGGAATTATCCGGTGGTGCTGTTGGTTGGCGACCCCGATGCGGGCATCGACGCGGTCTGCATGGATGAGCGCGCGGGGGCGTTCAAGGGTGCGGCACATCTGATCAACAACGGACATGCGCGCATCGCGTTGGTCGACGGGGCCGCGACGCGGGGCAACACCGAAAAGCAGGACGGGTTTTTGAACGCCCATCGCCAGTTGGGGCTGGCGCATGACCCGCGGCTGATGATCACCCCGGCGGGCAATTCCGTCGCGGCGGGATATTGGGCGATGGATGATCTGGTGGGGCGCAGGTTGGGGGTTTCGGCGGTATTTTGCAGCAATGACTCGCTGGCGTTGGGGGTGCTGAGCTATTGCACGCGCAACGGGCTGCGGGTGCCCGAAGACATTGCCATCGTCGGTTTCGACAACATCGAATTCGGCGAATATGCCGTGACGCCGCTGTCGACCATCAACTATGATGTGCCGCGCGTCACCAAACTGGCCATCGAGCGGGTGCTGGACCTGATCCAATGTAACGGCGAGTTGCCTGAGGCGCGCGTGACACAGGTCGAGCCGGACCTGTTGGTGCGCGAAAGCTCGAACCGGCGGTTTCGCGGAGGTTAGCCGATAGGGTAACGCATATAGGCCAGTCGGTCCGAACCGGGCGCCCAGGAGGTGACATTGATCGTGCCCTGCCCGCCGTTAAAGGCATCCAGATCGCGGGGGGCGCTGCCGTCCGGTGCTGCCAGCCGCAAGATCACCTGCTTGTCGGCAGGGTGGCCAAGGGTGCCGGTCGGAAAGCTGATATAGGCCATCTGCGACCCATCCGGCGACAGATGCGGGAACCAGTTGACGCGGGCATCATGGGTCAACTGCTCGGTGCCAGTCCCGTCCGGCCGCATCCGGAACAGCTGGGCATGGCCCGGCATGGTGGCCGCCGCTTCGGAATTGAAATAGATCCATTTGCCATCGGGCGCATATTCCGGGCCGTCGACCGGACTGCTGCCATCGGTCAGATAGGTCTCGGCCCCTCCCGCCGCTGGGATCGTGGCGATGCGCGTCATCGTGCGCCCACTGCCCTGCTCCAGTGCCACATAGGCCAGCGTGGCCCCATCGGG
This sequence comes from Rhodobacterales bacterium, assembly GCA_038323315.1. Taxonomy (GTDB): domain Bacteria; phylum Pseudomonadota; class Alphaproteobacteria; order Rhodobacterales; family Rhodobacteraceae; genus Stagnihabitans. Next base: position 1,983 of record JBBQGU010000174.1, on the reverse strand, counting down.
TGAAATCCCGTGCAGGTAATAGCGGTGTTTGCGGGCCGCATCCTGATCATGCGAGACCCTGACCGGAACACCACCTGCGATTCCGACCGCATAAAGATGCCCGTCATTGGCGCTGAGATAGATGGTCTTGCCGTCCGGAGCGATGACATGATCGTTGTTCAGATTCTCGACCGGCGCGGTGGTGATGCGGTGCGGACCATCGGTGCCATCGGGCGAGATGCGGAACAGCCTGCCGTCACCGTTGTAGATCAGCCATTTGCCGTCAGGGGTCCAGTTCGGCGCCTCGATCAGTTCCTGAGTCTCAAAGATCACCTGGGGGGTGCCGGTCAGGCCGACCACCACCAATTCGCTGGTCTGGCGCGGCAGAAGCCGTCTGGTGTCGAGCGATGGCCGCATGTTTTTCCCCGGATGCAGTGTCGAAGCCTGATGATATTAACGCTAATACGATGAGGCGGTTTTCAGGTCAATGCTGAAGCTTGGCATGGTCTGATGCCTGTCTGCACCCCGTGGCGAAAATGGAACGATTTGACCCGCGCGGTCTAGCAGGGCTTCCTGCGGTTCAGTGATCTTCACGGTAACACAGTACCGCCGGTGGCGGGTGCAAAAGGTATCAGTCTGATCATTTGCGCAATGACTGGGCACAATTTGCGTTCCGCAACCGACATTTCGGCGGACTGAATGGCACTGTCTTTGGCGTTTTCGACAGCCGCAATTCACCTCATGGATATCGCGATCTAAAGGGCTTTGCAAACCAAGGCTCCGTGCAAATCGGACCAGGTGAAGCAATTGATTGGATATCAACAAGAAGATTAGTGGACCACGCGATTAGAACGCCCGACCCTCAGATTCGTAGTCTTCAGGTTTTAAGTTTCACCTAGTTTCATAGAGTTGCGCGATTCCACGTTAATGCTTGATTTTCAATGATAAATGCACTTACCTAACTTCAGTGGGTTGCATGACTTTGCGCCTGATGTGGTAGCCCGTGGTAGCCAAGTGGTAGCCAGCGGTAGGATCAAGATGACGGCGACGAAGAGGATCAACAAGAGCAGTGTCGACGCGCTGAAGCCACAGACGGCTCGGTTCTTGTCATGGGACACAGAGATTCCAGGCTTCGGGGTAAGGGTCTATCCAAGCGGTCAGAAGGTTTACCTGCTGAAATACAGGGTGGGTGGCGGGCGCTCCGCACGTATTCGATGGGCCCTCATCGGAAAGCATGGAAGCGTGACGCCAGACCAAGCAAGGGACATTGCGCGGCGCTGGGCGGCGGAGGTCGCAGACGGCGGCGACCCTGCAGGTGCCAGGGAAGAGCAGCGCAAGGCGCCTACCGTTTCCGTCCTTTTGGACAAATACCTCGCTGAGCACGTCAAGGTGAGAAACAAGAAAAGCACCCAGGCACAGGTGACCGACATGGTCGAGCGAGTAATTCGCCCATCTTTGGGTAAGTTCAAGGCGGCAGGGGTTTCTCGCCCCGACGTTGCACGGTTCCATTCCAGTCTGTCCGACAGACCCACTACGGCCAACCGAGCGTTAGCTGTCCTGTCCAAGGCCTTTAGCCTTGCCGAGGTTTGGGGTTTCAGGCCGGACAACTCCAACCCGTGCAAGCGGGTCGAGAGGTTCAAGGAAACGTCTCGGGAGCGATTTTTGTCGGCCAAGGAGTTTTCGATACTAGGCGCAGTCCTGGCGCGGGCGGAGCATGAATCCCTTTCCATCCCTAGCCCAAGCGGCAAGCCAAAAGAGGTGCGAGCGAATCCAGAGGCGGTCCGCGCGATCCGGTTAATGATCTTAACCGGCATGCGGGGAGGAGAGGTAAAAGCGCTAAGATGGGAACATCTCGACCTTGATCGGAACGTGTCAACGACTTTGAGACAGTGGCGATTGAACTTTAAGCTTGGTTTTACTCCGTTTGCTTTGGTGGGTTGATCCAGACAGCCGTTGGGATGTGAGGCGGTTTGGGTGGCTTGCGGACGAAGCGCTCGGGCGTGT
>JBBQGU010000173.1:0-8204 GCA_038323315.1 Rhodobacterales bacterium | reverse complement strand
TGCCGAGCTGAAGGTGGAATTACAGGCGGGGGCCGCGATGATCGCCGCCTATGACCGCGCTGCAGAATAGGGATATGCCATGACCTACACAGCCCCCGTCAAAGACATGCAGTTTCTGTTGCATCAGGTGATGGGGGTGCCGGGTCTGCCCATCACCGGCTATGCCGATCTGGATGAGGGGTTCACGGGCGCAGTGCTGGAGGAGGCGGGTCGGTTGGCCTCTGTTATGCTCGCCCCCTTGAACGCCGTGGGCGACCGGGAGGGGTGCCGGCTGGAAAACGGCGTGGTGCGGACCCCTGCCGGCTTCAAGGCGGCGTTTGGTGCACTGCGGGATGGCGGCTGGACGGCCTTGGACTGCGCGACCGAGTTTGGGGGGCAGGGCCTGCCCTATCTGATGCACACGGCAGTGGGTGAGGTGTTGGTCTCCGCCAACATGGCGCTGAACATGTATCAAGGGCTGACACATGGGGCCTATTCGGCGATCAACGTCCATGGCACGGTGGCACAGAAGGCCGAATATCTGCCAAAGCTCGCCTCCTGCGAATGGACCGGTACGATGAACCTGACCGAACCGCATTGTGGGACCGATCTGGGGTTGATGCGAACACGGGCGGAACCGCAGGCCGACGGGTCCTATCTGGTGACCGGGACCAAGATTTTCATCTCGGCGGGCGATCATGATCTGGCCGAGAATATCGTGCATCTGGTGCTGGCCAAGGCGCCCGGAGGGGGTGAGGGGACCAAGGGGATTTCGCTGTTCATTGTGCCCAAGATGATCGGGGCGGTTCGGAACGGCGTGTCGGTCGGCAAGGTCGAGGAGAAGATGGGCATCCACGGCAATGCGACTTGCGTGATGAATTATGACGGGGCGCGGGGCTGGTTGCTGGGCGATCTGCACAAGGGCATGCGCGCCATGTTCACCATGATGAACGAGGCGCGGCTGGGTGTTGGGTTGCAGGGCTATGCAGTGGCCGAGGCGGCCTATCAGGCGTCACTGGCCTATGCGCGGGACCGGCTTCAGGGGCGCGCCATCACCGGGGCGGTGAACCCGGCAGGGCCGGCCGACCCGCTGATCGTGCATCCCGACATCCGCCGGGCGCTGATGGATCAGAAAAGCTTTGTCGAGGGCGCGCGGGCGCTGACTTTCTGGGGGGCCTCGCTGATCGACCGGTCGGTGCGGCAGGGCGATGCGGGGGCCGAGGGGTTGGTGTCGCTGCTGATCCCGGTGATCAAGGGGTTCCAGACCGACAAGGGGTTCGAAATGGCGGTGCAGGCCCAACAGATCTGGGGTGGGCATGGCTATATCGAGGACAACCCGGCCAGCCAGTTCGTGCGCGATGCAAGGATCGCGATGATCTATGAAGGTGCCAACGGTGTGCAGGCGCTGGACCTGGTCGGTCGCAAGCTGATGGCGGAGGGCGGCAAGCATGTCATGGCGTTTTTCGAGATGGTGAAAGCGGAGTGTCAGGCGCATGACGCTGACCCCCGGATGGAAGTTTTCACCAAGGCCCTGAAAGTGGCGTCAAAACAGATGCAGGCAGCAGCGGCATTCTTTATGGCGCAAGGCATGAAAAACCCCAATGCAGCGCTGGCGGGGTCCAGCGACTTTCTGCATCTGATGGGGCATGTCGCCATGGGCCTGATGTGGACCCGCATGGCCCACGCCGCCCTGACGGGCCTGGACACTGGCGGGGACACCGGGTTTTATGAGGCAAAATTGGCGACGGGCCGCTACTATTTGGCCCGGCAACTGCCCGCCTGTGCGCTGCATCTGGCACGAATTGAAAGCGGGGCCGATCCGGTCATGGCCTTGTCTGCCGAGGCGTTCTAGACTGACCCCAACCAGTTCGGAGAAATCGATGCCCAAACGCTTTCGCCTGACCCGCCGCTTTCCGGTCGCCATGACCGAGGACGGCTATCGCCGCCTCAGACGCTTTGCCAGCGAGGCGGGGTTGGACGAGGGCGAGGCTCTGTCGTTTCTGTTCGAACATTTCGATTCCGTGACCGACACAGACAATCTGACCCACCGGTTGCGGTTGTTCAATTCGGAACTGCAGGCGCGAAAGGGATGATCGTATTTTTGCCGGCCAATGCCGGACGCCTGCCGCGGGCGAGTATTTTTGTCGGAATGAATGGGGGCTCCACCCTGCATGATACCCCAGGCTTGGCTATCCCTTCGATCACACAGGGCTTCACTCCGAACGGTCATCGGGACTCCTCCCTGTACCGCTCTTCACGTATGCCGCGAAATGTTTAATAAAATGCTACTTAGAACTTACCAGCTTCATTCCGACAAAAATACCTCCACGGGGGGTCCGGGGGGTGTGAAACACCCCGGTTCCACGGCAGCAAAGGGCGCAAGGACATGACGATCAAACTTTACTGCTTTGGCGAGAGCGGCAATGCCTACAAGGTGGCACTGGCGCTGACGCTGGCGGATATGGACTGGGAGCCGGTCTTTGTCGATTTTTTCAACGGGGCCACGCGCACGCCAGAGTTCAGGGTGATGAATGTCATGGGTGAGGCGCCGGTGCTGGTCGATGGCGAGACGACGCTGACGCAATCGGGGGTGATGCTGGATTACATCAGCTCGAAATCCGGCAAGCTGGGTGGGCGGTCGGCGGCGGAGCGGCGCGAGATTCTGAGGTGGCTGTTCTGGGACAATCACAAGTTGTCGACGCAGATCGGCACGACGCGGTTTCAGATGAATTTCGTGCCCGAGGCGAAGCGGTCGGCCGATGTCATCGCCTTCTTTCAAGCGCGGCTGAAATCGGCATATGCGGTGTTGGATACTCATCTGGAAAAGCGGCGCTGGATTGCCGGTGAAGCAGTCACCATCGCCGATCTGTCGTGTTGCGGCTATTTGTTCTACCCTGAGCCCTTTGGCTTTGATCGCGCTGCGTGGCCGCATATCGACGGCTGGATGAGCCGGATTTGCGCCCTGCCCGGCTGGAAGGCCCCCTATGACCTGATGCCCGGCAGCCCTGCCGACCGTTTGCAAGGAGTGAGCGATGCCTGATGCTTTCATCTATGACGCTGTGCGCAGCCCGCGTGGCAAGGGGCGCGCGGACGGGGCCTTGCAGGAGGTGACCTCGGTTGCGCTGTCGGCGCAGATGCTGGATGCGCTGCGCCTGCGGAACGGGCTGGAGGGGCATGCTGTCGAAGACGTGATCTGGGGCAATGTTACGCAGGTGGGCGAGCAGGGCGGGTGTCTGGCGCGGTCTGCTGTGCTGGCCTCGGGGTTGGATGAGATCATTCCTGGCCTGTCGATCAACCGGTTCTGTGCCAGCGGCATGGAGGCGGTCAATCTGGCTGCCAATCAGGTCAGGGCCGGGGCGGGGCGTGCCTATATCGCGGGCGGGGTCGAGATGATGGGGCGGGTCGCCATGGGCAGTGATGGGGCGGCGATTGCCGTGGACCCAAGCCTGGCGATGAAGACCTATTTCGTGCCGCAGGGGATTTCGGCGGACATCATCGCGACGCAATACGGGTTCAGCCGGGATGATGCCGATGCCTTGGCCGTGGAAAGCCAGAGGCGGGCGGCGGCGGCCTGGGCGGAGGGACGGTTCGGGCGGTCGGTTGTCACCGTCAAGGATCGTAACGGGTTGGAAATTTTGCGCCATGACGAATACATGCGGCCCGGCACCGATATGCAGGCTTTGGGCGCACTGAAACCCGCGTTCCAGGAGATGGGCGAGGTCATGCCCGGCTTCGACAAGGTTGCCTTGATGAAGTATCCGCAAATGGAGCGGGTCAACCATATTCACCATGCCGGCAACTCCAGCGGTATCGTGGATGGGGCGGCGGCCCTTTTGATCGGTGACGCCGAGTTTGGCCGCGCCCTTGGGCTGCGGCCCCGTGCCCGCATTCGCGCCACGGCCAAGATCGGTACGGACCCGACCATCATGCTGACCGGGCCGGTGCCGGTGACGGCGAAGATACTGGCGGAAGCCCGGATGGCGATTGGCGATATTGAACTGTTTGAGGTCAACGAGGCCTTTGCTGCCGTTGTTCTGCGGTTTCAGCAGGCTTTTGATGTTGATCCGGGCTTGGTGAATGTCAACGGCGGCGCGATTGCCATGGGGCATCCGCTGGGTGCCACCGGGGCGATCATCATCGGCACCCTGCTGGACGAATTGGAGCGCAGCGACCGCACCCTTGGGCTGGCCACGCTGTGTATCGCCAGTGGCATGGGGGCGGCGACGATCATCGAACGGATTTAGGCCGCCGGATATTGGATTTGGTTCAATATCGTCAATCACCACCAAAGAGGTCTGGAATGCCTATCATCAATCCCGCCCAACTGACGCCGCGCACAGGGTCGATCTATCCGTCGCCCTATGCCGAGATGATGGCAGGGCGCAGCAGTTTGCGGTTGGGACAGGCGGGCGGGCTGACGCAATTTGGCGCCAATCTGATCATTCTGCAGCCCGGCGCCTTGTCCAGTCTGCGGCATTGGCACCAGAACGAAGACGAGTTTGTCATGATCACCGAGGGTGAATGCGTGCTGGTGCAGGATGGCGGGGAAACCGTGATGCGGATGGGCGATTGTGCGGCCTTTCCGGCGGGCGACCCCGATGGGCATCATTTCATCAACCGGACTGGCCGGGACGCGCGGTTTCTGGTGGTGGGCTCGAAGGCCGCTGTGGAAGTGGCGACTTATTCGGATGTGGACCTGAAAGTGCATATCGCCGATGGCACGGCACGCTTCACGTACAAGGACGGCACGGATTGGACCGGACCACGTTGAAGCCGGGCGCTATGACGATTGACCACGCCTGGTGTCAGGCGGGTGGCTGGGAAAGGGAGGATGCAATGCACGCCAGCGCCATTTTGCAAGCCTATCTGGACGAGGTCGGCCGCGCTGTGATGGCTGATGATTGGGACGGTTATCGCCAATGTATCGACCTGCCCTGCCACATCATCAGCACGCATGACAGCAAGGTCGTGTCCACGGTCGAGGATCTGAAAGCCGGATTTGTGCAATTTCGCGATACGTTGCGCGCGCAGCGGGTGACCGACTATGTGCGGCTGGTCGAGGCTGCTGCACAATTGGACCGCGATCTGATTTCGGGCCTCTATGTCAGCCATCTGATTGCGGGCAGCCAGCGTCTGATACCACCGTTCAAATCTGAAATAACCCTGCGTCTGGTGGGCAATAACTGGCGCACAGTGTCGGTCACGAACACTTTGGCCAACAGCCGCTGGCCGCTGGTGCGGCTGGCAGTTTTTCCAGACACCCAATCGGAAGGATCAAGCGAATGAGCGATTTTGGCTATGCAGTCGATGCGGATGGTGTGGCCACGATCACATGGGATGTGGCGGGCAAGTCGATGAATGTGATGTCGATGGCCGGGTTTGGGGAACTTGAGGCTCTGATCGACCGGGCTTTGGCGGATGGGGCGGTCAAGGGGGTGATCCTGACCAGCGGCAAGAAGGATTTTGCGGGGGGGATGGACCTGAATGTCATCGCCCGGATGAAAGAGGATGGCGGGGCGGAGCCTGCGAAGTCCTTGTTTGCCGGAATCATGGGGATTCATGCCCTGCTGCGCAAGATCGAGCGGGCGGGGATGGATGCCAAGACCTTGAAGGGGGGCAAGCCGATTGTCGCGGCGTTGCCGGGGACCGCTGTGGGGATCGGGTACGAACTGCCGCTGGCTTGTCACCGGATCATCGCAGCAGACAATCCCAAGGCCAAGATCGGGTTGCCGGAAATTCAGGTGGGTATTTTTCCGGGCGCGGGCGGAACAACCCGGCTGATCCGCAAGCTGGGGGCGATGGTGGCGGCGCCCTATCTGCTGGAGGGCAAGCTGTCGGATCCCAAGGCGGCCCGCGCGAATGGGTTGATTGATGAGGTTGTCGCACCTGAGGCCCTGCTTTCGCGAGCGAAGGAGTGGGTGCTGGGGGCGACGGACGCCGATCTGGTCAAGCCTTGGGATGCCAAGGGCTACAAGATGCCGGGCGGCGATCCCTATCACCCGGCGGGCTATATGACCTTTGTGGGCGCGAATGCGATGGTGATGGGCAAGACGATGGGGGTTTATCCTGCCGCCCGCGCGTTGATGCAGGCGGTGTACGAGGGGGCCTTGGTGCCGTTTGACGTGGCGCTGCGGGTTGAGGCACGGAATTTTGTCGCGACGCTGATCAATCCCAGTTCCGCCGCCATGATCCGGTCGCTGTTCATCAACAAGGAGGCGTTGGAAAAGGGGGCGAACCGGCCCGACGCGCCCGATCAGACGGTGCAGATGCGGGGTGTGATGGGGGGGGGGTTGATGGGGGGGGGGATCGCCTATGTCAGCGCCTTGGCCGGGATCGAGGTGGTCTTGATCGATGCCACGCAGGAGGCGGCGGACAAGGGCAAGGCGCATTCGGCGGACCTGCTGGACAAGGGGATTCAGCGGCGCGCGATGACGTTGGAGAAGAAGGCGGAAGTGTTGGGGCGGATCACGGCGACGACGGATTATGCCGCTTTGGCGGGTGTCGATCTGATCGTGGAGGCGGTGTTCGAGGACGCATCGGTCAAGGCGGAGGTGACGGCGAAGGTGGAGGCGGTGGTCGGTTCGGACTGTATTTATGCCTCGAACACGTCGACCTTGCCGATCAGCGGGTTGGCGACAGCGAGCCAGAGGCCGGAGCAGTTCATCGGGATACATTTCTTCAGCCCGGTGGACCGGATGGCTTTGGTGGAAATCATCAAGGGTCAGGCGACGGGGGACCGGGCGGTGGCCAAGGCGCTGGATTTTGTGAGGGCGATCCGCAAGACGCCCATCGTGGTGAATGATGCACGGTATTTCTATGCCAATCGCTGCATCCTGCCCTACACGAATGAGGGGATACGGATGGTGGCGGAGGGGGTAGCGCCCGCGCTGGTCGAGAATGCGGCGCGGCTGGTCGGGATGCCGGTCGGGCCGTTGCAGTTGACGGACGAGATCTCGATCGATCTGGGGATCAAGATTGCCAAGGCGACAAAGGCGGCACTGGGCAATGACTATCCGGACGATGATGTGGACGCGGTGGTGTTTGCGCTGGCGGCAGAGGGGCGGATGGGGCGCAAGGCCAAGGCGGGGTTTTATGCCTATGATGCGGCGGGCAAGCGCGAGGGGCTGTGGGCAGGGTTGGCGGACAGATGGCCAGTGGCGGAATTGCAGCCGGACCTTGTGACGGTGCAGCACCGGTTGCTGATGTCGCAGGTCCTGGAGGCGGTGCGGGCGCTGGAGGAGGGCGTGTTGACCGATATCCGCGAGGGGGATGTGGGGGCTATCCTTGGCTGGGGCTTTGCGCCGTGGTCGGGGGGGCCGTTTTCTTGGTTGGACATGATCGGGGCCGGTAGGGCCGTCGAGATCTGTGACGGGTTGCAGGCGCGGTTCGGCAAGCGCTATGCGGCCCCTGCCCTGCTGCGCGATCTGGCGGACAAGGGTCAGGGGTTTTACGACAGGTTCGGCGCATCCGGCAAATCGGCGGCGTAGAACTGCTTGAGGAAGGCGCTCGCCTCTTCGGCCACAAGGGATGACACCATCTGCCGGGCGGCGGCGAGGGGCAGGACCGGGCGGCTGGGGCAGTGCAGCAGCTGCTTCAGGTCGAATCGGGTCTGATCGCTGCCGTCGCAACTGACCATCAGGCCGGGCCCTGCGAACAGGACCGAGGGGCGGGACAGACGCAGTTGCAGGATCGGCTCGGGCGAGGCGGGGACCTGCGGGGCGATGCCGCGCCAGCCTTCGAGGGCCGTGGCGGGGATCAGGCCGAGGTCGTCGCCCGAGAAGGGCATGGCGAACAGGGAGCGGACCAGCACGGGTTGGCCGGGGGGCAGCAGGGTTGTGGCGCAGTTGCCGATGGCGTCTTGGGGCAGGCGGACGGACCAGAGGGCGCGGCGAAACTCGGTCTGCGAGGTGATGATCGGCATCAGCCCGTCATCGCGGGTCAGGACCAGATCACCGGGCTTGAGGTCGCCCACCGGCAACCAGCCCAAGGCGGTGTGCACCGGGGTCGAGGCATAGAGCCCGGTCGCCAGCACGACGCGCCTGGCGCCGCCTGTGAGCGAAAATTCGTGACGTCCCATGATGGTGTTCCTGTTCTGATCTGGTGGGACGGTTGTGCTGCCCGGATGGGGCCGGGGCGGGGGGGGGAATGTGACGGGGGGGTGGCGATTGGCTAAAATGCGGCGGGATCGAAGTGATAGCCGAACCGGATGATGTCGGGCGCGGCGA
>JBBQGU010000172.1:0-8226 GCA_038323315.1 Rhodobacterales bacterium | reverse complement strand
GGGCACGAAACTGGAACCCTCAATGCCCCGCACCGACCGCAACACAAACAGACAATAGAGAAACGTCGCAATGAACGTTCCGAGCACGATCTGATTGCTGCGATCTCCCATGAAGTTGCCGATCACCCTCGGCCCGAACTGAGAGGAGGCAAGCTGCAACGACAGCATCGTGATCGAAATGATCAGGCTGGCGACCGTGATCATCGAACTTGCAATCGTTGACAGGATCGCACGGGCCCCTTCCGGTCCAAAGGTAAAGATCGCACTCGGATCTTTCGTCAAGTCCACAGCGCGCAGGACATCGATTTCGATGAGCAGAAACGAAAATGCCACTGCCATGACGGCCATGACCGCAGGCACGAACCAGAAGCTGGAATTCAGCCGGCCCCAGAATGCGGTGACACGAGTGATCGAAAACGAGGCTGCCATGAACAACTCCTTTTGTAGCGCGGGCGTGGTCAGTCTGAAAAAAGAACAGTCACCCGGCGTTCTTTCTTCGCGCCGTTTCAGCGGAACCTCATGCCTTGCCCAACGTGGGGCATTTCCACGTCCGCGCGCCTACAGAAGGAAATCGAGGCTGGTCCAATAGGCCGGGCCAAAGGTGCCATCATCAACTGCGATCTGGAATTCCGCTGTTGAATCGGCATCGGTATTCCCCAGAATCCATGTCCGGCCATCGCTGCCAGTCACGGCCATCAGATAGCCCTTCCCGGGCAGACCCGCCGTCGCATCGGTCCATCTGAACGCCTGGTTGCCCGCGAGTGTCGTGTTGGCATCGATGACCGTCAGGTCGATCCTGTCGACATCGAACGCGAAGCTGCCAATCAGATCACGCGTGCTGCCATTCGAATCGTTGACGGAGTTGAACTTGAATACATCGGCGCCCTGGCCGCCGAACAGCGTGTCGCGACCAAGGCCGCCAAACAGAACATCGTTGCCGTCTTCGCCGTACAGCAAATCGTTACCTGCGTCGCCCTGCAGCGAGTCGTTGCCGCTATAGCCATAAAGCGTATCCTGACCCGCCCCGCCGGACACAATGTCGTTGCCGGTCCAGCCATCCAGATAGTCATTGCCATCCTCGCCGAACATCAGGTCGTTTTCGGTTCCGCCGTAAAGCCAATCGTTTCCGGTCCACCCATAAAGGGTGTCCGCTCCCGCCCCACCAAAGAAGCTGTCATTGCCCCCGGATCCCGTGCTGGCATGCCCGAGGTCCTCGATCAGGTCATTGCCCCCACCACCATATACGGTGTCATTTCCGGCTCCGGGGTGGATGATGTCGGCCAAGCTGGTGCCGTAGATCTTGTTCGCAAACGTGTTGCCATCGATATGTGCCATTGCACTTACTCCTGTTGAAAGACTCGGAGAGGTTTGTCCTGATCTGCCTGCTCGAAGGGTTGGTCCCGCCTCGCCCAGGCGGGCGGGACCACAAAGATTCAGTTCTTGGCCGCGCGCAGTTCGTCGATCTTATTGTTGGCTCTGGCAAGCCGGGCCCGCATGTCGACAAGTTGCTCGGTCAGGGCGCCGATCTGAAAGATCGCGTTCTGCTGCTCTTCCGCGGCCGTGGTCAGCGCAGCTTGCAATGCCGCGGTCTGTTGCTGGCTGTCATTCAAGCGGTTTTTCACTGAGGCGAGGGTTTGCGCGGCCTTGGCAAGTTCTGCCACTTTCTCTTTCAGGCCCCTTTGCGCAGCCCCCAGCAGCGCTGCGGTCTGATTTTGCAACCGTTCCGCAGCACCGGCTCTTGCCTCGGCACCGGACAGCTGCGCTGCAATATTCTGCACTCTCTGACGCTGTTCGGCCAAGGCGCGGTTCTTTGCTTCCAGATCGCGCCGGGCTTCTTGCAGACGCGACCGCAGTTGGGCGGCGTGCTCAACCTCGACGCCGATAGCATTCTGGATCTGGCGCGCGATGGCCCTGATCCGCGCGGGATCATCACCGGCACTCCTCAAAGCGGCTTTCAGGCCGATCTTGGAGGCCTGGTCCAGGGACAGGAGGTCAACGATTGCCGCCACTTTCGCTATGTCCCAGGCCTGCGGCTCGAGGATGGCCAGCATTCCCGCCAGCAAATCGTCAGAAATCGCGCGCTGTCTCCCGGTTGATGCGACATCTTCCTCCGGCATCGCCAACTCGGTCGCAACGTCGTTCGAAGGCTCCGTTTCGGTATCACCGCGCTGGGCGCCGAGATTGCCGTCGTCAAGCATCTGCGCAAGGTCGCCGGACGCGTCCGTGCATTGGCCTTGGACGAGTTGGCCATCCTGCAACAACGAGTCCGGACCGTCCCCGATTATCAGGACTTGACCAGCATTTGTCGCCACCAGCCCGCCCTCTTGCGCGACGGTGTTCCAACCTTGCAAAGGTCCAAGGCCTTCCAACTGCCCCCCGGCGCCGACGTTGAACGGATAGGCCTGCACCGTGTCACCGAACTGACAAATGTAGACTGTGGCCCCCGTCAGGTCATCGCTGGCGGATTGGCTCCAAGCGGGTTGGAAAACCCCTCCAGTCATGAAGGTCAGGCCCACCAATGGCCATATGCGAACTTTTAACATCGAACTACCTCTTCTTCATTTGCCGCGAAAGTGCGGGCTTTTTGGCCGACAGGTGCTGGAGACTGCCAAGCGCCAAAACTGTCAGCGCACGATAAAGGTTCCAAAAGACCGGTCGCCACGCGGGAATCATCGGCTGCTGCGGACGCTTGAGAGTTCACGTTTCCTCTCATTGACGGACCAGATCGGTATTTCAAACTCCCTAAGGCCTGGGTGCCCCGTCGAAGCGCAACCGTCAGAGGAAGCTAGGACAGGCAGCGCTGCTATGCGATGTCAGGCAGGGTTGAAATTGCTGTTATCCGATTTCAAGTCGCGCGCACGGGATAACCAGGCCGTCTGCGCATGCGATTTTCCAGGTTTCGCACAGTCTGTTCCGCGGGCCCCGTGATTTGCCGACGGTCGGTCCGCCTGCGGTACTTTCGACGAGGATCATCATTCCCGCGTCACACCCCATGGCGCGCAGAAGGTCCGCCAGTCGTCTGTCGACGGCCGGACCACCCGGCATCCGGGTCAGACCGTCGCGCAGCACCACCGTAAGAAGATCCAGCAGCCTGTGCCGGCCTTGCAAGTCTAAACCCGCGCGGCTTCCGATCAACAGGCCGAGGTGCAGGTCTTGCGCCCTATCCGCCAACCATTCTGCAAGACTGCGGCCAAGGTCGACGTGTCGCGCGCGCCCGTGGCCTCGATCGGAGCATCTTGCGGATCAGGCCACTTGTCTGCCTTGAACACCATGCCAGAGGTCATCCGTTCTGAAACGGACACCCCGGGTGAATTGTTTCATATCGAACTGGGGGTTTCAGCCGGACCCTTGCCAGCGGTCACTGCATAACGGGCAACAGAACCGGCCAAAGCAACCCGCGCTGTTGCAAGGATGACGCCAACGGCTCAACTGACCCGCATATGGCCGTCGACAACAACTCTCGCGGGGTGTCTCGCGAAATCCCCCCCGACAAAATCCGCGAGTCCTGCGTGACTTTCACGAGCAATGGGCCGCGCGTCTTTCGCAGCCCCGGGATCAGGGTCAGCCGCGTGATGCCCGCCGTCAGCGAATGCAGCCCTTCGTCTGGCTCGCAAAGCATAGCTGTGTCAGCTTCCGATTCACGTGCTATGCCAAGGGATTGAGAATGCAGGGGCTCATCGCAATCGCATCAGGTTGGACTGCCCCCGGAACCAGCGGCAGGGCCCGTTCAATTATCTGAATTCCGCAAATCGCCATGCGCCCTAGTAAATATACCGGATCTGCTCTGTCCAGAATCGCTCCATCCGCTTCAGCGATGAGTTGATCGTCTCCATTACCTCGGCGTCGATCACACCGCGCTTGCCCAGCACCTCAGCATGTTTGGCGAACAGATCACCGATCAGCCCCCGCACCCGCCGCCCCTTTTCCGTCAGCCGCACGCGCACCGACCTGCGGTCGATCTCGGACCGCTGGTGGTGCATATAACCCAGTTCGACCAGCTTTTTCAGGTTATACGACACGTTCGATCCCTGATAATAACCGCGCGATTTCAATTCGCCCGCCGTCACCTCATTCTCGCCGACATTGAACAGCAACAACGCCTGAACCGAGTTGATCTCAAGGATCCCAAGCCGTTCAAATTCATCCTTGATCACATCCAGCAACAGGCGGTGCAATCTTTCCAGCATCGAAAGGTTGTCCAGATATCCGGCCAGCAGGGCCTTTTGTGATCCGTCCAACAAGGGGGCGTGTATGGTCATTCCGGTCTCCGCATTCCGTTTCAGACGTTGGGACCAAAATCGGCACAAAACACAAACATATCGTAAACTCGCCACAGTTTCGCCGTAGATTTTCAGATTTATCGCAGCCTTTCCCGCGCAAACCCGGAAATATCGGCCATCAGCGCCGCGAATCGCGTGGGAATCACCCCCGTCCCCATTACCCAGGTGATCAACTCCTGATCGTTCTCCTCCAGCAGCGCGTCATACAGCACCAATGTCTCCTCCCCCATGTCGCCCAGATGCGCGTCGGCATAGGGTCCCAGGACCAGATCCATCTCCTTGGTCCCCCGCCGCCATGACCGCATCGCCATCCGTTTCAGCCGCGCTTGTGCCGTTTCCATCATTGCCTCGCTTGAACCTGGTCCGCGACCAGCCTAAGACCATCGGCAACCAACATCCATAGCGGAGCCAAAATGGCCTTCCTGTCCGACACCCTCGCCCGCGTCAAACCCTCGCCCACCATCGCCGTCACCACCAAGGCAGCCGAACTGAAGGCCGCAGGCCGCGACGTGATCGGCCTTGGTGCCGGCGAACCCGATTTCGACACACCGCAGAACATAAAAGACGCCGCCAAGCGCGCGATTGATCAGGGCAAAACCAAATACACCGCCGTCGATGGCATCCCCGACCTGAAAGCCGCGATCTGCGCCAAATTCCTGCGCGAAAACGACCTGACCTACAAACCGAACCAGATCAGCGTCGGCACCGGCGGCAAGCAAATCCTGTACAACGCCCTGATGGCGACCTGCAATCCGGGCGACGAGGTCATCATCCCCGCGCCCTATTGGGTCAGCTATCCTGACATGGTTCTGCTGGCCGGTGGCACCCCCGTCCCCGTTGTGGCCAAGATCGATACCGATTTCAAACTGACCCCGGCCCAGCTCGACGCCGCGATCACCCCCAAAACCAAGTGGTTCATCTTCAACTCCCCCTCCAACCCCACGGGTGCGGGCTATACCGCGACCGAACTGCGTGCGCTGTGCGACGTTCTTTTGCGACATCCGCAAGTCTGGATCATGTCCGACGACATGTATGAACACCTGGTCTTCGACGATTTCGTCTTCACCACCCCCGCCCAGATCGAGCCCGCGCTTTACGACCGCACCCTGACCTGCAACGGCGTGTCGAAATCCTATGCGATGACCGGCTGGCGCATCGGATACGCGGGCGGCCCGGCCCATCTGATCAAGGCGATGGGCACGATCCAAAGCCAAAGCACCTCTAACCCCTCCTCCGTGTCGCAATATGCCGCGTTGGAGGCCCTCAACGGCCCGCAAGACTTTCTCGCGCCCAACCGCAAGCTGTTTCAGGGCCGCCGCGATCTGGTGGTGTCCCTGCTCAATCAGGCCAAGGGGATCACCTGCCCCAAGCCCGAGGGCGCCTTCTACGTCTATCCCGACATCGCAGGCTGCATCGGCAAAACTTCACCTGCGGGCATTGTGATCCGCAATGACGAGGATTTTGCCACGGCCCTGCTGGAGGAGACCGGCGTCGCGGTGGTGTTTGGTGCCGCCTTTGGCCTGTCCCCAAACTTCCGCGTCAGCTATGCGACATCGGACGCCGTGTTGACCGAGGCTTGCAGCCGCATCCAACGCTTTTGCGCCGACCTGCGCTAGGGAACGCTATGGCCGACGATTTGCCAGCGCACTACTTTCGCATCCGCGACAATGGCGCGGTGGTGTTTCGCGTCGATACCGAAACCCGGATGAAGCGGATCGATCTGGTGGAGTTGGCGACCGTCAACATCAGGAACGGCAATATAAAACCCCATGGCGACACAAGCCTGACGCCCGAGGATATGGCCGCCATCCAGCAATGGCTGGCGGACCGGACCGCCCTGCTGGCCGCGCGTGACGTCGATGACATCCTGCGCACGGTCGATCACCTGAACCTGACCGCGCAATGGGCGCAGACCAAGGCCACCGATGACCAGCTTGACCGCGTCACCGATCACCTGTTGCTGGCCATGCACGACCTGCGGCTGACCTTGGTGCGGCGCAAGGCCGAACGGCTGTCCAGGGACGGGTAGCTTCAGGCCGCCAAGCCCTGCGGCAGTTGCGGGGCGCGGTGCCAGAACCGCCACATCAGCGTGGCTGCCGCCACCACCAACCCCAGCACCAGCCCCAGCCACAACCCGACCCCGCCCATGTCAAAGCCAAAGCCCAGCATGTAACTGAACGGGATGCCGATCACCCAATAGCTGATGGCCGCCGCGATCATCGGCACCTTGGTGTCGCGAATGCCGCGCAGCAGGCCCAACGCCATGACCTGCATCGCATCGGCCAGTTGGAACATCGCCGCCAGCGCCAGCAACACCGTGCCATAGGCCAGGATCTGTGCGGTCTCGGGCTTGCTGGCATCCACGAACAGCGACAGGATCGCCACCGGAAAGCTGAGCATCAACGCCATCATCACCACCCCAAAGCAAAACGACATCGCGATCGCCACCCGCGCACAATCGCGTAATGCGCGCACATCCCCCGCCCCCTCGGCCCGGCCCGTCAGCACCGTCGCTGCATTCGACAACCCCAGATGCACCATGAAGGTCAGCGCCGACACCTCCATCGCGATCCCGTGCGAGGCCAGTTCGACCGTTCCGATCCACCCCATCATCAACGAGCAGGCCGTGAACAACCCGCTTTCCGCAAGCCCCGTCACCCCAATCGGCCAACCCAGACGGAACACCTGCCCCAAAGCCTGCCAATCCGGCCGCCAGAACCGCTGGAACAGATGGTACTTGCGCAATTCCGGCAGCCAGCCTGCATAGACCACCAGCGCCCCGAACGTCCCGAACTGCACGATCACCGAGGCTATCGCCGCCCCTTTGATCCCCATCTCCGGTGCCCCCCAACGGCCAAAGATCAGCGCCCACGCAATCACCAGATTGATCCCGACCGCCGCCACCGTCACCCACAGCACGACCTGCGTCCGCCCCAGGGCCGACAGATAGCCCTTCAGCGCCATGACCAGCAGCGCCGGGATCATCCCCCAACCGGCGATCCGCAGGAAATCCTGCCCCAACGCTGCAACCTCGGGCTTTTGCCCCAAAGCCAGCAACCACGTCTCCGAGGTCCAGAACAGCGGATAGCTGACCACACCAAAGCCCAGCGACAACCACATCCCCATCCGGGCATCGCGCCGCACCCGCGCCTCATCCGCGCGGCCGACCGCCGCCGCGACCAGCGGCATCACGGCCTGCGCAAAGCCAGATCCAAACACAAACACGACGAAAAAGCTGGTCGTGGCGATCACCACCGCCGCCAGCGCGTCGACGCTGTAGCGCCCCAGCAAAATCGTGGCCGTCACATGCAGCGACATTTGCGCCAGATGCGAACCGATGATCGGCAACCCCAACACCAACAAGGCCCGGGCATGAGCGAGGTATCTTTGCGACATGACGCCTCCCTACAAGGCCCGTGTCAAAGCTTCAATACAGCGCCCGAAATATGGGCAGATCACGAACCCCGCCCCAGCAGCAGCGCCGCCGCCACCACGATCACGACGCCCGCAACCACCTCGACCGCCGGCAGCACGCGCGCCAGACCGGCACCGGGCAGGTTGACCAGGGCCCCCTCGCGCGCCCAGACCGTCATCCCCGCCACCACCGCCGTGACCGTCGCCGTGCCCAGACCCATGGCCAAGGCCCCGGCTACGCCCGCCACCCACAGCCCCATGCTTTGCGTGATGATCAACACGAACAGCGCCCCCGTACAGGGCCGGATCGCAATCGCCGCAACCAGCAGGACGCCATCGCGCCACCCCTTGACTGCCTGCACTTCAGCAATGCTGGGGCCGTGGGCATGATCATGACAGTCATGGCCATGGCCGTGATGATGCGGGTCATGATGATGATGGTCTGGCGTCACCGCAAAAGCCCGCCAGAACCGCAACACCCCCCGCGCCACAATCCAAAGACCAAGGCCGATGATCGCCCAGGTTCCGACCG
>JBBQGU010000171.1:0-8274 GCA_038323315.1 Rhodobacterales bacterium | reverse complement strand
TGGCAACTTTCACCGGGCGCATATGGCGGTATATCTGGATGACCTGTTCGCCTTGGGCCTGGATCACGACTGGGCGATCCTTGGGGCAGGTGTTCGCACCGGCGATGCAAGGATGCGCGACGCGCTGCTGGCACAGGATTGCCTGTCGACGGTGATCGAGCTGGACCCCACCGCCCGCAGCGCCCGCCGGGTCGGGGCAATGGTCGGATTTATCGAAGTGCAGGCCGACAATGCCGCCCTGATTGCCACGATGGCCGATCCTGCCATCCGGATCGTGTCGCTGACCGTGACCGAAGGTGGCTATTACGTCGATGCCGCAACGGGTTCGTTCGACCCCAAAGCGGCCGACATTGTGGCGGACGCGGCCAACCCAGCCCGCCCCGGCACCGCCTTTGGTGCGATCCTTGCCGCCCTGCGCCTGCGCCGGGATGCAGGGGTTGCCCCCTTTACCGTCATGTCCTGCGACAACCTGCCGGGCAATGGCGTGGTGACGCGCAATGTTGTGGTGGGGCTGGCTGCGCTGACTGATCAGGCGTTTGCAGCTTGGGTCGCGGCCGAGGTTGCCTTTCCGAACGGCATGGTCGACCGCATCACCCCCGCGACCGGCCCCCGCGAACGCGCCATGGCGGCCGAATTTGGTCTGGGCGACGACCCCGTGCCAGTGACCTGCGAACCCTTCCGGCAATGGGTGCTGGAGGATCACTTCCCCCTCGGCCGCCCGGCACTGGAAAAGGTCGGCGTGACGTTCACGCCCCATGTCCATGCGTTCGAGACGATGAAGATCCGCATCCTGAACGGCGGCCACGCCATCATCGCCTATCCCGGCGGGTTGCAGGGTATCGAGGCGGTGCATGACGCCATGGCCGACCCGACCATCCGCGCCTTTCTGGATGCGGTCGAAACCCGTGAGATTTTGCCGATCGTGCCGCCCGTACCGGGGCAGGACCTGAACGACTACAAGGCATTGATCATCGCGCGCTTCTCGAACCCCGATGTGATGGATCAGGTCCGCCGTCTTTGTCTGGACGGGTCCAACCGCCAACCCAAGTTCATCATCCCCTCGATCCGCGACGTGCTGGCCGCCGGGGGCAAGGCCGAGGGGTTGACGCTGCTGTCCGCCATGTGGTGCCGCTATTGTGCCGGAACCGATGAGGCGGGACGTCAGATTGCGCCGAACGATCCGAACTGGGCCGCGCTGAACCGCTGCGCTTTGGCCGCCAGGGACGACCCCGCGCAGTGGATTGCCATGACGGATATCTATGGCGATCTGGGCAAGGATCCAGGCTTTGCCGAACGCTTCGCCGAAAGCCTGCGCCATGTCTGGGCCAATGGGTCCGAGGCGTCTATGCAGCGCTATCTGGCTGGCTGACCTGACCACCCCCCACCGCCGCCGGAACTCCGGTGGTGGTGGGGCTGGACGTCGGCAGTCCCCGCAAGACCCGGACGGCCAGATAGGCAAAGGCCTGCGCCTCCAACATGTCACCGTCCAGACCTGCCGCCTCGACCGGCACGACGGTGATCGGCAGTCGCGCGGTCAGTTCTGCCATCAGGGCCGCATTGTGCCTGCCGCCGCCTGCGACCAGAAGCCGGGTGATGGGTGCCGGAAAATGCTGGGTCGCGGCGGCGACGGCAGCGGCAGCAGCGGCGGTCAGAGTGGCGGCAGCATCGGCATCAGACAGTTGCGCTACCAGGTCAAGAAGGGCGTGAAAGTCATTACGATCCAACGATTTTGGCGGGACTCGGTAGAAAAACCCCCGTTGCAAGAAGGCGTTGATGATGCCCTGATCGACCTGCCCCGTCAGCGCCAAGGCCCCGCCATCATCCTGCGCCAAGCCCAGCCGCGCCTGCATCATGTCGTTGACCGGCGCATTGGCAGGCCCGGTGTCGAAGGCGAGCAATGCCCAAGGCGAGGCAGGATCATCCACCCTCGGGTCAATCCACGTCACATTGCCCACGCCACCAAGGTTAAGGATCGCCAACGGCTCGACAGCGCCAATGAACCGCGCACAGGCATGGTGAAAGAACGGCACCAAGGGCGCACCCTGCCCGCCCAACGCCACATCAGCGCTGCGAAAATCCCACACCACCGGCCAACCCAAGGCCCGCGCCAGCAACCCGCCATCGCCCGCCTGATGCGTGCCACGCCGTCCCGGATCATGCGCCAGCGTCTGGCCGTGAAACCCCACCACATCCACGCCGGTAAACCGGCCCAGCAACTCCAGATGCGCCAGTTCGACGACCTCGGCCGCCTCGGCCACACGGTCATCCCCCGGCCAACGACCAAAACCGGCCCGGATCATCTCGCGTTCCGCATGGCTATAGGCACGATAGGCATGCGGCCCAAACTCGGAAATCGTGACACCATCGGTCAGCACCATCGCGGCGTCGACCCCGTCCAGCGAGGTGCCAGACATCGCACCCAAGGCCCAAACAGTCTGCTTTCCCTTCATGCCCCACCCCGCTATACCACCGCCCGTATACAGCACGAGGCCGCCATGACCTACCACCCGAAATCAGACTTTATGCGAGTCATGTTCGAGCGCGGCTTTGTCGCCGATTGCACGGATTATCAGGCGTTGGACGAGACTTTGGCCAAGGGGATCGTGCCCGCCTATATCGGTTATGATGCCACGGCGGCGTCCTTGCATGTCGGCCATCTGATGAACATCATGGTTCTGCGCTGGTTGCAGAAAACCGGGCACAAGCCGATCACGTTGATGGGCGGCGGCACGACCAAGGTCGGCGATCCATCGTTCCGCGCCGAGGAGCGCCCGTTGCTGACCCCCGCCAGGATCGATGAAAACATCGCGGGCTTGCAAAAGGTCTTTGCGCGGTACCTGACCTACGGCGATGGCCCGCGCGATGCGGTGATGCTGAACAATGCGGAATGGCTGGACAACCTGAACTACCTCGATTTCCTGCGCGACATCGGACGGTATTTCAGCGTCAACCGGATGCTGGCCTTTGAAAGCGTCAAGTCCCGGCTGGACCGCGAACAGAGCCTGTCCTTTCTCGAATTCAACTACATGATCCTGCAAGCCTATGATTTTCTGGAGATTCACCGCCGCTACGGCTGTCTGTTGCAGATGGGTGGGTCGGATCAGTGGGGCAATATCATCAACGGTGTCGACCTGACGCGCCGGGTGGTGGATCAGACGATCTATGGCCTGACCACGCCGCTGCTGACCACCTCGGACGGGCGCAAGATGGGCAAATCGGCCAGCGGCGCTGTGTGGCTGAATGGCGATATGCTCAGCCCCTATGACTTTTGGCAATTCTGGCGCAACACGACCGATGCCGATGTCGGCAAGTTCCTGAAGATCTTCACCGAACTGCCGGTGGCGGAATGCGACCAAATGGGCACATTGCAGGGGTCCGAGATCAACCAGGCGAAGATCACCCTCGCCAACCTTGCCACCACGATGCTTCACGGGGCCGAGGCTGCGGCTGCTGCCGAGGCGACGGCGCGGCAGGTGTTCGAACAGGGCGGCGTCGGGGATGATCTGCCGACGCTGACCCTGACCCTCGCCGATGTGGCCAAGGGGATCACCGTCGCGCAACTGTTCGTGCGGGCGGGTCTGGCCAGCACCGGCAAGGATGCCAAGCGGCTGATCACTGAGGGCGGCGCGCGCATGAACGACGATATCGTGCTGGATGCCGGGCAGCGGATCGGGGCCAGCGCGTTGATCGAACCCCTGAAACTGACCGCCGGCAAAAAGCGCCATGCTTTGGTGGTTCTGAGCTAAGGCCAGCCGAGGGCCAAAATTTTTCGCCGAAAAATTTTCGCGCCCCTCAAACCGGCGTCGGGTTGCGGCTGAATCCGGCCTGATGCCAATAGGGATAGGGTTTGGCGACACGGCTCGCCGTGTCCAACTGCGCCATCTGGTCGGCAGTCAGAGTCCAGCCCACAGCACCAAGGTTGTTCCGCAACTGCGCCTCATTCCGTGCGCCGATGATGACCGTGGCGACGGTCGGACGGCTGAGCACCCAGTTCAGCGCGATCTGGGGCACGGATTTGCCGGTCTCGGCGGCGATGGCGTCCAAAGCGTCCATGACGTTGTAGAAAACCTGGTCGCTGACCTGCGGCGCCGAGGCGCCGTTCTGTACCGCGCGGGCCGAGGCATCGATAGGAGTGCTGCGACGGTATTTGCCGCCCAGACGGCCCCAACCAAGCGGGCTCCACACCACCGCACCCACGCCCTGATCAAGACCGAGCGGCATCAACTCCCATTCATAGTCCCGCCCCAGCAGCGAGTAATACGCCTGATGTGCCACATGCCGCACCAGCCCGTATCGGTCCGACACCGCCAGCGACTTCATCAAGTGCCAGCCGGAATAATTGGAACAGCCGACATAACCGATCTTGCCCGTGCTGACGAGATCATCCAGCACGCGCATCACCTCATCCTGCGGGGTCATGGCGTCAAAGCCGTGCAGTTGGAACAGGTCGATATGGTCGGTGCCAAGCCGTTTCAGCGCGCCATCGACCGCGCGGGTCAGGTGATAGCGCGAGGAGCCGACTGCGTTCGCCCCCGGCGCAGACTGAAAGGTCGCCTTGGTTGACAGCAGCACCTTATCGCGGCGGCCTTTGATTGCTGCGCCCAGGATTTCCTCGGCCGCACCGCCCGAATAGACATCGGCCGAATCGAACATGGTCAGCCCTGCCTCAAGACAGATATCGACCAGCCGGGTTGCCTCGGCGACATCGGTCGATCCCCAAGCCTTGAAAAAATCATTGCCACCGCCGAACGTGCCGGTGCCGAGCGTCAGGACGGGAACCATCAGGCCAGACTGGCCAAGGCGGCGGTGTTCCATGATAACCTCCAATGAAAAGGCCCGCCGGTGAAAAGGCCCGCCGGGTGGGGCGGGCCGATGGTTGGCTTTGGGTGATTTACTCGGTCACTGTGACCTTGGCCATCACATCAGGCTCGGTGACCTCGCCATTCTGGCCCGCACCCTTTTTGATCTGATCGACCACTTCCATGCCGGAAATGACTTTGCCGACGACCGTGTATTGGCCGTTCAGGAAATCGCCGGGCGCGAACATGATGAAGAACTGGCTGTTGGCAGAATCAGGGTTCTGCGACCGCGCCATGCCAACAATGCCGCGCTCGAATGGCACGGTGGAAAACTCGGCTGGGATGTCCGGCATATCCGATCCCCCCATCCCGGCCATCGAAGTGTCGCCACCCATTTTGCCATATTGCACATCGCCGGTCTGCGCCATGAACCCGTCGATCACACGGTGAAAGATCACATTGTCATAAGAACCGGCTTTGGCAAGGGCCACGATCTGCGCCACATGTTTTGGCGCTGCATCGGCGTTCATGTCGATGACGATCTCGCCATTGGCGGCACCTGTCACCTGGATCACCAGATTGGGGCCGGGGCCGTCGCCTTCGGCCATGGCGGGGGTTGCAAACAGCAGGGCTGCGAAAAGGGCGTTACGCGACATCGGCTGCCACCCGGACTGTGATCATGCGGTCAGGGTTGGCCGGCGGCTCGCCCTTGGTGATCAGGTCGACATGCTCCATCCCCGACACCACGCGGCCATAAACCGTGTATTGGCGGTTCAGAAAGTGGTTGTCCTTGAAGTTGATGAAGAACTGGCTGTTGGCGCTGTTCGGGCTGGAGGAACGCGCCGCACCGATCGTGCCACGGTCATGCGGGATGCCGGAAAACTCGGCGGTGACATCGGGATGTTCCGACCCGCCGGTGCCTGCGCGGCGCAGGTTGAAATTGTTTTCCATGTTGCCGTTTTCGACATCGCCGGTCTGGGCCATGAAGCCGTCGATCACGCGGTGAAAACAGACATTGTCATAGGCCTTGGCGCGGGCGAGGGTCTTCATCCGCTCGACATGCAGGGGGGCGATGTCCTTCAGCAGTTCGATCACCACGTCGCCATCCTTCAGCGTCAGGATGATGGTGTTTTCGGGGTCTTTGATTTCGGCCATGGTCCGGCTCCTTGGGGTTTTGGCGGGGAAACTAGCGTCGGAATGCGCCGAGGGAAAGGGCTGATGGTTGACGTGGACGTGACTTGCGCGGAAAGAAGGGCATCCGCGAAACCTTTGGGAGGCGATCATGGCCTGGAAGACAATCGACGACGTGGCGCTGGCGGGTCAGGTCGTGCTGACCCGCGTGGACATCAACGTACCGATGGAGGGTGACGCGGTCACCGACACCACCCGCATCGACAAGATCAAGCCCACCATCGAGGATATCCTGGCACGTGGCGGCAAGGTCGTCCTGCTGGCGCATTTCGGCCGTCCCAAAGGCAAGCCCGTGCCAGAGTTGAGCCTGCGCCGCGTGCAGCCGGCGTTGGAGGCGTCGCTGGGACGCAAGGTCACATTCATCGAACACCCCTCGCGCGCCGAGATCGACGCCCTGCCCCCGGATGCCGTGGTTCTGGTCGAAAACACCCGTTTCAGCCCCATGGAGGAGGCTAACGATCCCGGGATGGCAAAGTTTCTGGCGTCTTTGGGCGACGTGTTCTGCAACGACGCCTTCTCGGCGGCGCACCGGGCCCATGCCTCGACCGAAGGGGTGGCACGGTTGCTGCCCAGTTTCGCGGGCCGGTTGATGGAGGAGGAGTTGCGGGCGTTGGAGGCGGCCCTGGGGTCGCCTGAGCGTCCGGTCGTCGCGGTGGTCGGCGGGGCCAAGGTGTCGTCCAAGCTGGAATTGCTGGGCAATCTGGTTTTGAAGGTCGATCATCTGGTGATCGGCGGCGGGATGGCGAACACGTTTCTGGTGGCGCAGGGGATCGAGGTCGGCAAATCCCTGGCCGAGCGGGATATGGCGCCGCTTGCGTTGAAGATCATGGCCAAGGCCCGGACGGCGGGCTGTGTGATCCACCTGCCGGTCGATGTTGTCGTGGCGCGCGAGTTCAAGGCGGGGGCAGAAAGCCAGACGGTCGACGCGGGGGCTTGCCCGGCGGATGCGATGATTCTGGATGCGGGGCCTGCGACGGTGGCGGCTTTGACAGCGGTGTTCGAGGCCTGCAAGACGCTGATCTGGAACGGGCCGCTGGGGGCGTTTGAACTGACCCCGTTCGATGCCGCCACAACGGCGGCGGCGCAGGTCGTGGCGCGGTTGACCAAGGCGGGGCGGTTGGTCTCGGTCGCGGGCGGCGGCGACACCGTATCCGCACTGAACCATGCTGGCGTGGCTGGGGATTTCACCTTCATCTCGACCGCCGGCGGGGCCTTTCTGGAATGGATGGAGGGCAAGGAATTGCCGGGGGTTGCCGCCTTGATGGGCTGATCAAGGCTGACAGGGTGATCTGGCGGAGAGGATGGCCAAAGGGGCCATCCTCGTCACTCTTCAGCGCTGACGCGCGGTGGGGTGCTGGGGTCATCGTGCCGGGTTTGTGCTGGGGTGCCGGATGGAGTGTTGAAGCCTCCGGCGGGGGTATTTGGATCAGTGTGAAATTGGAAGCCGTCAAAGGGTGAGGCGTTTGCGGTAGCAGACGACAAAGCCGCCACGGAAGGCGGGGCGCGCGATTTCGGTGTAGCCGAGCTTGGGGTAGAAGCGCAGATTGGCGGTCAGGGCGGCATTGGTCAGCAGGCGCAGTTCGGGCAGGTTGAGGCTGCGCGCCGTCGCTTCGGCATGGGCCATGAACCGGGGGCCAAGGCCGCTGCCCTGATGATCCGGGTGGACGGCAATGGTCTCGACCCACAGATGGTCTGGGTGGGGGATCATGTGGATCAGCGCGATGGGGCCGTTCTGGTCCAGAATGTCGATGATGTCCTGGGTGATGGCCTGGGCATAGTCGGTTTGCATCGGCAGGGGTTCGCGGCCGATCACGGCGACGAAGGGTTGAAAGGCGGCGCGGGTCAGGTCGGTCAGGGCTGCGGCATCTGACGCGGTTGCGCGGCGCAGGGTGGCTGAGGGTGTCATATCCGCCCCGTGGTTGCGGCCCAGATCAGGCGGGAACGGCGTGCGAATTCGGACAAGGCAAGGCTGCCCTCGGTCACGCGGTGGGGGTTCTTCCAGGTCTGCTGCAGCAGACCGCCGGCCTGCCAGGCAGTCAGGGCGGCGGGGAAGGCCGGACGCATCACGGAACGCTGGGCGCGGGCGATGGCAAGGTGGTTCAGGCCCTCGCCGGCAAGGGTGCGGATGGCATCGGGTCCGGGGTTTATCAGGGGTTGCAGGCCGCGGGTTGTCAGTTCGGGCACGGCGCGCAGGTAGGTGGCAAGGCCTGCGGCCCAGCCAAGGGCGCGGAAGGCGGTTTCAGACGCGGGGTCTGCGCCAAGGGTCAGGGCGGCGCCCCACATC
>JBBQGU010000170.1:0-8387 GCA_038323315.1 Rhodobacterales bacterium | reverse complement strand
GATTCAGCACACGACTGACGTTACAAGGCGTTGGCACGCGGGGATGCTTTCAATGGATTGACATGTAGGCACTGGCACCTCAATTTTTGACTGTTTTCTCGACCATGGATCGGCAAATTCTGGCTGAAGCGCGTTACAGTCTGTCTTCTGCCGGGTTATTTCGTCAGGGCTGACTATGCGCTGCGCATTTCGGTTCGCGGATCTTCGGTTCGGTTGGTGCGACCCAGTTGGCCGAGGCGGCGCATATTGTAAGCAAGGTTCTTCATGCCGATCTTGGCATTGGCCCGCACCAGGCCAATGCGTGCGGTCCACATTTACGTGGTTCTTGTCACCGTAATGGCCCTTGCCATGCTTTTTCGTCCAGCGCGCGTCCAGATCTTTCTGACATCGATTGGCGGGTTTGTCGGCCCAATCCTCGGGCACTTCGCCCTTCTTGATGGCCGCGTTCTCGTCGCGGGTATTGTGATTGCGCGGCACCGGCACGATGAAGGCATCAAGGATCTGACCGCCGCGCGCAATGCAGTCTTGCCGCGCGAGATGACCGTCGAACAACCCGAACAGCTCCTCCACCTTGCCCGCCTGCGCCAGCGCATCTCGATAAAGCCATACCGTCTTGGCATCCGGCACCCGGTCCCCAAGGCCCAGCCCCAGAAACCGCCCTTTCGGGACATTGGTTCGCAATGCCCTGCCGGGTAACACATGAACGACAGCCGGTCGCGGATCTGATATGCGATCTGGTCGTCGGAAAGGTTGCAGAGCGCGCTAAGCACCAGCGTCTTGTACATCAACACTGCGTCCATCTGCCCGGCACCCCGCGCGGGACTTGCGGTCCGCGTCCGGCTTGCGCCAGACCAGCTGAAGAACCGGACGAAACTTTTCCCACGGCACGACAGCGTCAATTTCGACCAGCAGGTCCTTCTTGGCGTCCAGGCTCGCGCAACGGTCCGAAAGATCGAAAAAAAGATCTGCGCCATCGCCGCAGCCCCAATGCCGGTTCACTGTCTCACCCTACCGCAGTGCGGGGGGTTGGGGCAATTTATAGAGGTGCCCTTAAGTGATTCATATGCATCGAATTGGCAGCCCGTAGGGGAGTTGAACCCCTCTTCCCAGGTTGAAAACCTGGTGTCCTAACCGATAGACGAACGGGCCACTATAGTGGTCTGGGTCAGTGCGGCGGTGTCTAATCAAGGTCGCTGAAGGGTGCAAGAGGAAAAATCACTCGGTCGCATATGCTGCGTCTTCCAGACGCAACTGCACCTTGGACCGCCCGCCCCAGAAGTTGAGTTCAAGTCGTCCGGCAAGGTGAACCGGACGATGACCGGCTTGTTCAAGAGCGGTGCCAAGCGGGGTGTCAAAGGCGTTGAACAGCACGGCTTCCAGCTTGGCACCGCCTTCGCCGAAATGCAGGCGCAAATGGTGCTCGCCCATGCGACGCGTAGCGATCCGCTGGGCGGCCAAGGCAAAGCGCGGCGCGGGCGAGGCGGCGCCAAAGGGGCCCGCGCTGTCAAGTTGCTCCACCAGCAGGGGCGTGACGGCTGACGGCATCAGCAGGGCGTTGACATGCAGGTCGGTGACGGGCGGCCTGTCGCCGGACTGACGGGCAAGCAGGGCTTGCAAACGGGCCATGGCAGGTTCCAACTGGTGCCGGCTCAGGCTCAGGCCCGCGGCCATCCGGTGCCCGCCGCCCTTTTCGATCAACCCCTCGGCGGCAAGCTGGTGGATCGAGGCCCCCAGATCAACCCCCTCGACCGACCGACCCGAGCCTTTGCCAACGGTGCCGTCAAAGCCGATCACGACCGAGGGGCGGCCTGTCGCCTCTTTCATCCGCGCGGCGACGATGCCGACGACACCGGGATGCCAACCGTCACCTGCGGCCCAGGCCAAAGCGCCGGTTTCGCCCCCCGCTGCCATCCGCGCGTCAACCTGGGCCAGTGCCTCGGCGCGGACAGCGGCCTCGATCTCGCGCCGTTCGGTGTTCAGGTGGTTCAGACGTTCGGCGAGTTTGCTGGCCTCGAGCGGGTTGTCGGTTGCCAGCAACCGCGCGCCAAGGTCGGCCTGACCGATGCGGCCGCCCGCATTGATGCGCGGGCCAAGGACGAAGCCCAAGGCGTAGGCGGTGGGGGCCTGGTCCAGCTTGGCGATGTCGGCAAGGGCGCGCAGGCCGGGGCGGTCGCGGCGCGCCATGACGCGCAGGCCTTGGCGCACAAAGGCCCGGTTGACGCCGATCAGGGGTGCCACATCGGCCACGGTGGCCCGCGCCACCAGGTCCAGCAGCGCCATCAGGTCGGGGCCGGTCTGGCCGCCCGTGCGCAACTGGCGGTTCGCCTCGACCAATGTCAGAAACACCACGGCGGCGGCACAGAGATGGCCAAGGCTGCCATCTTCATCCTGCCGGTTGGGGTTGACCACCAATGCGGGGGGCAGGGTGTCGCCGCCCAGATGGTGGTCCAGCACGATCACGTCACAACCGGCAGCGGCGATAGGGTCATGGCTGAGGGTGCCGCAATCGACGCAGACGATCAGGTCATGGCGGGCGCCGAGGTCGCGCATGGCCGGGATGTTGGGGCCATAACCCTCATCGATGCGGTCGGGAATGTAGAGGGTGGGCGCTACACCGAAGTGGCGGGCCCAGGTGATCAGCAGGGCGGCCGAGGCACCGCCGTCGACGTCGTAGTCGGCAAAGATGGCAATGCGCTGCTGGGTGGCAAGGGCGTGCAGCAAGCGCGCGGCGGCGGGTTCCATGTCGCGCAGGTGCCGGGGGTCGGGCATCAGATCACGCAAGGACGGTATCAAATAAGCCTGTGCAGCGTCGGGAATGATGTTGCGGGAGACAAGCGTGTGACACAAGGCCAGGGGCAGGTGGCAGTCCTGCATCATCGCTTCAGCCAGCCGTTCGGCCTGCGGTGCAGGGCCGATCCAGCGGCGGTTGGTCAGCGAGGATTCGACATTCAAGAAAGCGCGCGGTTTCATTCAGGGTCCTTCCAAGATGCATGCCAAAAATGCCCAGAAACGCTCGGTACGGCCGGCCGTGCCAACCTGCCGACCCAGATCAGCACCGGTTAGGGGGGCGCAATACGACAGATGCGGCCAAAGTCCTGTGCGGTCAGGGGGGCCGACTGTCGACATCTTCGTTCAACCAATGAAAATCAGCGGCAAATACCGTGGCGATCCGACGTTTGCTTTCTCCCGATATCAGGGCTTCGGCCATGGCGGCAGAGTTCTGGCGATTGCTGATGGGAAGGTCGACATCGGCAGGCAGGGGCCTGTCCAGCCGTTCGGCGATGGCGCGAAAAAAACCATGCAGGTCCTCGGTCCGGCCCAACAGATCGGGCTTGAATATATCGGGGCGGACGTTGCGAACCTGAGGGCGCAGATGAGGGTCCTCGACCGGGTCGCCCTGGTGCTGATTGATCAAGGCGAGGTGGTCTAGGAATTTGAGAAAACCCGCATGGGTGAAGCGGTCCTTTGACCAGTCAAATCCACAGGTCGCATTCATGCGCAAACGCTCGCCCAGCAGCCACGGGCTGCGTTCGACATCGGTCTGGCAGATGTAGTTGAATGAGGAAATCGCCCGAGAGACCGGGTGCCGGGACGCGGCCAGCCGCAGGGCGCGCGACATCAGCATCAGCCCCGAGGGGATACTCGGCAAGGCGCGGAACACGCCGGCGCGTGTCAGGGCGTGCGAGACGGCATCGGGATTGATGTCGGACGGCGACTCGAAACTGACAGTCAGCGGCATGCCGAATTCCAGCATGAACAGGAACCGCTTGATCGAGGAGGAGCCGGTTTTGGCATTGCCGACAAAGGCCCAGCGCGACGAGGCGGGCATGGAGATCCCGTTCAGCCAGCGCAGGGCCTCTGCCTCGGTCCCGAAGGCACCTGGGAAGCGGGCCAAGGTCCGCTCGGCCATGGCGCGACGTTGGGGGGGCGGGGCTTCGGCGGTGTGATAGATCGGTTGGCGTGGCATATGGATCCAGGGGGTTGAGGCTCCCGGACATTGGGACGGGATTTATGCCAGATCAACCGTGTTGTTGTGCCGACGGCCTGCAGATGAGCTGCGGCAAACGTAGGATGGGCAATGTGCCCATCCTTGGAGGGAGTTCACAGGTCCATCAACAGGCGGCGCGGGTCTTCCAGTGCCTCTTTCACGCGGACGAGGAAGGTGACGGCGCCCTTGCCGTCAACGACGCGGTGGTCGTAGGACAGGGCGAGGTACATCATCGGGCGGATGACGATCTGGCCTGCCACGACCACCGGGCGGTCCTGGATCTTGTGCATGCCGAGGATGCCGGATTGCGGCGGGTTCAGGATTGGGGAGGACATCAGGCTGCCGTAGACCCCGCCGTTGGAGATGGTGAAGCTGCCACCCTGCATCTCGGCCATGGTCAGTTTGCCGTCGCGGGCGCGCAGGCCAAGTTCGGAGATTTTCTTTTCGATGGCGGCAAAGCCCATCTGGTCGGCGTCGCGGACGACCGGTACGACGAGGCCGGACGGGGTGCCGACGGCGACGCCCATGTGGACGTAGTTTTTATAGACGACGTCCTGGCCGTCGATTTCGGCATTAACCTCGGGCACCTCTTTCAGGGCATGGGTGCAAGCCTTGACAAAGAACGACATGAACCCGAGTTTCACGCCGTGCTTTTTCTCGAACATGTCCTTGTAGTCGTTGCGCAGGCCCATGATGGCGGACATGTCGACCTCGTTATAGGTGGTCAGCATGGCGGCGGTGTTCTGCGCGTCCTTGAGCCTTCGCGCGATGGTGGCGCGCAGGCGGGTCATTTTCACGCGCTCCTCGCGGGCCGCGTCGTCGGCGGGGATCGGTGCGCGGGGGATGGCGGCGGGGGCGGGGGCCGCGATGGTTGCCACGGCCGGGGCGGGGGCGGGGGTGGCTACGGCGTTGGCCACGTCTTCTTTCATGATGCGGCCATCGCGGCCGGTGCCGGTGACCTGTGCGGGGGTCAAACCAGCCTCCGCCATCGCTTTTTTGGCGGCGGGTGCGTTTTCGACGTCGCGCGGCACGGTGGGCTCCGGCCCGGCGATGGGGGCCAGCGCGGGGTCGGTGACGGTGGAGGGGACATCCTCCAGCGCCTTGGTCACCTTGTTTTTCTCGACCGGCGCGGCGGCACCTTCGGACACCACGGCAAGGCGCGCCGAAGCGGCGACAGTCGTACCTTCGGGAGCGATGATTTCCGACAGCACGCCGGTGACGGGGCTTGGGACCTCGACCGAAACCTTGTCGGTTTCAAGTTCGCATAGCATTTCGTCCTGCTTGACCGCATCGCCGACCTTTTTGAACCAGGTCGAGACGGTCGCCTCGGATACGCTTTCGCCCAGAGAGGGCACCATTACATCGGTCATGTCATTCTCCTGCAAGCGCGTCGTTGACGAGCGTCTGCTGTTCCAGTTTGTGCCTGCTGGCGAGGCCGGTAGCGGGCGAGGCAGAGGCATTGCGCCCGGCATAGCGCGGCCGGTTGTGGGTGGCGCCGAGTTTCATCAGCAGGGTCTCGATCTCGGGCTCAAGGAAGGTCCATGCGCCCTGGTTTTTCGGCTCTTCCTGGCACCAGACGAATTCGGCCTGTTTGAAGCGGCTGATTTCGGCGGTCAGGGGGATGGTCGGCACCGGATACAACTGTTCGACGCGCATCAGGTAGACGTCGTCGAGGCCCCGCGCGTCACGTTCGGCAAGGAGGTCGAAATAGACCTTGCCGGTGCACATGACGACACGTCGGATCTGGTCGTCGGGTTTCAGGGTGGTCTTGGAATGGCCCTGTTGGGCGTCGTCCCAGAGCACGCGGTGGAAGGTGGAACCGTCGGTGAAATCAGAGGCGTCCGACACGCACATCGGGTGGCGCAGCAGGCTTTTCGGCGTCATCAGGATCAGGGGTTTGCGAAAATCGCGATGCAACTGGCGGCGCAGGATGTGGAAATAGTTGGCGGGCGTGGTGCAGTTGGCCACGATCCAGTTGTCATGCGCCGAGTTTTGCAGGAAACGTTCGACGCGGGCCGAGGAATGTTCGGGGCCCTGGCCTTCAAACCCATGCGGCAGCAGGCAGACAAGGCCCGACATCCGCAGCCACTTGCTCTCGCCCGAGCAGATGAACTGGTCGAACATGATCTGCGCGCCGTTGGCGAAGTCGCCGAACTGCGCCTCCCACAGGGTGAGGGCGTTGGGCTCCGCCAGAGAGTAACCGTATTCAAAGCCGAGAACGGCGTATTCGGACAGCATCGAGTCGATGACTTCGTAACGGGACTGGCCGGGGCGGATGTGGTTCAAAGGGTAGTGCCGCTCTTCGGTGGTCTGGTCGACGAAGGCGGAATGGCGCTGGCTGAAGGTGCCACGCGTGACATCCTGGCCGGACAGGCGGACGGGGAAACCTTCGGTAACAAGCGAGCCGAAGGCAATCGCTTCGGCCGTCGCCCAGTCAAAGCCGGTTCCAGTGGCGAACATCTGGTTTTTCGCTTCGAGTTGGCGGGTGACGGTTTTGTGCAGGTCGAAACCGTCGGGCACGCGGGTCAGACCAGAGCCGATTTCGGCCAGGGTTTCAGCCTTGATCCAGGTTTCGCCGCGCTGGTAGTTGTTCAAGTCTTTGGTGGTCAGCGATTTCCAGCGACCATCCAGCCAGTCGGCGCGGTTCGGTTTGTAATCCTTGCCCGCTTCGTATTCCTCGTTCAATCTGGCCTGAAAGGCGGCCTTCATATCCTCGATCTCGCCTTCGGGGATCAGGCCGTCCTTGACCAGACGATCCGTATAGACCTGAAGGGTGGTCTTTTGCTTGCGTATGCGGGTGTACATCTGGGGGTTGGTGAACATGGGTTCGTCCCCCTCGTTATGGCCAAAACGGCGATAGCAGAAGATGTCGATCACGACGTCCTTGTGGAACTTTTGCCGGTATTCGGTAGCGACGCGGGCAGCGTGGACGACAGCCTCGGGGTCGTCGCCGTTCACGTGGAAAATCGGCGCCTCGACCATCAACGCGATGTCGGTGGGATAGGGCGAGGAGCGGCTGTAGGACGGCGAGGTGGTAAAGCCGATCTGGTTGTTGACGATGATATGGATGGTGCCGCCGGTGCGGTGACCTTTCAGCCCCGACAGCCCAAAGCATTCGGCCACGACGCCTTGCCCGGCAAAGGCGGCGTCGCCGTGCAGCAGGATCGGCAGAACCTGCGAGCGGTCGGTGTCGCCGTATTGGTCCTTCTTGGCGCGGACCTTGCCCAGCACGACGGGGTTGACGGCTTCGAGGTGAGAGGGGTTGGCGGACAGAGACAGGTGGACGGTATTGCCGTCGAAGGTGCGGTCGGACGACGCGCCGAGGTGGTATTTGACGTCGCCCGAGCCATCGACATCCTCGGGTTTGAAGCTGCCGCCCTGAAATTCGTTGAAAATGGCGCGGTAGGGTTTCATCATGACGTTGGCGAGGACGGACAGACGGCCCCGGTGTGGCATGCCGATGGCAACCTCTTTCACGCCGAGCATCCCGCCGCGCTTGATGATTTGCTCCATCGCGGGGATCAGGCTTTCGGCCCCATCCAGACCAAAACGTTTGGTGCCCATGTATTTGACGTGCAGGAACTTTTCGTAACCCTCAGCCTCAACCAGTTTGTTCAGGATCGCCTTGCGCCCCTCGCGGGTGAAGGCGATTTCCTTGCCGTAGCCTTCGATCCGTTCCTTCAGCCAGCCGGCCTGTTCGGGATCGGAAATGTGCATGTATTGCAGTGCGAAGGTGCCGCAATAGGTGCGGCGGACGATGTCGATGATCTCGCGCATCGAGGCGGTTTCAAGGCCGAGCACGTTGTCGATGAAGATCGGGCGGTCCATGTCGGCTTCGGTAAAGCCGTAGGATGCGGGCTCCAGCTCCGGGTGGTTGCCGCGTTCGACGATACCCAGCGGGTCGAGGTCGGCGGCGAGGTGGCCCCGAATGCGGTGGGCGCGGATGATCATGATGGCGCGGACCGAGTCCAGAACCGCCCGTTTGACCTGCGCGTCGGTCAGGGTGACGCCCTGTTCGGCGGCCTTGTCGGTCAGTTTATCGGGGATGGCGCGGGCCTCGGCGGACCATTCACCAGTCATGGCGGCGGTCAGGTCATCATGGGGCTGCGGCGGCCAGTCGGTGCGCGCCCAGCTGGGGCCGCTGGCCTGACGCTTTTGGTCCATGCTGTCATCGCCGAGCTGCCGAAAGAACTCGGCCCAACCCGCATCCACCGCGCCGGGGTTTTCGGCATAGCGGGCGGCGAGCGTGTCGACATAGTCGGCATTGGCCCCTTGCAAGAAGGAGGAGGCCTGGAACTGGGCGTTGGGGGTCTGTTCGGTCATCTGGGTATTCCTTGTAGGGCGGGGTTCACCCCGCCGTTGGGTGTGGCGGGGTCAACCCCGCCCTACGGATTTACTT
>JBBQGU010000169.1:0-8406 GCA_038323315.1 Rhodobacterales bacterium | reverse complement strand
CCCCAGGGAACGCGGATGTCTTACATCCCGCCCTCACGCTGAAGCTTTTTCCGCGCGAGTTTCCTCGCACGGCGAACGGCTTCGGCTTGCTCGCGCGCTTTCTTGACGGAGGGTTTCTCGAAATGTTGCTTGAGCTTCATTTCGCGGAACACGCCTTCGCGCTGCAGCTTTTTCTTGAGGGCCCGAAGGGCTTGCTCGACGTTATTGTCGCGGACGCTGACCTGCATGTGGTTGTCACCACCTTCCTAAGTTAGAGTTGCACTATATATGTGCAGGCTCGGCGCGCATAACAAACTGTGCGCGCCTTGTCCACCGATCCGTCAGGAGGCTTGAAATGGACGACAAAACCACGATGGAAACCACCAAAACCCGGCTTTTGCAGGCCGCTTTGCCCCATGTGCCGTTTGATGGCTGGTCCGAAGCGACCTTGACCGCCGCCATCACCGATTCGCAAACCGCCCCGGCCCTGGCCCGTGCCCTGTTCCCGCGCGGCGGCCTGGACCTCGCCCTGGCCTATCACGCCGCAGGCGACCAGCAACTGCGTGAGACGATTGCCGCCACCGACATGGCCGCTCTGCGGTTTCGCGACCGTTTTGCCACCGCCGTCCGCCTGCGCCTGCAACTGGCCGACCGCGAATGCGTCCGCCGGGGCACCGCCCTGTTCGCCCTGCCCCAGAATGCCGCAGCAGGCAGCCGCGCGCTGTGGTCCACCGCGGATACGATCTGGACCGCCCTTGGCGACACTTCGAACGATCTCAGTTGGTACACCAAACGCGTCAGCGCCTCGGGCGTTTATGCGGCAACCGTGCTGTTCTGGCTGGGCGATGACAGCACGGACCAGCGGGCAACATGGGAATTTCTGGACCGCCGGATCGAAAATGTGATGCGATTTGAGGCGACCAAGACCCGTTTTCAGGAAAATCGCTTTGGCAAGGCCGTTATGTCCGGCCCCCTGAAGATTCTGGAAAGGATCCGTGCGCCAAAAAGGGCCACCGATCTGCCCGGCAAAGTCTGACCCCGAATACCGACTTAGGCACGTCCTGAAAGGCTGCGACCCATGACCCTGCAAAACGCCATGCTTGCGATGGAAATCTCCAGCCCCGGCGCGCCGGATGTGCTGCAACCGTGCTCGGTGCCGGTGCCAGTGCCGGGTCATGGCCAGATCGTGCTCCGCGTGGCCTATGCCGGGGTGAACCGCCCTGACGCGCTGCAACGTCAGGGCCTGTACAACCCGCCCGCCAATGCCTCGCGCTTGCCGGGCCTGGAATGTTCCGGCAGCGTTGTCGCGATGGGTCCGGGCGTGACCCGCTGGCAAATCGGCGACAAGGTCTGCGCGCTGTTGCCGGGCGGCGGCTATGCCGAATATGCCCTGACCCACGAAAGCCACGCTTTGCCGATCCCTGACGGCGTCTCGATGCGCGACGCCGCCTGCCTGCCCGAAACCTGCTTCACCGTCTGGTCCAACATGGTCATGCGCGGCGGGTTGCGGGCGGGCGAGCGGGTGCTGATCCATGGCGGCACCTCTGGCATCGGCACCACCGCCATCCAGATCGCCCGCGCTCTCGGGGCCACAATCTACACCACCGCGGGCACCGATGACAAAGCCCGTTTTTGCGAAAAACTGGGCGCCGAACACGGCTTCAACTACAAGACCGACGATTTCGCCACCGCCTTGCAAAAACTGGGCGGCGTCAACCTGATCCTCGACATGGTCGGCGGTCCCTATATCCAGCAGAATTTCAAGGCGCTCGCCGATGACGGCCGTCTGGTGCAGATCGCCTTTCTGCAAGGTGCCAGGACCGAGGTGAACTTTACCGAGTTGATGACCCGCCGCCTGACCATGACCGGATCCACCCTGCGCCCCCAATCCGACCTCGCCAAATCCCGCATCGCATTTCAGCTTGAAACCCATCTGTGGCCCCTGATCGCCCGCGGCGCGGTCAAGGTCATCCTGGACAGCGAATACAAACTGTACGAGGCCCCCGCCGCCCATTGGCGGATCGAGGCACCCGGCCATATCGGCAAAATCGTCCTGAAGGTCGAGGAATGACGCCTCCCGAAAAACACCGTCCTCTCCCCTTTCATTCTGACCCAAATATCCCCTTGCGACCACAACAACGCTCGCAAACCCCCAAAACTCGATCCAGACTTCCAGCCCTACCCACCTGAGCCGACCCGGCCCCGCCGGGATGGCGAGGCAAAGACTCTCTGCGCCCCTGGCGCTCCGTTGCCTTACCCGCGTGGAGCAGCCGCCCGCCGCAAACGGTCATTGATCGCCCGCCCCAGCCCCACCTCTGGCACGACCGCCACCGCAATCCCGCGCCCAGCCGCCAACCTGTCGGCCTCGCGCAGCATGTGAAACAGGTTTGCCGCCGCCTCCACCAGATCGCCCGCAACCGACAGGTTCAGATCAAACCCACCCGGCCCGAACCCCAGCCCGATCTCCCCCGGCCCCGTCGTCACGGCCCCCAACCGCACCGCCGCCACCGGCGCGTAATGTGACGCCAACTGCCCCGGCGCACTCGGCCGCACGTCTGATCCGCCCACCACCAAAGGTCCCAACACAGCCTCCAACGCCTCCAACGCCACTCCACCCGGCCGCAACAGTTCGGCCACCCCGACCAGCCCGACAATCGTCGACTCAACCCCCACCGCACAGGCGCCGCCATCGACCACCGCCGCAATGCGGCCCGCCAGCCCCGCCATCACATGCCCCGCGCGTGTCGGCGACACCCGCCCCGACACATTGGCCGAGGGTGCCGCCAAAGGCCCGCCAAACGCCCGCAACAACCCCTGCGCCACCGGATGCGCAGGCACCCTGACGGCGACCGACCTCAACCCGGCCGTCACCAGTTCCGACAGCCCCGCCGCCCTTACCGGCAGCACCAGCGTCAAAGGCCCCGGCCAGAACGCCGCCGCCAGGGTATCAGCCCTTGCATCAAACACCCCAAACTCCCGCGCCGCCGCCACATCCGGCACGTGCACGATCAGCGGGTTGAATCTTGGCCGCCCCTTGGCCGCAAAGATCCGCGCCACCGCCATATCCGACCGCGCATCCCCGCCAAGTCCGTAAACCGTCTCGGTCGGAAATGCTACGACCTGCGCCCGGCGCAGCAAATCCGCCGCTGTCGCCAGCCCGGTCTGATCAGGGCTCAACAGGTCTGTGGTGATCATGACGCAGCGTCTCTGTTGTCCGCATACCGCGCGGGGTTAACGTCTATCTCAGCGCGTTCCTTTACGCTCAGACCAAAGCCTTGCCAACCCACACCCTGTCCAGCCCCAACTGACCAAACCCGATCTGACCCAACCCGATCTGACCCAATCCGATAGGACCGAACAGTCCGCTCACAGCAGGAACCCCGAATGCCCTACCGCGCCCCCCTCGCCGATTTCCACTTTCTGCTGACCCATGTCCTGCCCTTCGCCGACATCGCCGCCACCCCCCGCTTTGCCGAAGCCACCCCCGACATGGTCGCGGCCATTCTGTCCGAGGCTGCCAAGCTGTGCGAAACCACCCTCGCCCCCCTGAACCGCATGGGCGACAAACACCCCGCCCGCCTTGAAAACGGCATCGTCCGTACCTCGCCCGGCTTTGCCGAAGGCTTTGCCGCGATCGCCGCAGGCGGCTGGATCGGCATGTCCGCCAGCCCCGACCATGGCGGCCTTGGCCTGCCGATGACCCTGACCACCTGCGTCAACGACATGATGGGTTCCGCCTGCCTCGCCCTGCAACTGAACCCCCTGATGACCCAAGGCCAGATCGAAGCGTTGGAACACCACGCCACCGACGCCATCAAATCGCTCTACATACCCAACCTGATCTCCGGCGCATGGAACGGCACCATGAACCTGACCGAACCCCAAGCCGGCTCCGACGTCGGCGCGCTCCGGACCCGCGCAGACCCCAATCCCGACGGAACCTATGCCATCACCGGTCAGAAGATTTACATCACCTGGGCCGACAACGACTTCACCACCAACACCTGCCACCTTGTCCTCGCCCGCCTTCCGGGCGCGGCCGAGGGCACCAAAGGCATCAGCCTGTTCCTCGTCCCCAAACTGATCCCGGACGCCAACGGACAGCCCGGCCAACGGAACTCGCTGCACGTCGTCAGCCTCGAACACAAACTCGGCCTCCACGGCTCCCCCACCGCCGTCATGCAGTACGACGCCGCCACCGGCTGGCTGATCGGCCCGCCGCACAAGGGCATGGCCGCCATGTTCACCATGATGAACAACGCACGCCTCGGCGTCGGCATGCAAGGCGTCGCCGTGGCCGAGGCCGCCTTTCAACAGGCCCTGACCTATGCCGAAACCCGCCATCAAGGCAAAACCCCGCTGGGCACCGGCACCATCATCGACCACGCCGATGTCCGCCGCATGCTGGCCGAGATGAAGGCCGAAATCTTCGCCGCCCGCGCCATCGGCCTCGCCTGCGCCGTGGCGATCGACCTGGGCACCGCCACGGGCGACCCCCAGCATCAGGCCCGCGCCGCCCTGCTGACCCCCATTGCCAAGGCATTCGGCACCGACACCGGCAACCATGTCGCCCAACTGGGCATTCAAGTCCACGGCGGCATGGGTTTCATCGAAGACACCGGCGCCGCGCAATTTGCCCGTGATGTCCGCGTCACCTCGATCTATGAAGGCACCAATGGCATTCAGGCCATGGACCTTGTGGGACGCAAGATGATGGACAACGGCGAGGCCGCCTTCCGCCTGATCGACGAATTGCAAGCGGCCGCCGTCGCCATCCGCCCCGCCCTCCCCGACCTCGCCACCCGCCTCTGGACCGCCGCCGAGGCGCTGCGCGATGCCACCGAACACCTGATCGCCCAACCCCTGAACGACCGTTTCGCCGCGGCCGTCCCCTACCAACGCGCCTTCGCCCGCATCCTCGGCTGCCACTTTCACCTCAAGGCCGCCGCCGCCGACCCCGCCCGTGAACCCCTCGCCCGTTTCGCCATCCGCCGCCTGCTGCCTGAACACGCCGCCCTGCTCGCCCAAGCCCACGAAAGTTCCGCCGACCTCTACGCCCTGACCCCACAGGCCCTTTCCGCGTGACTGCCCTCCACTACCCCTTCCCCACCCCGCCCGGCGACTACGAAGCCCTAGAGGTCGCCCCCGGCATCCGCTGGCTGCGCCTGCCCCTGCCCATGGCGCTCGACCACGTCAACTGCTATGCGTTGGAAGACCCCGAGGGCTGGACCCTCGTCGACACCGGCATGTCCAACCAATACAGCCGCGCCATCTGGCAGGCGTTGCTGGCGGTGCCCCTGCGCGGCAAGCCGGTCACGCGGCTGATCGTCACCCACCACCACCCCGACCATATCGGTCTTGCCGGCTGGTTCCAGTCCCAAGGCGTCGAACTCATAACCACCCGCACTGCCTGGCTCTATGCCCGCATGCTGACGCTGGACGAACAACGCCTGCCCTCGCCCGAATCGCTGCAATTCTACCGACGCGCCGGCCTCCCATCCGACCAACGCGAGGCCAAGGCCCTCGAACGCCCCTTCAACTTCCGCGACGTCGTGGCGCAGATGCCCCTCGGCTTCACCCGCATCACCGAAGGCGAAATCCTGACCGCCGCAGGCCGCCGCTGGCAGGTGCGTCTGGGTCAGGGCCACGCCCCCGACCATGCCATGCTGTTCAGCCTGGACGACAATCTGATCCTGGCCGGCGACCAGCTGCTGGCCACCATATCCGCCCATATCGGTGTCTACCCAACCGAGC
This sequence comes from Rhodobacterales bacterium, assembly GCA_038323315.1. Taxonomy (GTDB): domain Bacteria; phylum Pseudomonadota; class Alphaproteobacteria; order Rhodobacterales; family Rhodobacteraceae; genus Stagnihabitans. The sequence continues at coordinate 2,673 of JBBQGU010000169.1, read as the reverse complement.
CCGACGCCGACCCCCTGACCGAATGGCTGACCTCGACCCGTGACCTTATCCCGATCGCCCGCGAGGATCACTTCGTCCTGCCCGGCCACAAACTGCCCTTCACCGGCCTGCCCCAAAGGCTGATCCAGATGCTGAAAGACCACGAATCCGCCCTTACCCGCCTGCAAGATCACCTGCGCGAACCCCGCCGCGCCACCGAATGTTTCGCCGTCCTGTTCAAACGCCCCATCGTGGACCAGACCTTCAGCCTCGCCCTGTCGGAATCCATCGCCCACCTTAACTGCCTGCGCGGTCGCGGCACGATCACCCGTGACCTGGCCCCCGACGGCGCATGGAGTTGGCGCAGCATTTGAACCGGCCCCTTGAAGCGTTGCACGCGATCAAAGCACCCGCCCCCCGCCAAGGCAAAACTCACCAACCTGACGCCTTTGCCTTCACCATTTATCCTCCCGAAGGCGCGCTCCGGCACAGACACCGGCTCTCATACCAACCGCCGTTCCCGTTGACTCGAACGTAAGTTGCGCCGATGTCGCGCGTCTGAATCACCGCCCTTAGGGCAGGAAGAATGGATATGACGATAGCGATTACAACAACGGTCCTTGATGCAGATGGGTTTCAGGCGGAGGCGGGCCGCACCACAGATGCGGTGGCGGCGCGTCGTATGATGGCGCTGGCGCTGGGTGATGCGTTGGCGGTGCTGAAACTTGCGCGACGGGATCGCACGGCACTCTGGCGTGAAGATGTACGAGCGCACGGGCGGTAAACTACTGGCGCGGCTGAACTTCTCGCGAGCGTCCGTTCGCCCTCGCCATCCCGGGCAGGATCCAGAAGCCCAGCAGGCGCATAAAAAAAACTTCGCCGATCTCGTCCGCGCCGTCATGCCCGAGCACGCGCGGGTTAAGCAGATCGAGCTTTGGTGGCAAGAGTGAGCCGGGCCAGAAAACAGTCCGGGGGACTGTTTTCCCGGCGAACGCGCGCATCGGCCAGCAGGGCCGCCTGACCTATGTCTGGGCCGACCGCGGCAGCCGGCCGAGGGCACATGATCAGCGCTACACCTCCGCCTGTCTGTTCGGTGCCGTCTGTCCCGCACGCGGCGTCGGCGCGGCCCTCGTGCTGCCAGGCGTCAACATCGCGGCAATGAACCTGCACGTGGCCGAGATCAGTTCCCAGGTGGCTCCCGGCGCCCATGCCGTCATCACGCTCGACGGCGCGGGCTGGCATCGACCGGGCGGCGGCCTCGTCGTCCCCGACAACATCAGCCTGCTGCCCTTGTCGCCGTATTCGCCGGAGCCGAATCCGCCTGACCGCCAATGGGTCGAGAACATCTGGCAATACCTCCGCCAGAACTATCTCGCCAACCGCGTCTTTGACACCTACGGTGCCATCCTGGATGCCTGCTGCGAAACCTGGATTGCGCTCGTCGGGGTGCCCGACACCATAGGGTCCATTGCAACCGGGGACTGGGCAAGAGACGTCAGCGCAGAAGGCGGTTGGTATCACAACCCTTCGCCCGTCAATTACCGGTGACATGGCCCCGTGACATGGGCCGTGACATGGGCCGTGACATGGGCCGTGACATGACCCCGCAATTGGGATAAGTGCAGCGCAGAACAGCAACAAAGGGTTGGCATCATGGCCGAACAGAAACCGGGCAAAATGGACATTCGCGAACAGGAGAAGACATTCGCCGGGTTCATCAAAATGTCAACCTGGGCCGCGATCATCACCGTTATGGTGTTGATCGTCATGGCACTGGCCAACGCCTGAAGTCCTGACCGCCCACAGAACCGACCGCCCACAAACCCGACCGCCCACAAACCCGACCCGCCTTACAATGGAATTGACATGATCCGCTTGCTGACCGGCCTTCTGGCGCTATTCTCTCTTGTGGCTTGCACCGCCGACAACAAATGGGCCAGCGACGCCGATGTTTCCCGCGCCCGCTATGTCGATCCCAACCCGGCCTCGATCACTCTCTTCACATCGATCAACACCCGCACGACCTCGGGCGTGCATTCCGCCTTGCTGATCAACGGCACAGAACGTGTTCTGTACGACCCCGCCGGATCATGGGAACAACCGACGGCCCCGGAACGCAAAGATCTGCGCTACGGCATGACCCCGCAACTGCTTGCCAACTACGTCGATTTTCAGGGCACCGCACCCTTCGAACTGATCCAGCAGACGATCTTCGTCACCCCGGAAGTGGCCGAGATGGTCAAGCAGAACACGATTGCCCACGGCTCAGCCAACAAGGCCGCCTGCATTAATGCCATAAGCCAAATCTTGCGCCCGGTCCCCGGCTTCGAAACCCTGCCCAGAACGCTTTTCCCAAAGAAGTTTTCCATCGCCTTCGCAAAACTGCCAGGCGTCCAGACCCGCACCGTGACCAGTCTCGACGGTGACCTGCGCCTGACCGTGCCCGGCACGACCCTGACCGGAGCCAATTTCTAGGGTCAAACCCGCATTCCGCGCCCTCCGGCCTGCATCATTCGGCCCCAGATCATCGCCCCAGTGTGCCCCCCATTCACCCTGACACAAATATCCTCGGGCGAGGGGGCCCGGGGGAGAGGGCAGACAGCCCACTCCCCCGGGCGCGGCCCCAAGCGCCCCGCTCAGGCCTTGCGCACGATCCGCCCCCCCGTCGCCAACCCCCCCAATCCCCAACCGCTT
>JBBQGU010000168.1:0-8421 GCA_038323315.1 Rhodobacterales bacterium | reverse complement strand
GGGCGACCAGACCCGCCTGCATCTGAAGTTCAAATCGCACGACCTGATCACCGTGACCGATGCCCATACCGCGCTTCGGGCCGGTGACATCATCAAAATCCAACCCGTCCGGCCGTTCTATTTCGACGCCACCGGCGCGCGTATCGTGTGAGGAGCACCCCATGACTCAATTCATGAACAAACGTGAGAATATCGTCACCGAGGCGATAGACGGGCTGATCATGGCCAGTGGCGGGCGGTTGGCACGGTTGGATGGCTATCCGCATATCCGGGTGGTGGTCAGGGCGGACTGGGATCGCAGCAAGGTCGCGCTGGTGTCCGGTGGCGGGGCGGGGCATGAGCCGGCCCATGCGGGGTTTGTGGGCAAGGGCATGTTGACGGCGGCGGTGTGTGGGGATGTTTTTGCCAGCCCGTCGGTCGATGCGGTGTTGGCGGGAATATTGGCGGTGACGGGACCTGCGGGGTGTTTGCTGATCGTCAAGAACTACACCGGCGACAGGTTGAACTTTGGGTTGGCGGCGGAGCGGGCGCGGGCGTTCGGGCGCAAGGTCAGCATCGTGATCGTCGATGACGACATTGCTTTGCCGCACCTGCCCCAAGCGCGTGGCGTGGCGGGGACGCTGTTTGTGCACAAGATTGCCGGGCATTTGGCGGAACAGGGCGCGGATTTGGCCGAGGTGACGGAGGCCGCTGGACAGGTGGTTGCCGGGATCAAGTCCATCGGCATGTCGCTGGACACCTGCACGGTTCCGGGCTCGACCAAGGAGAGCCGGATTCCGGCGGGGATGGTGGAGTTGGGCTTGGGCATTCATGGCGAGCCGGGGGTGGAACAGATCGGCTTTTCGGGAGCCGAGCAGGCGATTGCGGCAATGGTCGACAAGCTGGCTGTCGCGATGGAGCCGGGGCCGCATGTGGTGGTGTTGAACAATCTGGGCGGGACATCGGTTCTGGAAATGTCGGTGCTGGCGTTCGAACTGCTGCGGTCGCGGATCGGCGGGCAGATCAGCCATATGGTCGGGCCTGCGGCGATGATGACCAGTCTGGATATGCGGGGGGTTTCGGTTTCGGTCTATCCCGCACCGGCGGCACATCTGGCGGCCTTGACGGCGCCCTCGGGACTGGCGGCCTGGCCTGGCTGTGAGGCTGTGGGTGCGGCAATTGTGCTGGCGCTGCCGGATGGGTTGACGCCGATCCGGCCGATCCCGTCCGCCCATCAGCCGACGCGGGCGTTCCTGACGCGGTGCTGCGAAATCCTGATGGCGATGGAGGCGGACCTGAACGCTCTGGACGCCAAGACCGGCGACGGCGATACCGGGTCGACCCTGGCGGGGGCGGCGCGCGCGCTGATCGGGGCGATGGACCATCTGCCGCTGGCCGACCATACGCAATTGTACCGTGCGATCGGGCTGGAGTTGAGCCAGACCATGGGCGGGTCCTCGGGCGTGCTGCTGGCGATATTCTTTGCGGCGGCGGGGGATGCGGCCTCGTCTGGCCTGACGATGGGCGCGGCGTTGAAGGCGGGCCTGGACCGGATGCAGCAGATCGGCGGGGCGGGGTTGGGCGACCGGACGATGGTGGACGCCCTGCACCCCGCGTTGGAGGCTTTGGGCGACGGGTTGGCCGCTGCGACACGGGCAGCGCGGGCGGGGGCGGATCATACCGCCACGATGCGGCGCGCAAAAGCGGGGCGGGCGGCCTATATCAGCGAGGGCAATCTGGAGGGGCACGTGGATCCCGGCGCGGAAGCGGTCGCGCGGTTGTTCGAGGCGTTGGGGTCGTAAGGAAGAGAGTATTTAGATCGGAATGAAGGGGATCATTGGCAGGCCTGGGTTTGCTGATGCAGCGGGCGTCAGAAGCGGTTCAAAGGTGGTCCGATGATCGGGCCCGATCCTGCAGGAGACTGGCAGGACCCAAGACGATATCGCCCTGATCCGCGCCCAGCTTGGCCTGACCCGTGGCATGGAGGCCGAGTTCGCGGCTGCTTTTTATGCAAGGCTGTTCGAGATTGCGCCAAGTTGCGCGCCATGTTCCCGCATGACCTGACCGAACAGGGCGGCCTTTGCTGTCGGCGCATTGGACCGGCCCGAGGAGTTGGACCCGGCCATGCAGATGCCGGGCGTGCGTCATGCCACCTGTGGTATCGATTTCGAGCATTTCGAGCCGGTCGGGGCCGCGTTGCTGGACACTTTGGCCAGTGCCTTGGCCGCCGGTTTCGAGGACCGCGCCCGTGCCGCGTGGACTGTCGCTTTTGGTGCGCTTGCCGGGATGATGGTGGAGGATGTGGCCACCGCGCTGCGGCCCGCGGCCTGAGACGTCGGGGGTGGCACAACGTCGGTGGAGCATGACGGCCCAGATCGCGTAGGGTCTGGGCCGTGCCCGTGTGTGGGGTTACTTGCGGCCGCGTTGCAGAAACACCTGTGCGGTGACCAGCAGGATCAGGGACAGGGCCAGAACCATGGTGCCGATGGCATTGATCTCGGGGGTTACGCCCCTGCGGATCGAAGAAAAGACGTAGATCGGCAGGGTGGTGTTGGAGCCTGCGACGAAGAAGGCGATGATGAAATCGTCGAGGCTGAAGGTGAAGGACAGGAGGAACCCTGCGAGGATGCCCGGCAGGATCAGGGGCAGGGTGATCTGGCGGAATGTGCCGAAAGGGGTGGCGTAAAGGTCGGCGGAGGCTTCGGTAAAGCTGCGGTCCATGCCCGCGATGCGGGCGCGGACGATGATGATGACCAGAGCCATGTTGAACAGGCTGTGCGCGGCGATCAGGGAGATCATGCCCAGCGCCAGTTGGGGGGCGGGGGTGGCGAAGGGCCAGATTGCGGTGAGGATGGGGTTCAGGAAGCCGAACACCGTGACCAACGCGATCAGGGTGCTGATGCCGATCACGATGCCGGGGATCATCACGGCGATGTAGATCAGGGCGTCGAACAGGGTTTTGAGGCGGCCCGTCATGCCTTGGAGTGCCAGGGCGGCCATGGTGCCGAAGACGGCGGCGATTGTGGCGGAGGACAGGGCGACGGTGAAGCTGGTTTTCAGCGCCTCCATCACGAAGGGGTTGGACAGGGCTTTTCCGTACCACTGGATCGAGAATCCGGTGAATTCGGACGCGTTGCGCCCTGCGCTGAAGCTGAACAGCGCGATGATGGCGATCGGGATGTACAGGAACAGGTAGACGGCTATGGCATAGAGGCGCATCGGACCCTCACATCAAAGACACATCGTCGCGGCCGTTGCCCCAACGTTTTATGGCGCGCATGTAGATGGTGACGGTGATCAGCATCACCACCACGAGGGCCACCGCGACTGCCGAGCCGAAGGGCCAGTTGCGCGATTGCAAGAACAGGTCGACCAGCGCATTGCCGACGAAGAAGACCTTGCCGCCGCCCAGCATGGCGGGGATCAGGAACTCGCCCATCAGCAGGATGAACACCAGCATGCAGCCGGTGGCGACGCCGGGGAGGGACAGGGGAAGGGTGATTTGCAGGAAGGATCGCCACGGGGGGGAGCCTAGGTCGGCGGACGCCTCCAGCAGGCGTTTGTCGAGGCGTTCGAGCGACACGAAGATCGGGAACACCATCAGGGGCAGGTAGCCGTAGACGATGCCGGCAAGGACGGCGAATTGGGTATTTATGAGGCGGATGCCCGGCAGGCCGAGGTGGTCCAGAATGGCCGGGATGCCCTTGCCGCCGAGGATGAAGATCCAGGCGTAGGAGCGGATCAGGATCGAGGTCCAGAACGGGACGATGACCAGGATCAACAGGAGCGTGCGCCATTTGGGGTTGGATTTGAGCGCGAGAAAATAGGCAAGGGGGTAGGCGATCAGCAGGACGATCAGGGTGCCAAGTGGTGCCAGGGTCAGGGTGTTCTGGAACGCCTTCCACCGCGCGGGCAAGTTCAGGTATTGGGTCAGGGTGAAGGCGGGGATGTAGCCGCCCGCATCGGCGCGCTCGCCAAAGCTGAAGACCAGGACCACCACCAAAGGCAGCACCAGCATGGCCAGCAGCCACAGACCAGCGGGGGCCAGCAGCAACCGGTTGATCAGCTTTGGCGACATGTTACGTCCCGATCATGGTGGGTGGGCCGGAACCGACGGCGCGATCCGGCACACTGGGCTTTTCGAGCGGACTTGGGTGCCGGGGGGGTGAGGCTGCGCCGGGGTTCCGGGCCATTCGGGGTCAGGCCGACTTGAACCGGGCCATCAACTCGGCGCGGTCGGGGTTGGTCAGGGTGGCTGCGGCGCCGAATTCCAGCGTGGACAGCAGGTCGGCGGCGGGGTGGATGATCGGGTCAGCCATGATCTCGGCTGACATCATCGCGTTGACGCGGGCGTCGGCGACGGGCTGGCCGTGGAACATTGCCTCTTTGTAGTTGATCGCAGGGTCCAACAGGAAGTTGATCAGGGCGTAGGCGGCGTCCTTGTGCGGGGCGCTGGAGGGGATGGCGTAGAAATCGCTCCAGATCTCGCCGCCTTCGCGACCGATGATGTACTGAATTTCGGGGATGTCCTTGTTCAACTGCTTGGCGTCGCCGGTCCAGCACATCGCCAGCCACGCGTCGCCAGACCGCATCGGCGGCTGGTAGTCGGAGGTGATGGCAAAGAGGTGGGGTTTCACCTCCAACAGCAGGGTTTCGGCGTCGGCCAGTTCCTTGGGGTCGACCGAATTGAAGGAATAGCCAAAGGATTTCAGCGCGTTGCCGATGGTGGTCAGTTGGTAGTCGTGGACGGTGGTGCGGCCGGTGAAGTCGGTCTTGGTCAGGTCCCAGAACTCTTTCCACGTGGTCAGGGTCTTGCCGCCGGTCAGGCCAGTGTTGACGGCCATGCCGGTGGTGCCCCAGTCCTTGGAGGCTGCGTAAAGTTTGCCATCGACGGTGCCGGGGCCTGCAAAGCGGGCGTCGAAGCTGGCGGCGTCGTAGTTGGGCAGTTTGGACATATCGAGGGGTTCGATGATCTTTTCGGACACATATGTGGTGATGGTGTAGTTGGTCGGCACGAACACGTCCCAGCCCGAGCCGCCGGCCTGCAATTTCGCCAGCATCTCTTCGTTCGAGCCGAAGACGTTGACCTGAACGGCGGCACCCGTCGCCGCAGTGAAGGCGTCAAAGCTGGCGGGGTCGTGGTAGTTGGGCCAGCTCGCCAGCACGACCATGTCGCCGATCGAGCCTTGGGCAAAGGCGGGGCGGGTCAGCAGGCCGGGCATGGCGGTGCCGAGCACGGTCGTCGCCATGCCAAGACCGGTCACGCCGAGGAAGTGCCGCCGTGTGACCGAGCCTTTGCGGTAGCGCATCAGTTCGGCCATGAAGTCTTTGGGTGTCAGATGGTCTTTCATGTCAGTCTCCCATGTTTCAGTCGTTGCTGAGGATCAGTGCGGTGTCGGTCTGCCAGTTCGTGAAGGCGGTGTCGCCGGGGTCAAAGCCGCCCTCTTGCGCCTCGGATTGGCGGGACACGAGGACGAGGAAGGACCCGAGCGCGTGGTTTTGCACGAGGTATTCGGTGTGTTCGCCAAGAAAGATGCGGTTCAGGATCAAAACCGGGATGGCGGTGGCTTTGCGGGTCAGGGCGATTTGTTCGGGGCGGACCGAGAGGCTGACCTTGTCGCCCTTTTTGAGGTCGGGGCCAAGGCGGCCAAGGCCCGGAAAGCCGGGCAGATCGACGGTGCCGGTGGTGTCGGTGGTGGCCGACAGGGTTCCGTCAAAGAAGTTGGACTTGCCCACGAAATCCGCGACATAGCGGTTGATGGGGGCGTCATACAGGGCGCGGGGGCTGCCGGTCTGGACGATGCGGCCTGCGCGCATGATGCAGATGCGGTCGGACATGCTGAGGGCCTCTTCCTGGTCATGGGTGACAAGGACGAAGGTGATGCCGAGGGCGCGTTGCAGGCTTTGCAACTCGATCTGCATTTCGCGGCGCAGTTTGCGATCCAGGGCGGCCATGGGTTCGTCCAGCAGCAGGATCTTTGGCTGGTTGATCAGCGCCCTTGCCAACGCGACGCGCTGTTGCTGGCCGCCGGACATTTCCCAGATGCGGCGGAGGCCAAAGCCCGGCAGGCGGACGGTTTGCAAGGTTGCCGCGACCCGCTGGGCGATCTCGGCTGGGGGCAAGCGGGGGCGTTGCTGGCGCAGCCCGTAGCTGATGTTGTCGGCGACGTTCATATGGGGAAACAGGGCGTAGTGCTGAAAGACCATGTTCACCGGGCGGCGGTGGGGCGGCATCGTGTTGACCTGTTGGCCGTCCAGCAGAACCTGACCCGAGGTCGGCTGTTCAAAGCCGGCCAGCATCCGCAGCGCGGTTGTCTTGCCGCAGCCGGACGGGCCGAGGAAGGACAGAAACTCGCCGGGCCGGATGGACAGGTCGAGGTCGTCGGCGGCCAGAACCTCGCCGTAACGCTTGGAGGCTGCGCGAAAGGCGGCGATGGGATGGCTCTGGTCGGCTGCGATGGTCTGCATCGGTGGTCTGATACCCCTTGATCTGCTGAAACTTTAGGGATCAGGGCTTGGGCTGTACAGGCCCGAGTTTTGCGGCAACCGGTTTTTCAGGCGCGCTTGGCGATTTCTGACAAGATTGACCGGGGACTTTGACCCGCTTGGGGTGCTGTTGGTGTGGCGGACGGACTATGTGCCGGCGGGGGGCAGGGCGTCTGTCGGATCGGTCCGATCTGGAGGTTTCAGGCGGGAGGTTGGTGTTGCATGGGGGTTTCACACCCCCAAAGCAACTTTGCCAAAGGGGCAAAGTTGCTGCCCCCGTGGGATATTTGGGTCAGAATGAAAGCTGGGATGGTCAGGGATGAGGGTGACCGTGGCACTTAGCCTAAGGCAACGAGGTGGTTGTCCCATTGAGTTTCATGCCGGCTGAGGGGGGTGAGGCCCGCTGGGTCTATGGACCAGATGGCGCCTTGTCCATCGGTCGCCACAAAGTCGGTCGGGCCGGCGGCGACGCCTGCCAGCACCGGGTCGTTCAGCGCGTCCGTCAACGTCAGGGCGCGGTCGAAGGCGGCCAGGGTGAGGGGCACATCAGGGGGCAGGGTCTCTGCCATCGCGCGCAGGGCGATCAGCGACAGGCGCAGGTTCAGCAGGCTGCGGCCCGAGGCCACCGCCTCGGCCCGTTCGGGATGGGGGGCGGCGAACTCGCCCAAGGGGCGGCCAAGGCGTTGGTCGAGGTTGAATTCGAGGGCTGCGACGATTTGGGTCAACATCACCTGACGCGCCTCGGTGCGGGTCAGGTAGGTCGTGTTGCCGGGGTCGCCTGCGGTCAGGACGGTTTGGGCAAAGCTGGTGACCCAAGCCGTGTCGATCTGGTGGGCGGTCGCGGCAAGGTCGGTGGCGGTGGCGCGGATCAGGGCGCAGGGATCGGCGGGCAGAGCGGCTTTGGGGTATATGGGCCGCTCCAGCCCGGTCAGGCCACGGGCGGCGACGGATTGCTGCGCAAAGGTCTGGGGTTCAAGCGCGGCGGGGTCGCCCACCAGCAAGGCGCGCTGCGATTTGGCGCACGAGCCTTTGGGGTCGGGCCAATAGGCGATGGACAGGCCCGCGCCGCCCGCCTCGACCGGGCCAAAGCGCGGATGTTTGACACCGAGCCATGCGTCACAGGCGGCGTGGAAGGCAGGGCGCAGGGTATCGGCGGTGCAGTCCGTGGCAGCGGCGTCGGCGAGGGTTTGGGCTGCTGTCGCAAAGGCGGCGTAACCGGGCAGGATATGCATTTGGACCGTTTCGGGGAAATCGGCCAAGGCGGGGGTGGCGAGCAGGGTCAGCAGCAGGGCGAGCCGCATGTTACAGGCTTTCCAGATAGGTGATCAGGGCGGCGCGGTCGGGTTAGGGCAGGGCGGCGACGGCGTCGCGTTGACGTTCCGCCTCGCCACCATGCCACAAAATGGCCTCTAGCAGGGTGCGCGCGCGGCCATCGTGCAGGAAATCGGTATGACCGGTGGTTTGGGCGGTCAGGCCGATGCCCCAAAGCGGTGGGGTTTTCCATTCGAGGCCCGTGGCGCTACCCTTGGCGCGGTTGTCGGCGAGGCCTGGCCCCATGTCATGCAGCAAAAGGTCGGTCTAGGGCCAGATCAGTTGAAAGTTTTGCTCTGGCTGGTCGGTCAGGCGGTGGGTGACGAATTTGGGGGTGTGGCAGCCGGTGCAGCCGAGGTCGTAGAAGATCTTCTTGCCGTGCAGGACAGTCGGGTCGGCGATAGCGCGGCGTTCGGGCACCGCAAGGTTGCGGGCGTAGAAGGTGACGAGGTCAAGGCTGGCCCGGTCAACCTCCAACCCATCCCGCAGGTCGGGGTTTTGGCCGTTGGGGGCGGTCTGGCAGGCGATTTGCGATAGGGTGCAATCGCCCCAAGGGTCGGGATGCAGGGCGGTGGACAGGCCCATATCGCCCGCAAATGCGGCTGCCGATTGGTCCATCACGGTCGCAGCCCCGGCCTTCAGCCC
>JBBQGU010000167.1:0-8426 GCA_038323315.1 Rhodobacterales bacterium | reverse complement strand
ACGTAAACCTCGGCGTCGGGCAGCAGGCTTATGACGGTGGAGCGCAACAGGGTGGCATAATGGCCGGACATGGGGGCCACGACGAGGATCTTGCGTTGCATGGGCGCGCGGCGGTGGACCGAGAAGTGGATGAGGTTGCCGAAGGGTTTGGTGACCACGGTATCGACATCGACCAGATGGTCCTGACCGGTCGGGCCGACGATGGAGCGGATGCCCCAGTCGGGCTTGACCACCATGCGCGAAAAGCTGCGTTCGGCGACCTCGCCCCAGGCGGCGGTCATTTGCAGCGCGGGGTTCATGGTCAGGGCGAAGGCGGGGTAGGATGCCATGGCGCGGGCGGTGGCGCCCATCCACTCATGCGTGTTGCGGATGCTTTCCATCAGGTCATATGTGGCCATATACTTCATCTGGGGTCCTTGCCGGTCAGGCCGAAAGCCGGGCCACGTGGTATGCTGCAAAGCAGCAAGATAAGAGTGAAAGATTGAGATGACAACCGATGATCACGAAGCCGAGGCGAAACTGGCGCGGTTGACCGGGAATATCGCACGGGTCGAGGTGCTTTCGGCGCGTCTGATCAAGGCGTTGGCCGAGAAGAAGGCGCATGACCGGGCGTTGGATGGGCCGGGGCAGGATGTGTATGTCAAGGCGGCGGCGGCCTATATGGCCGAGATGATGCAGAATCCGGCCAAGGTGATCGAGCATCAGATCGGCTATTGGGGCAAGACGCTGACGCATTATGTTGCAGCGCAGCAGGCCTTGGCCAAGGGCGAGTTCGCGGTGCCGGAGGACAAGGGGCCGACGGACCGGCGATTCGCCAACCCCTTGTGGGACAGCAATCCGGCGTTCAATTTCCTGAAGCAGCAGTATCTGTTGAACGCCGAAGCGGTGCAGAGCGCCGTGGGCGATATGGAGACGCTGGACGCGGCCGATCGCAAGCGGGTGGAGTTCTTTACCAAGCAGATCGTGGACATGTTTGCGCCGACCAACTTTCTGGGCACCAACCCCGATGCGCTGGAGCGGGCGGTGGCGACTGATGGCGAAAGCCTGGTGCAGGGGTTGGAAAACCTGGTCCGGGATATCGAGGCGAACAACGGCGATGCTCGGGTGACGCTGGCGGATCAGGCGGCGTTCAAGGTGGGGGTGAACCTGGCCACGACGCCGGGGTCGGTGGTGTTTCGCAACCGGATGTTCGAGTTGATCCAGTATACGTCAAGCACGGAGGCCGTGCATCAGGTTCCGCTGCTAATCTTTCCGCCGTGGATCAACAAGTATTACGTGCTGGACATGAAGCCTGCGAACAGTTTGATCAAATGGGTGGTGGATCAGGGGTTTACGGTGTTCGTGGTGTCCTGGGTCAACCCGGATGCGAGTTACGCCGAGGTGACGATGGACGATTACATCCGGGAGGGGTTCCTGACCGCAATGGCCGAGGTCAGGGCGCAGACCGGCGAGGCTCAGATCAACGCGGTGGGATATTGCATTGCGGGGACGACGCTGGGGCTGACACTGGCGCATTTGCACAAGGTCGGGGATAGATCGGTCCGGTCGGCGACGTTTTTGACCACGCTGACGGATTTTTCGGACCCCGGCGAGGTTGGGGTGTTCTTGGGCGAGGATTTTGTCGGTGGGATAGAGCGGCAGGCGATGGCGGACGGGATCCTGTCCAAGGCGTTCATGAGCCGGACGTTCAGTTTCATGCGGTCGAATGATCTGATCTATCAGCCGGCGATCAAGAGCTACATGCTGGGCGAGGCGCCGCCGGCGTTTGATCTGCTGTACTGGAACGGCGATGGGACGCATTTGCCGGCGCGGATGGCGTTGGAGTATCTGCGGGGGCTGTGTCAGGAAGATGGGTTTGCCAAGGGGACGTTCCCGGTCTTTGGGCGCAAGGTCAGTCTGGCGGATATCACGCTGCCGCTGTGTGCGGTGGCGTGCGAGACGGATCACATTGCGCACTGGAAGGGCAGTTTCAACGGGATTCGGCAGATGGGGTCGCAGGACAGGACCTTTATCCTGTCGCAATCGGGCCATGTTGCGGGGATCGTCAACCCGCCGGCCAAGGGGAAATACGGGCATCATGTGAATGCCGGGGCGATGGGGGAGGCGGCGGATTGGCTCGCGGGGGCGGAGTTCTCGGCGGGCAGTTGGTGGCCGCGGTGGGGTGCGTGGTTGGCGGAGCGGTCTGGCGAGCAGGTTGCGGCGCGGGAGCCTGTGCAAGTTTTGTGTGCGGCGCCGGGGACTTATGTGCTGGGGTGAGGTGGTCGTGATGGGCAAGCCGATCTTTGCGGCAAGCCGAAAGGGTGCGCAAATTGCCCATCCTACCTTTGACTGGGGTGGCGCCCGGGCCCGCCGTGGTCGTGTTGCGCTGCACCGAGCAGGTGGTTTTTTGCTGCAGTGCAGTATTTGGACTTGAAATGCTGCACTGCAGCATGTATGTCTGGTGTATCGTAAACGGGCAGATCGCCCGGACATTCAGGAGCAATGCACCATGGCAAATACCCCCGACTTCACCAAGGTCATGCAAGACATGATGGCGTCATTTCCGGTTGACACCGCCGCGTTCCAGAACGCGTTCAAGACCCAAGCCGCCTTTGGCGAAAAGCTGACCAAAGTCGCTTTGGAAGCCGCCGAAAAGTCGACGGACATCTCGACCAAATGGGCCAAGTAAGCGATCATGAAGCTGACCGCGGCCTCGTCTGCCAAGGCTGAGCCTGCGGATTACAGCAAGTCGGTCACCGAGTTTGCGTCGGCCGCTGCGGAAATGGCGTCGGAAAATATGGCCGCTTTTGCGGAAGTGGCCAAGAAGGTCCAGATGGATACGGTCGAGTTGATGATGTCTGCGGGCAAGGAAGCCTCGGCTGAGGCAACTGCCACTGTCAAGAAGGCCAGCGATGACATGACCAGTTCGGTCACGAAGGTCAGCAACGACATGACAAATTCAGTGACAAAGGCCAGCAACGACATGACCACTTCGTTCAAGAACGCACCTGCAAAGTGATTTGCGACTGCAATGATGGATGAGGGCGGGGGATCACCCCGCCCTTTCTTTTTGGATAACCCTCGCCTAAAGTCGCCGGACTGCATCAAGGGAGACTCCAATGGCCGAAGCCGCCAAGCCGTTGCTGATCAAGCGCTATGCCAGCCGACGACTGTATAACACCGAAACCTCCGACTATGTGACGCTGGAAGATATTGGCACATTCATCCGCGCAGGGCGCGAAGTGCAGATCATTGACCTGAAATCCGGCGATGATCTGACGCGGCAATATCTGCTGCAAATCGTGGCCGAGCATGAGTCCAAGGGCGAAACGGTGCTGCCGACCAATGTGCTGACGGATCTGGTGCGGTCCTATACCACCAATATGCAATCTGTTGTGCCGCAGTTTCTGGCGGCAAGTTTCGAGATGCTGCGCGACGGGCAATCCAAAGTGATCGAGAATATGGGGGCGATCCCCAATCCGCTGACCGCGATGCCGGGTTTCGAGGTGATGCGCAAGCAGCAGGAAGCCTTCATGAAAACGATGATGGGCGGGATTCCGGGCTGGTCCCCCTCCAAGGTCGAGCCGGAACCAGAGCCGGGATCGGCCGAGGAACTGGCCGAGATCAAGCGCCAGTTTGCCGAACTGCAAAAGAAGCTGTCCAAGCTGTGAGGGGTGATTTGCAGTGAAAGACCGGGGGCCGTGAAAGACAGGGGGCAGATGATGCCCGACGCGCAGGGCCGCGTGACGCTGTGGGGGATCGAGATTTTCCTGGCCGTGGCCGAGGAGGGCGCGATTTCGGCGGCGGCGCGGCGATTGGGGGTCAGCCCATCTGCGATATCGCAGCAATTGACCGGGCTGGAGACGGCTTTGGGCGCGGTGCTGCTGGACCGCTCGGTCCGGCCCATGGGGTTGACGCCTGCGGGTTTGATGTTCCGCCGCCATGCCCAGACCATCCTGAATGCCGAGGCCGAGGCGCGGGCCGATCTGGCGGTGGCCGACCTGTCCGGCCTGACCACGCTGCGGTTGGGGCTGATCGAGGATTTCGACGCCGAGGTGACGCCGCTGTTGTTGTCGGGCCTTGCGGCCGAGTTGAAGGGCTGCCGGTTCTTGCTGGAGACGGGTGCGAGCCATCGGTTGCTGGACCAGTTGGAGGCGCGGGCGCTGGATGTGGTGGTGGCGGCGGATTTGGGGTCCGAGGTGGCAGATGATGGCTGGCGCGAGGTGCATCCTGTTCTGACCGAGCCGTTTCTGGCGGTGACGCCGCGGGGCCGGGGGCATGAGGGGCTGCCGCTGATCCAGTACACGGCGCGGCATCTGATGGGGCGGCAGATTGCGTCGCATCTGGCGCGGCTGAACCTGCGGCTGGCGCACCGGTTCGAGTTGGATTCGTATCGGGCTATTCTGGCGATGGTTGCGGCGGGGGAGGGGTGGACGATCTTGACTCCGCTGGCCTTGCATCATGCCGCCAGCCTGAAGGCGGCGGTTCAGGTGCAGCCTTTGCCCTTTGCGCCCTTGGAGCGGACCTTGTCGTTAAGTGCGCGGGCCGGGGTGCTGCGCGATATGCCGGGGCAGATTGCGTGTCGGTTGCGCGGGTTGATGCAGGGGCAGGTGGTGGGGCCAGCCCTGGCCGAATGGCCGTGGCTGGCGGGGTCGTTGCGGGTGCTTTAGGCTTTGACGTCTTCTGCGGCGCTGACGATGGCTTCGGCAATGAAGTCCAGCTCATCCACGGTCAGACGTGTTGGCAAGCGGACATCGCAAGCGCGCATCAGCATGGCGCGGGTTTGGGGCAGATCGTCCTGGGGGCCAAGAAACTCCCAGTTCCAGAAGGCGCGGGCGTTGCCGTCGGACAGGCCGAAGACCTGGACAGTGACGCCGCGCGATTTGGCGCGGGACTGGAATTTCAGCGCCTCGGCGTCGGTCCAGTCGGTGGTCAGGTTGAACTGGATCGAATCGGGCGCGCGCTGTTCCGGCGGCAGGGCGGGGGGGACGGTCAGCCAGGGGCATTCGTTCAGGCAATCTGCGACACGGTCATGGCCGGCGCGGCCTTTGGCGACGCGGGCGGCGACCATCGGCAGTTGGGGGCGGATCACGGCGGCGGACAGGTTCTGCATCCGCATGTTGTAGAGCGGCAGCTTGTTTTGCCACAGCATGTAGCTGTTTTGCATGCCGGGGTGTTTTTTCCAATTGGATTCGTAGGCACCCGACATGATGACGCAGCGGGCGGCAACCTCGGGGTCGTCGGTGATCAGGATGCCACCCTCGCCCGCGTTGACCAGTTTGTAGGATTGGAAGCTGAAGCAGCCGACCTTGCCGATGGTGCCGATCTTGCGGCCGTGCCATTCGGTGCCGAGGGAGTGGGCGGCATCCTCGACCACGGGGATGTTGCGGGCGTCGCAAAGCGCCATGATGGCGTCCATGTCGGAAGTGTGGCCGCGCATGTGGCTGATCAGGACGGCCTGTGCATCGTCGAGTTTGGCGGCGAAATCGGCCATGTCGACGCGGTAGTTGTCACCGACCTCGACCAGCACGGGGACCATGTCGGCATGGACCACGGCGGAGGGGACGGCGGCGAAGGTGAAGGCGGGGATCAGGACGCGGGCGCCGCGGGGCAGATCCAATGCTTTCAGCGACAGAAACAATGCGGCCGAGCAGGAGGCGACGGCGAGGGCGTAGCGCGAGCCCATCAAGTCGGCAAATTCCTGCTCCAAGAGGGCGACGGGGCTGCCTTCGGACGTGTAGCGGAACAGGTCGCCGCTGGTCAGCAGGCGTTCGATCTCGCTGCGGGCGGCGTCGGGGATCGGTTCGGAATCGTAGGTATTGGGCGCGAGGAGTTGTCCGTCTGGGGCCATGATCGCAGCTTTCCTGAAACTCTTATTTAGGAAAGCTTTAAACTCTGGGTTAGTAACACGCCAGTGACATTTGTGCTGTGCAGATGAAATCCGCCGAGACCGTGGCGCAGATGCGCCAGTCAAAACCCCAATCTGTCGCGCAATCCGTACCAGGTCATCGCTAGGACTAGCAGCGGGGCGCGCAGGGTTGTGCCGCCGGGAAACGCCATTTGCGGGACGGACGCCATGACATCGAAGCTTTCGCTTTGGGTCGCGGCGGCTTCGGCGAGGATTTTGCCTGCCAGGGTCGACATGGCGACGCCGTGGCCGGAACAGGCAGAGGCGCACAGGATGTTGGGTTGGGGACGGGCAAAGCAGGGCATCCGGTTCATGGTGATGGCGAGGGTGCCGCCCCAAGCATAATCGATGCGGGTGCCTTTGAGGTGGGGATAGATGGCGAGCAGGGGTTTCAGGACGGTTTTCGGAATGTCGGCGGGGAAGCGGTAGCCATAAGTTTCACCCCCGCCGAACAGCAGGCGATTGTCCTCGGACAGGCGCCAATAGTTCACGACGAATTTGGTGTCGGCGACGGCGACGTTTTCAGCAAGGACGTGTTGGGCGCGGTCGCCAAGGGGTTCGGTGGCGACGATGAAGTTGTTGATCGGCATGACGCGGGCGGCGACTTTCGGCTCCAGCCCACCCAGATAGCCGTTGCCGGCGAGTATGACCTGATTGCAGGTCACGGTGCCTTGGGCGGTGTGCAGGACGGGTTTGGTGCCGTGGTCGATGCGCAGGACTTCGGAGTTCTCATGCAGGCGGGCACCGGACTTGGCGGCAGCGTCGGCGATGCCGATGGCGTAGTTCAGGGGGTGGATGTGGCCAGCACCCCGGTCGATGGCACCGCCTTTGTAGGCGCTGGAGCCGATCAGGCGGCGGATGTCGGGTTGATTGAGGGGTTCGATGTCGGCATAGCCATAGTCGCGGTGCAGTTTATCGGCATAGGCATGAGCCTCGCGGGTCTCGGCATCGGTATAACAGGCAAGGGCCACGCCGGGGTGGAAGGTGACGGGCATGGAATGGTCGTGGTTCAGGGATTTGACCAAGGTCTTGGCGTCTTGGGACAGGTTCCACAGACGGCGGGCGTGGTCGCGGCCGACCGCAGCCTCCAGCCAATCCTGATCCTGACGCTGGCCGCTGCCGACCTGCCCGCCGTTGCGGCCGGACGCGCCGAAGCCGACCTTGTGCGCCTCTAGCAGGACCACGTCATAGCCTTTTTGGGCCAGATGCAGGGCGGCGGACAAGCCGGTATAGCCGCCGCCGACCACACAGATATCAGCCTGCGCTGCACCTTGCAGGGTCGGAAACGGGGCCAGGTGCGTGGCGGTTGCAGCGTAGTAGGAGGGCGGGTAGGTGCCCGTCCGGTCATTGGCGTGCAACAGGTTCATACGTTCAGCAACAAATGTTCACGCTCCCACGGAGAGATGACTTGCAAGAACTCTTTGTATTCATTGCGTTTCACCGAATCGTAGACCTTGACGAAATCGGGGCCCAGAACGTCGGTCAGGGCGGCGTCAGCCTCCAATAGATCCAGCGCGTCGCCGAGATTGGTCGGGATATCGTCGCTTTCGATATAGGCATTGGTCTTGAATTCGGGGCGGGGTTCACGCTTTTCCATCAGGCCCAGATAACCGCAGGCGAGGGTGGCGGCGATGCCGAGATAGGGGTTGCAATCCATCCCCGGCAGGCGATTTTCGACCCGGCGACCAGCCGGACTGCTTATCGGGATGCGCAGGCCGGTGGTGCGGTTGTCGCGGCCCCATTCGAGGTTGATCGGCGCGGCATGGTTGGGGACATAGCGGCGATAGCTGTTCACATAGGGGGCCATGACGGCAATCGCACCTTTCATGTGGTTTTGCATGCCAGCGATGAAGTGATAGAAGGCCGGGGTTTCCTCGCCCTTCTTTTCGGCAAAGATGTTCTTGCCGGATTTGCTGTCGACAACCGAGGTGTGGATGTGCATGGCGGAACCCGGCTCTTCGGCGATCGGTTTGGCCATGAAGGTGGCGAAACAGTCGTGACGCAAGGCGGCCTCGCGGATCAGGCGTTTGAAGAAAAAGACGTCATCGGCCAGGCGGACCGGGTCGCCATGGGCGAGGTTCAACTCGATCTGGCCCGCGCCGCCCTCTTGCAAGATGCCGTCGATTTCAAGGCCCTGCGCCTCGGCATAATCGTAGATGTCGTCGATGACCTTGCCGTATTCGTCGATGGCAGAGAGGGAATAGGCCTGCTTGCCGGCGGCCTTGCGGCCAGAACGGCCCATCGGGGGTTCGACGGGCATGTTGGGGTCGATGTTGCGGGCGGTCAGGAAGAATTCCATCTCGGGGGCGACAACCGGGGTCCAGCCCTGGGCCTCGTACAGGGTGAGGACGTGCCGGAGCACGTTGCGGGGGGAGAAGGGAACGGGATTGCCGTGCTGGTCCATGGCGTCATGGATGATCTGCAGCGTCACATCGGCGGTCCAGGGTGCGGCGGTTGCGGTGGTGAAATCGGGCACCATGAACATGTCGGGCTCGGTGAAGGCGTCAAAGGGGCTGTCGGCCCATTCGCCAGTGATGGT
>JBBQGU010000166.1:0-8437 GCA_038323315.1 Rhodobacterales bacterium | reverse complement strand
TCTGCGCGCCCAAATGGAGCCGCCCGCCACCTGGACCCTGACCGAAGGCGACGGGGGCAGCCTTGCCGGGCAGCGCCGGACGGATGGCGGACCACTGTCCAGCCCAGTGGCCGCCCCTCTGGCCTAACCCCAACGCTTGCGCTAAATGAGGCGTCAAAGCAGCGCAAAGGGCACGGCATGGCACGGATTCTGATCACATCAGCCATTCCCTATATCAACGGGATCAAGCATCTGGGCAATCTGGTGGGCAGCCAACTGCCAGCGGACCTGTTCGCCCGCTATTGCCGGGCCCGGGGCGATGAGGTGATGTTCATCTGCGCCACCGACGAACACGGCACCCCCGCCGAACTGGCCGCCGCCAAGGCCGGCAAGCCCGTGGAACAATACTGCGCCGACATGCACGCCGTTCAGGCCGAGATTGCCCAAGGCTTCCGCCTGTCCTTCGACCATTTCGGCCGCTCCTCCAGCCAGCGCAACCATCATTTGACGCAGCATTTCGCAGGCGTCCTGAATGACAACGGCCTGATCGGGGAAGTCAGCGAAAAGCAAGTTTTTTCCATCGACGACAACCGTTTCCTGCCCGACCGCTATATCACCGGCACCTGCCCCAACTGCGGCTACACCCTCGCACGCGGCGACCAGTGCGAGAATTGCACCAAACAACTCGATCCCACCGACCTGATCAACCCGCGCTCCGCGATCTCCGGCTCGACCAACCTCGAAGTCCGCGAAACCAAACACCTTTACCTGCGTCAACGCAGCCTTCGCGACAAGTTGGAGGCGTGGATTGACACCAAGACCGACTGGCCGATCCTGACCACGTCGATCGCCAAGAAATGGCTGAAAGACGGCGACGGCTTGCAAGACCGTGGCATCACCCGCGACCTCTATTGGGGCATCCCGGTCAAGGATGGTGACAAGCCCTGGCCTGGGATGGAGGGTAAGGTGTTCTACGTCTGGTTCGACGCTCCCATCGAATACATCGCCTGCACCGCTGAATGGGCCGACGCTCATGGCCTGCCCGACACCGCGTGGCAACGCTGGTGGCGCACGGACATGGGGGCGGCTGACGTGACCTATTACCAGTTCATGGGCAAGGACAACGTCCCCTTCCATACCCTCAGTTTTCCCGCCACCATCCTGGGTTCAGGCGAACCTTGGAAGCTGGTCGATTACCTGAAAAGCTTCAACTACCTCAACTACGACGGCGGCCAGTTCTCAACCTCGCAGGGCCGCGGCGTCTTCATGGACCAGGCCCTCAGTATCCTGCCGCCAGACTACTGGCGCTGGTGGCTTCTGTCCCACGCGCCTGAATCTTCGGACAGCGAGTTCACTTGGGAAAATTTCCAGGCCTCGGTCAACAAAGACCTCGCCGATGTCCTGGGCAACCTCGTCAGCCGTGTGACAAAATTCGCGGTGTCCAAATTTGGGCCAACGATCCCCGCAGGCGGCGAGTACGGCCCCCAGGAATCTGCCCTGATTGCCGACCTCGGCGCCCGCATCAAGGACTATGCCGCAATGATGGAGAAGATGGAGGTCCGCAAAGCCGCCGCCGAACTGCGCGCCATCTGGGTCATCGGCAACGAATACCTGCAATCCGCCGCCCCCTGGACAGTCGTCAAAACCGATCCCGACCGCGCCCAGGCGATGATCCGCCTCAGCCTCAACCTGATCCGCGTCTACGCTGTGTTGTCCAGCCCCTTCATCCCCGACGCCGCAGCCACGATGATGGCCGCGATGGGGTCACAAGACTGGACATGGCCCGAAGACACCAGCACCGCGCTGCGCCTGCTGCCCGCAGGAGCAGCCTTTACCATCCCCGAAAACCTGTTCCGCAAGATCACGGATGAGGAGCGCGCCGACTGGCAAACCCGCTTTTCCGGCATCCGCAGCCAGGCCGCCGTGTAGGTCGGGGCCTGCCCCCACTCTGCGCAACGCTCCTGATTCGGCAAATAAGGTTAACGCCTCCATCATCCGCATCCATGGTGACGCAATGTAGATGGATTGTAGATGCGATGTAGATCGCATTTCCGCCAAACTTGCGCCAGTTATTTTGGCGTCCGCAAGTCCGTGCGCCTCAATCCGCTGCACGCCCCTACCGCTGGCTAACTGAATAGCAAGACCAGCTGCCAGCACCATGAATTCGGCGATTCAAATGGCTTGTCAAACAAGTTTCAAGAATATCTTTAAAACTGGTCGATGTTCGCCGAGCGCACCAGATCTGTCCCTCTGCGTGCCAAATGAACCAAAAGGCGCGATAGTGCCCAAAACATCGGCAAATTAGCCGCAGTCCCCGCGGTTGCGCAGAAGGCCACGCGCGGCTAAGGGTCGGACATCGCGGAGAATGCAAATGCCCCTGTTCCTGTCCAGCAAAGACCCTGATTTCGAAGCCGGTTTCCAGACCCTGCTGGGCATGAAACGCGAAGAGGCCGAAGATGTCGATCTGGCCGCAGCCGCCATCATCGCCGAAGTCCGCCAGCGTGGAGACGCCGCGCTGGTCGACCTGACCCGCCGATTTGACAAATTCGAAGTCACGCCGGAAACCCTGGCCTTTTCGCCTGACGAGATTGCCTTGGAATGCGCCAAAGTCTCGCCCGAAGATCGCGCGGCGCTGGAACTCGCCGCCGCTCGAATCCGCGCCTATCACGAACGGCAGATACCCGCGAATGCGTCTTGGGTTGACGATGCCGGGGCGGTTCTGGGCTGGCGCTGGACCCCGGTGACGGCAGCAGGGCTTTATGTGCCGGGGGGGTTGGCCTCTTACCCATCATCCGTACTGATGAATGCCATTCCGGCCAAGGTGGCAGGGGTGCAGCGGCTGGTTGTGGCCTGCCCGACACCGGGTGGCGTGGTCAACCCCTTGGTTTTGCTGGCCGCGCAGTTGGCAGGGGTCGATGTGGTCTACCGCATCGGCGGGGCGCAGGCGATTGCGGCGCTGGCATATGGGACCCAAACCGTGGCCCCGGTCGACAAGATCACCGGACCCGGCAATGCCTACGTCGCCGCCGCCAAGCGCCGGGTTTTTGGCAGGGTCGGGATCGACATGATCGCGGGACCGTCCGAGATTCTGGTGATTGCCGACCGCGACAACAATCCGGACTGGATCGCACTGGACCTGCTCAGCCAGGCCGAGCATGACGAAAGCGCGCAGGCCATTCTGATTACCGACGATGCAGGATTGGCCAAAGCCGTGACCGCCGCTGTGGAACTGCGGCTGGAAACACTGGAAAGGCGGGCGATTGCCGGGGCGTCGTGGACGCAGAATGGCGCGGTGATTGTGGTCCGCCACTTGGATGAGGCGGCGTCGCTGTCCAACCGCATCGCGCCTGAACATCTGGAACTGTGCGTCGCCGACCCAGACGCGCTGGCGCAAAAGATCACCCATGCCGGGGCGATCTTCATGGGGGCGTGGACACCCGAAGCGATTGGCGATTATGTGGGCGGGCCGAACCATGTGCTGCCAACCGCAAGGTCGGCGCGGTTTTCTTCTGGGCTGAGCGTGTTGGATTTCGTCAAACGCACCACAATGACCCGGATGACGCCCGAAGCCTTGGCCGCGATCGGCCCCGCTGCCGAGCGTCTGGCGCGGTCCGAAAGCCTGCAGGCGCATGGCCTGTCCGTCCGGGCGCGGTTGGACGCGTTGAACGGGAGGCAGGGATGACCAACCGTCTGTGTGCGATAGATATCGACGACCGTGGGGTGACCAGCCCCACGCCCGAGATGGATCAGGAACGTAAGGTCGCGATCTTTGACCTGCTGGAGGATAACGCCTTTGCCATTCCCCGCGCCGCCGAATTTCCGGGGCCCTACCGGCTGCTGCTGGCGATCCGCGAAGGGCGGCTGGTGTTTGACGTCTCTGCCGAAACCGGTCCCAAAGTGGCCGAATTTCATCTGTCATTGGGTCCGTTCCGGCAGGTGGTAAAAGACTATTTTCAGATCTGCGAAAGCTATTTCGAGGCGGTCAAACGCCTGCCGCCCAGCCAGATCGAGGCCATCGACATGGCGAGACGCGGCATACACAACGAGGGAGCCAGAGTCTTGCAGGAACGCTTGCAGGGCAAGGCGGTGGTGGATGCCGCCACGGCGCGGCGGCTGTTCACCCTGATTTGTGCGGTGCAATGATGGCTGATTTTCCAAACTCGGTTTTGTTTTGTTGCGATCACAACGCGGTACGCTCGCCCATGGCCGAGGCCTTGATGAAAAAATTCTACGGCCAGCGGGCCTATGTTCAGTCCGCAGGTGTGAGGAACGACCTGGAAGTCGACGGTTTCTCGATCACCGTGTGCCGAGAGATCGGGGTCGAACTGGCACGGCACCGGTCGCGGTCGTTTGAAGAGATGCAGAAGATGGGCGATGACCTGTCACAGTTTGATCTGGTGGTGGCGCTGTCGCCCGCCAGTCAGAAGGCGGCGCTGGATCTGACACGGTTTTATCATCTGGCAGTCGAATACTGGCCGATCCTGGACCCTACGCCGATTGGCGAGGGGCGAGAGGCCAAGCTGTCGGCTTACCGTCAGGCACGCGATCAGATCCGCGCGAGGATGGTCGAGCGGTTTGGCGGACCAACCGAGCTATAATTTGCGACAAAGGTCTGATTGTACCGAAAGCTTGTTCACAGACGGACACCCGTTCTATGCGTTGCGCGAGGCGCATGCGCACGTATTGAGGCGGACCCATGTGGCCTTTGCGCAGGTCCTGCGGCCTGACGACCATCCGTTGCGGCCGGCTGCGGCGCGGACAAATGACGCATTCTGGCGGCGGTTGGGCTATGCCCCGGTACGAGACTTTGTGGTGGAGTTTGGCTGGCGGGATGTGGGGGCAGATGCCGTGACGATGAAGCCACTGCAGGTGTGGATGAAGGCGCTGTAGGCGCGACTGTCGAGGCGGGTTGCGGGACAGGGGTTGTTGTTTGGATATTTAGGTCAGAATGAATGGGGGCCTGGCCGCTGCGGGACTGGCGTGTCTACAGGACAATGATCCCACTGTGCTTGGCTTTTTCCTCCGGCTCGACATGAATGGTCACCACGCAACCTTCGACCAGTCGTTTCAATGCCGCTTCGATCCGGTCACACATGGCATGCGCTTCGGTCACCGTGATGGCACCAGGGACGACGAGGTGAAATTCGATGAAGGTGGCCGAACCTGCGGCGCGCGTGCGCAGGTCATGCGCCTCGACCGCCCCTTCGCCTTCAGAGGCGATGACGTTGCGGACCTTTGTCAAAACCTCGCCGGCAAGGCTTTCGTCCAGAAGACCTGACATGGATTCCTGCATCACCCGCCCGCCGCCCCACAGGATGTTCAGGGCGACCAAAGCGGCCATGGCAGGGTCGAGCCAGGCCCAGCCGGTCTGGATCGCCACCAGCACACCAAAGGTGACGCCGAGGGAAGACATCACATCCAGAAGAAGGTGGCGACCGTCGGCGACAAGAGCCGGCGAGCGGTGTCGGCGGCCCTCATGGATCAGAACCCAGCACCAGATGCCGTTCAGCACCGAGGCGGCTCCATTGACCAGCAGGCCTTGCAGCGGGGCCATCAGGGGCAGCGCGGTCTGAAACCCGAAATAGGCCTCGCGCAGGATCAGGATGGCCGCGAGGATGATCATCACGCCTTCCAGAATGGCGCTGAACAGTTCCGCCTTGTGATGGCCATAGGGGTGGTTGGCATCGGCGGGCAAGGCCGCCACGCGGATCGCCACAAGGGCGGCGATTGCCGTCGCGACATTGACGATGCTTTCCAAAGCGTCCGACAACAGGGCAATGGACCCCGTCATGGCCCAAGCCAACAGTTTCAGCCCCAGAACCACCAGGCCCAGAAGAATGCTGCCTATGGCGAGTTTCACGGTATGAGACATGGGCGCACCCTTTGGGCCTTTGCCATTCCGCCTAGCAAAGCCCGACCGATGGCGCAACCCGCACTTTCCTCTTGATAAATCCTGGCGGCGGGCGCATATGCCGCGTCATGCCTGCCACCCTGTCTGGACGCGGGCCAACCCCTATTGGAGAGACCATGGCCAAGGAAGATATCCTCGAATTCCCCGGTGTCGTGAAAGAACTCCTGCCGAACGCGACATTCAAGGTTGAACTCGACAATGGCCATGAATTGATTGCGGTGATGGCGGGCAAGATGCGCAAGAACCGCATCCGTGTTCTGGCGGGCGACAAGGTGCAGGTCGAAATGACCCCCTACGATCTGTCGAAGGGCCGCATCAACTATCGCTTTAAGTGAGGTTGATTCTGGGATCGGCCAGCCCGCGCCGCCGTGAATTGCTGGCGCAACTTGGGTTGGTGCCGGATGCCGTGTTGCCACCGGATATTGACGAGGACCCGCACCGGGCCGAACAGCCGCGCCCTTATTGTGCAAGGCTGGCGCGCGAGAAGGTTCTGGCAGTGCAAGCCCAACCTGACGACATCGTGCTGTGCGCCGATACAACGGTCGCGCTTGGCCGCCGCATCTTGGGCAAACCGCGCGATGCGGGCGAGGCTGCCGCGTTTCTGACCGCTTTGGGCGGGCGGCGGCATCAGGTCATTACGGCCGTGGCCGTGCGGCGTGGCGCGCGGATTTGGCAGCGGGAGTCGGTGTCGGCAGTCAAGATGAAGCGGCTGTCCGACATCGAGCTGAACGCTTATCTCGCCGGGGGCGAGTGGCGGGGCAAGGCGGGCGGGTATGCTATCCAAGGCGCTGCGTCGGCGTTTATTCCATGGATTTCAGGCTCTTTCACCGGCATCGTCGGCTTGCCGCTGGCCGAGACTGCGGCACTGTTGCAGGCGGCTGGCTACCCGCTTTGGAGGCAGGACACATGACCCGTATTGTGGTGCTTGATATGATCAAGGGGCAGCCTGCTGCTGCGATGATCGAGGACGGACAGTTGCAAGAGCTGCTGATCGACCCTGCCGATGACACGGCTTTGCCGGGTGCAATCTACCGCGCTGTGGCAGACCGGCCAATGAAGGGTCAGGGGGGAATGTTCGTCAAACTGCCGGAGGGCTCGGGTTTTCTGCGCCAGACCGATGGACTGGCTCCGGGTCAGCGCGTGATCGTGCAGGTGACTGGCCCATCGGAACCCGGCAAAGCGGTGCCCGTCACCACCCGCCTTCTGTTCAAATCCCGCCTCGCCATCGTCACCCCCGGCGCACCCGGCCTGAACATCAGCCGCCGCATCAAGGACGAACCCCTGCGGGCCGAGCTGGAAGCCATTGCTGCCGACGCCATGGAAGGCGCAGGCGTCGATCTGGGTCTGATCCTGCGCTCGGCTGCCGCCTTGGCGGCACCAGAGGAGATTGCCGGCGACATCACCGAAATGCGCGATCTGGCGCAGGCAGTCCTGGCCGATCTGACCGGCGGTCCGGAACTGCTGGTCGAAGGTGCCGGCGCGCATGAGACCGCCTGGCGCGACTGGGCCGATCCTGCGCCGGATCAGGTGATCGAAAAGGGCTTTGCCGCCGAGAACGTGCTGGAGATGATCGATGCCCTGCTTTTGGCGCGTGTCGATCTGACCGGTGGCGGTAACATGGTGATCGAACCGACCCGCGCCCTGGTCGCAGTGGATGTGAACACGGGCACGGATACGTCCCCCGCCGCCAGCCTTAAGATCAACATCGCCGCCGCGCGCGACCTGCCGCGCCAATTGCGGCTGCGGGGTTTGGGCGGCCAGGTCGTGGTCGATTTTGCGCCGATGCCGAAGAAGGATCGCAGCATCCTGGATCAGGTGATCCGCGCCGCCTTCAAGACTGAAGCCGCCGAGACCAATCTCGCCGGCTGGACCAGCCTTGGCCTGTTCGAGATGACCCGCAAACGCGACCGCTGGCCGCTCTCCGACCTGTTGCAGCCCGACCTGCCATCCGGGGAATAACCAGATGCCCTGCCCGATCTGCTCCAAAGACAGCGACACCAAATATCGGCCCTTCTGTTCGCGCCGCTGCGCCGACATCGACCTTGGCCGCTGGCTGACCGAAAGCTACGTCCTGCCCGCCACAGCCCGCGAAGACGACGAAGCCCATGACGACGAAATTCCGCCCCGCCCCCAGTAGCTCACGATCCGAGAACCAACTTTTTCACATCAACCCTCTGGACAGCCCCCCTGCCCTGACGTATCACCCGGCAACCGAAGGCTCCCGCCATCAACGGCGCCCAGATAGCTCAGTCGGTAGAGCAGCGGATTGAAAATCCGCGTGTCGCTGGTTCGATTCCGGCTCTGGGCACCACTTTATTATTTTTTAATGTTTAATTACAAGATGTTGGGCAAAAACGGATAGGTTAAGGCCACCGTTTGTTCCACCTACAACAATGCTATACTGGGGGCAGTGATGTACCGCTTGCAACAGGCTCATAACCTGAAGGTCACAGGTTCAAATCCTGTCCCCGCAACCAAAATATCACGTAAGATCAAAGACTTCAAAGCCGAGCGTTTCGCTCGGCTTTTGGCGTTTGCAGTTTACAT
>JBBQGU010000165.1:0-8482 GCA_038323315.1 Rhodobacterales bacterium | reverse complement strand
ACACCTGGCGCGCCGACGGCCGCCGCCTCTGACACCGGGAGAGACCTATGAAGAAGATCCTCAACAACCCCGTCGATTATGTCGATGAAATGCTGGCAGGCATGACCGCCGCCCACCCCGAGTTCTACCGGTTGGCAGGCGACACCGGCCGCGTCATCGCCCGCGCTACGGCGGGCAAGCCGGGCAAGGTCGGCATCGTCACCGGCGGCGGCTCGGGCCATCTGCCGGTCTTCACCGGCTATGTCGGCCCCGGCCTGCTGGACGCCTGCGCCATCGGCGACGTCTTTGCCAGCCCCTCGGCCGAGCAGATGGCCGACGCCATCCGCACCGCCGATCAAGGGGCCGGGGTGCTGCGCCTGTACGGCAATTATGGCGGCGACGTCATGAACTTCGACATGGCGGGCGATCTGGTCGAGTTCGACGACATCCGCTGCACCACGGTAATCCTGGCCGATGACGTCGCCTCCGCCCCCCCTGCCGAGGCTGCCAAGCGGCGCGGAGTGGCGGGCATGGTCTATGCCTTCAAGATCGCGGGCGCCGCAGCCGAGGCTGGCCAAGACCTTGATGAAGTCACCCGGATTGCCCAAAAGGCCGCCGATGCCTGCCGTTCGGTCGGTGCCGCGCTCAGCCCCTGCACCGTCCCGCAGGCCGGAAAGCCCACCTTCACCATCGCGGATGACGAGATGGAGATGGGCATGGGTATCCACGGCGAACCCGGCGTCTGGCGCGGCAAACTGCGCCCCGCCGATGCGATTGCGGATGAGATGATGGACCGCCTGCTGGCCGACATGCCGCTGACCGCAGGCGACCGCGTGTCGGTCATGGTCAACAGCCTGGGCGCCACCCCGCCCGAAGAACTGTACATCCTGTACCGCATTGTCAAGGCCCGGCTGGAGGCCGCAGGGACCACCATCGTCATGCCCCTTGTCGGCCGCTATGCCACCAGCATGGAGATGACCGGCGTGTCCTTCACCCTGTGCAAACTGGACGCCGAGTTGGAAACCCACCTGACCGCGCCCTGCGACTGCGCGTTCTGGAGCGTGAAATGACCCTGACGGTTGACGACCTGCGCGCCGCCATCGCCCGCCTGACCGTGGCGATGGAGCGTGAGTTCGACGCGTTGAACATCGCCGACGGCGCGCTGGGCGACGGCGATCTGGGCGTGACCCTGACGCGCGGAATGCGGGCGATCACTGACCTCGCACCCGGTCTGCCCGACGATCTGGGCCAGGCGCTGCTGGCCTGCGCGCAGGCGTTCACCAAGTCGTCAGGTTCGTCCTACGGCACGCTGATGGCCACCGGCCTGATGTCGATGGCCAAGGTGCTGAAGGGCCGGACGGGTGTCGAGGCGTCCGAGATGTCCGCCCTGATCGCAGGCGCCCGTGACGCCATGCAGGCCCGTGGCAAGGCCGATCTGGGCGGCAAAACCGTGCTCGACAGCCTTGATGCCATGGCCCGCGCCACCGCTGGCCTGACCGCGCCCGAGGCCGTCGCCGAGGCGGCGGCGAATAGCGCCGGCATGGCTCAGGCCGAGATGAAAGGCCGCATCGCCACCATTGGCCGCGCCCGCATCTTTGGCGAAAAGACCATCGGCATGGATGATCCCGGCATGCTGGCCATGACCGCCATCGCACAGGCCATTGCCAGATCATAAGGCCAGATCTTCGCACTGAAACCCTAAAGGGCCAGGCAATTTCCCGCCTCGCATTTACCGGACTGAAAGTATTGCGCGCAAAGATCGCCCCATGTGTTCGGGAGATTGCAATGTACGGATTGGTCAACAATGGCATGCGAACCTTCATCGTGGACCGCCATGGCGAAGACTCCTGGCGCGCGATCTGCACACGCGCCCGCGTGTCTGACGAAGAGTTCGAAAACCTGACCGCCTATGACGACGCACAGACCTACGCGCTGGTCGGGGCGGCGTCCGAAACGCTGGGAATGCCCACGGAAAAGGTTCTGCAAGTCTTTGGTGAATTTTGGGTTGGATTTTCCAAGGCTTCGGCCATCGGGAAACTGATCGACCAGGGCAGCGAAACCCTGATCGGCCGCATACGTGGCCTGGACGAAATGCACGAGCGGATGCGACTGACCATGCCGCACCTTAATCCGCCCTCGTTTGACTTTGAAGAAAGGGCCGATGGCAACCACCGGCTGCATTATATCTCCAACCGTGAAGGTCTGGCGCCCATGGTTCTGGGTCTGCTGCAGGGCATGGCACAGGAATGCGGCGTTACCATCGACATCACCCATATCGAACGCCGTTCGGACGGCGCTGATCATGACGTCTTCAGTCTGCGCATCAGTTCTGCCGCAGCACGCATTGCGTGATCCCTTGAACGCCGGCACGGTTGCCTTGAACGACGCGGCAGTCACCCTGTTGCCCGAAGTGCTGCAGCGGGTTCTGCCGTTCTACGTGCTGTTGGATGACGACGGCGTGGTCAGATCTGTCGGCCTGGCCCTGCTGAAGATCGCAGGTGCCAGTGGGCTGTTGGGCCGTCCGGTGTCCGAGGCGTTGCGCATCGTCAAGCCCAGACGCCTTGACCCTGCAAAGGCGATGAAGGATGGCTTTGGCGTACGACTGACGATCGACATACCGGGATTGATCGGCACGGGTTCGTCCAGCATGTTTGGCATGGCGTTTCCAGTGGACTGCGCTGACGGTCCGCATGTCCTGATCGCGATGACGCCCGGCGTGAATGCCCGGTCCTTCGTGCTGGACCGTGGCCTGAAACTGTCGGACTTTGGCCCCGCCGATGGCAGCGCCGATATCCTGCCGCTGCTGGCGATGCAGGCGGACATGCTGGAAGACAGCAAGATGAAATCCGCCAGGCTGTCGGCGGCGCGCGACAATGCCGAGCGTTTGGCAAACCACGATATGCTGACCGGCCTGCCCAACCGCCGTGCCTTGATGAACCAACTGACGCGGGCGCTGGCAGGCGGACCCGTGGCCGTCGCCCATGTCGATCTGGACAAGTTCAAAGAGATCAACGACACCTATGGCCATGCCGCAGGCGACGCCGCCCTGAAACACACCGCAGCGGCGATGCAGGAGGTGTTTGGCGAAGGCGCGTTGTGCGGGCGGCTGGGTGGTGATGAATTTGTCGGGCTGATCGAGGGTGCATGGTCCGACGATGCCTTGATCGATCTGGCGCACCAGGTGATTGCACGGATTGCCCTGCCGTTCCGCTTCAAGGATGAGGCCCTGACGGTCGGTGCCAGCGTGGGCCTTGCCACTGCCGCACCCCATGGCGGGTTCACCGCAGACAGCATTTTGCACAACGCCGACCTTGCGCTGTACGAAGTGAAACGTGCCGGGCGCAGGAAGGCGGTGTTGTGCACGCCAGAACTGCTTGCCGCGCATTCGGCGTTTCAGATGCTGTCAACTGACATTCGTCGCGGCCTGACGGAAAATGAGTTTCTGGCCCATCTGCAACCTCAGGTCGAAGCAAGCACTGGCGCCGTCCTGGGATTCGAGGCGCTGGTGCGCTGGCAACATCCCACCCGAGGGCTGCTGTTGCCGGGGCAATTTCTGGATGTCGCGGATCGCGCAGGCCATATCCAGCCGATTGACGCCGCAGTTCGGTGGTCGGCGCTGAGCACCCTGCAGCGCTGGGATGCGGTCGGCATCAGGGTGCCCAAGATCAGCCTGAACGTCACGATGCGGGATCTGCTGAACCCCCGGTTTTGCGACATTTTGCTATGGGATCTGGATGCGCGGGGCCTCGACACCACCCGTGTTGTGCTGGAAATGGTGGAATCGGTCCTTTATGACGACAAAGCCACCCAGATCACGCGGGCCTGTCAGACGCTGGTCCAAGAGGGGTTCGTGCTGGCGCTGGACGATTTCGGCACAGGCTATGCGTCGATCCTCAGTCTGGTCAACCTGCCGATATCGATCGTCAAGATTGACCGCGCCTTCACCGCAGGCGTGGCGCAGGACGCGTGCAAGCAGGCCCTGGCCCGGTCCATGATCGGCATGGCCACGACCTTGGGTTTGGATGTTCTGGCCGAAGGCGTGGACAATGACGCGGACGTGCAGGTTCTGCGTGCCATGGGATGCCAGCGTTTTCAAAGCTTTCACTTTGGCCGCCCAATGTCACCGGCCGACGCCCTGAAATGGCTCGGAGGGCGTCCCTTGGCCCAGTTTCCCGTCGCGCCGGAACCGGCCCATTTACGCCGAAAGACTTGATCGACCGAGGTGAACAGCGTCACGGTCGCGGGGGATAGTCGGATTATCCCATAACGCTCACATGAAATCCGGCACTGCAGGCGGTTGCAGAATGAACGTCAACTCACGCGGTCCAATCCAGCATTGATTCGGGGGTGACCGTTCGCAATCCGCCCTGAAAATGGTCGGGTTGCGGAAAATCTGACATTTCGTGGGCGGAATGTCCGGCAAATTCTTCTAAAAAATAGGCAGAAAAACAGCTGTCTCAAGAAATTCTCATTTTTTGCAGACTTGTGATCACAGCAGGGTATCGCGCGTGAACCAATCCATGATTGGTTACAAACATGACCACTTTGTCTCACCCCCCGCCACCAGACAACGCCACCGCAGTGCGGGCCCGGTTGCAGACGCTGATCGCGGGTGGCCTGACCGCCAGCAACGGACAACTGCCGACCGAACGGGAAATCTGCGAAACCATGTCGGTCAGCCGCCGCGCTGTCAGGCGTGCACTGGACGCGTTGGAGGCCGAGGGCCTGATCTGGCGCAAGCAGGGCAAGGGCACCTTTGCCGGTCAGGCCCCCGACCCGACGCAGGTTCTGGCGGCGGGCATCGTCGGGGACACCAACTTTACCGAGGTGATGCAGGCCCGCCTGTGCATCGAGCCGGGTCTGGCCGGCATGGCCGCCTTGCGCGCCACCCCCGCCGATATCGACCGCATGCGCAATCTGGCGCGGCGGACGCTGGACTCGGCCGATGCCGACAGCACCGAGTTGTGGGACGGCGCGCTGCACCGCCTGATCGCCCGCACCGCCGGCAACGCGCCCCTGCTGACCGCCTTTGCCATTCTGGACGAGATTCGCAGCAATGCAGGCTGGCGCAGCCAAAGGTCGCGCGCCCGGTCAGTCGAGACGCTCAAGGTCTCGGATCACGAACATCACACCATCATTGATGCGATCGAGGCGGGCGACCGGTCCCGCGCCGAAGCCGCGATGCGGGCGCATCTCACCACGTTGTCGGACAACCTGCACCGCATATCGAACCCTGTGAAGAACGGAGACTGATGTGACCACGATCACAGCCGCGATGATAGAAGCCGCCGAAATGCTGACAGGCGTCGAATACACCCCGTCCGAGCGGGCACAAATGCTGGACAATCTGGAAGGCCAGATCGCGCAGGCAAAGGCACGGCGCGGCGTGCCCCTTGCCAATTCCGTGCCGATGGCGCTGCGGTTCGACCCGCGCTTGCCCGGCTTTGTGATGCCGCATGCGGCCAGTTCGGTCGATGTCACCCCCGTGACACATATGTTGCCCGTGACGGACGAAGATATCGCCTTTGCCCCGGTCACCGACCTGTCCGCCATGATTGCAACAGGCAAACTGACCAGCCTGCGCCTGACGCAAATCTACCTGGACCGGATCGCCGCGCTGAACCCCAAGCTGGAATGTTTCGCCGCCGTCAGCGCCGATGTTGCGATCGCCGAGGCCGAGGCGGCAGACGGACTGTTGCAGGCGGGGATCAATCTGGGGCCGCTGCATGGCATTCCTTACGGGCTGAAAGACCTGTTCGACACCAAAGGCATCGTGACCGGCTGGGGTGCCGAACCTTACCGCGACCGGGTGCCCGACACTGACGCCACCATCGTGACCAAACTGCGTGCGGCGGGGGCTGTGCTGCTGGGCAAGACCACCGTTGGCGCGCTCGCGTACAACGACATCTGGTATGGTGGCGTGACGCGCAACCCCTGGAACCTGAACGAAGGCTCCAGCGGTTCCAGCGCCGGGTCCGCTTCCGCGACAGCGGCAGCCCTGTGCGCCTTCTCCATCGGGACCGAGACTCTGGGCTCGATCACCTCCCCCAGCCAACGCTGCGGCACGACCGGCTTGCGCCCGACCTTTGGCCGGGTGTCGCGGGCGGGTGCGATGGCGCTGTGCAACTCGCTCGACAAAGTCGGCCCGATCTGCCGCTCGGTCGAGGATACAGCTTTGGTTCTGGCGGCAATCAACGGTGCCGATCTGGCCGACCGGTCCGGCATCGAAGCGCCCTTTGTCTATGACTCTACCGCCCCGATCACTGGCCTGCGCGTCGGCTATCTGGCCGACGCCTTTGGCGATGGCGCGACCCTGGTGGATCATGCCGCCCTCGCGGCCATGCGCGCGCTGGACGTGCAGGTGATCGAGGTCACCCTAGCCGACCTGCCCTATGGCGCGCTGATGAACATCCTGTATGCCGAGGCGGCCGCGAGTTTTGAGGATCTGACGCTGTCCAACCAGGACGACACCCTGACCTGGCAGGATGACGGCGCCTGGCCCAACACCATGCGCAAGGCGCGCTTTCTGTCGGCGGTGGATCATGTCCAACTCGACCGGCTGCGCTATCTTGTCATGCAGGCGCTGGACGCCATGTTCCTCGACATCGACGTGCTGATCGGCCCGTTCATGACTGGCCCGATGCTGATCGCGTCCAACTACACCGGCCATCCCTGCCTGCATCTGCGGGCGGGGTTTGAACAGCTTGGCACCCGCAGCCCCGCCTCGCTGGGTTCCGGCAAACTGACCACGGGCGAGGCGGATGCAGCGGGCCGGACCTTCCGCGTGCCGCAGGGCATCTCGCTGTGGGGCCGGCTGTTTGACGAAGGCCCGATCCTGTCGCTGGGTGTCGCGCTGGAGCGGGCCTTGGGCGTGGCGGCAGAACGACCAACCTTTGCCGAATAACCGGGGCGGTGCCCGCCGCCCCATCAGAAGCCTGCACCAAGCGGGACTTAATGCAACCAACGGGGCCCAAATGGCCCGCCAACAAGGAGTTGAAAGATGAAACGCAGAGACTTTCTTCGGACCAGTACCGCACTCGTCGGCAGCACCGTTCTGTTCAGCACGGGCCTGCCCTTTGCCGCCATGGCGCAAGATGCGCCGGTCAAGGGTGGCACGCTGATCTGGGGCCATTCGGAAACCACCCAGAATCTGGACATGCACCAGACCGGCACGGCCTCCTCGGGCCGGGTGTTGCAGAACATCCATGCGTCCATCGTGACGGTGGACGCGGGGCTGAACGTGATCCCGAACCTTGCCGAAAGCTATGAGGTTGCGGCCGATGGCCTGACCTACACCTTCAAACTGCGCCCCGGCGTCAAGTTCCACAACGGCGCCACGATGACCTCGGCCGACGTCAAATACTCCTTCGAACGCTGCAAGGACCCTGCGACGGGTGCGGTGAATTTCGAGGTGTTCAACAACGTGGCCAGCATCGAAACCCCCGATGACCTGACCGTCATCATCAAGATGAGCGCCGTCAACGCGCCTTTCCTGTCGCGCCTGTCCGAAAACGGCGCAGGCGTGATCATGCCGGTGGACTCTGGTCCGACCCAAGGCACCAACCCGATGGGCGCAGGCCCGTTCAAGTTTGTCAGCTATGAGGTTGGCACAGTCGTCAAGATGGCCCGCCACGATGACTATTGGGAAGGCCCGTCCTTCCTGGATGCCGTCGAGGCGCGTGAGATCACCGAGCCCACCACCCGCCTGACCGGCCTGCGGACCGGCGAATTGCACATGATCAACGACATCCCGCTGGATCAGGTCGAAGACCTGAAGAAAGACGCGACGTTGCAGGTCAAAACGTGGTTCCCGCTGAATTTCGACTTCATCAACATGAACCACACTTACGAACCCTTCCAGAACCCCAAGGTGCGTGTCGCCTTCGACATGATCATCGACAAGGAAGCCTTGATGCAGGGCGCTTTGTGGGGGCAGGGCGCCACGACCGCCTCGGCCAGCTTTCCGACCGCCGCCAACTTCAATGCCGACCTCAAGCAACGCCCGCAGGATATCGCCGGTGCCAAGGCCATGCTGGCCGAGGCAGGCTATCCCGAGGGCAGCCTGAAAATCGTGTTCAAGGCCACGACGAACTATCCCTACCACATCGAAACCGCACAGATTCTGGTCGAATGGTTCAAGGAAGCCGGGGTCGAACTGACCATCGAACAACTGACCTGGGCCGATTGGCTCAGCCAGTGCTGGGTCAACAAAGACTATCAGATGACCATGATGAACTTCTTCACCTTGTGGGAGCCTGACTTCCTGTACTTCTCGGTCTGGAACTCGACCGGCGCGTTCAACTATCGCGCGATCAAGGACCCGGTCATCGACGATCTGACCGCCAAGGCGCGGATCACGGTGGACGACGCGGCCCGTGCCGATCTGTACAAACAGGTGCAGGCGCAGATCTGGGATCAAAGCCACGACATCTTGTTTTGGTTCCGCAATGGCACCATCGGCGCGCAGCCAAAGGTCATGGGCCTGGATACCGTCGTGCATCCC
>JBBQGU010000164.1:0-8521 GCA_038323315.1 Rhodobacterales bacterium | reverse complement strand
CAGAAAGAAATCCGCGCCCAAACGCCACGGCAGCCACAGCACAAAGATCCAGATCGAGGCGCAGTCCTTGGAATAGCTGCGCCAGATCACCTCGTCGATGAACCTGGCCGCCGGTTCGGGTCCATGACCAGTTATGGCGGCGTGAATGACTTCGGCCTTGGTCACCAGCCTGCGGCGCAGATAGGGCGACAGACGCGAGACGGTGGACCGTGCACCCAGATCATAGTTACGCAAGGCGGCATAGTCGTCCGCCATATGGGGCACAAAGGCTGCCATGCGGCACAGGCCCTCGCTGCGGGGCGCGATCATGCGTAGTCCGCCAGCAATGGCGCGATCGGAATGCAGGCGCCAAGCCGTTGCGCCAGCAGGAAAAGGCCGCCGATCTTGCGATGCAGAAACAGCACGTCGACCGGGGGGACATGGGCAAATTCACGCTCCATCCCCAACGAAAACCCCATGTCGCGCATCTGCCGTACCAGATCGGTCCGGGCAAAGTCGAAGGGTCCCTGCTGGCGAAGGGCAGACAGGGCAAACTCCATCATGTCCAGCAAGCGATCTTGCACGGCGGGTGCCAGGTCGGCCGGGAAATAGCCGATTTGAAGCGCAGAGTGTCGTATTGCCGGCCGATCATAGGCGTTCATCAGCGCCCGGAACTGCCCGGCGATATCTGGGTCGAAGGTTCTTGTTGCACCGAAATCCAGCAAGACCACCCGGCCAGTGGCAGGATCATAGCGATAGTTGGCAAAATTGGGATCGGTTTGCATCAGGTTGAAGGTGAAAACTTCGTCCAGAGTCAATCGGATCAGCAGAGTTACAACGCGGTCACGCTCGGCTTGTGGGGCGGTGGTCAGGGTTTCAATGGGCTGACTGTCGATGAAGTCCATCGCCAGCACGTCCGGGCCGCTCAGATCGGCCTGCAGCTGCGGTACCCGGAAGGCGGGGTTGCCCGCCAGAACCTCGCCGTAGCGCGCCATCTGCGCCCCTTCGCGCAAATAATCCGCCTCCTCGTGCAACTGCACGCGTGCCTGTTCCAGCAGCGTGGTCAGGTCTAAGGTCTTGGGCACCATGCCCAACAGGCGCAACAGGCCCGACAGGTTGGCCACATCGCTGTCGATGCTGGTCCTGACGCCGGGGTATTGCACCTTGATCGCCAGATCGCGGCCATCCTTGGTCAAGGCGCGATGGACCTGCCCGATCGAGGCCGAGGCGATCGGGCGAACGTCAAACTTGGTAAAGCGGCTGATCCAGCCTTTGCCCCAGGCGCGGTCCAGCACCGTGCGCAGTTGCTGCGGCGGCATATGGTCGGCATCTGCGCGCAACCGCACCAGAATGGCCGCAAACTCGGGTGGGACGAAATCGCCCGAGTCCATCGACATCAATTGCCCGACCTTCAAGGCGGCCCCACGCATTTGCGCCAGTTGAGCCGTCAGTTTCACCGCGTTGGCCGGGGTCAGCAACAGATCTGCCAAGTTCGGGCGCTGTCCGGACGCCACCTGCCGGGCCGCACCCAGCACCATCCGGCCCCCGACCCCCGCCACCATCCCGCCCAGTCCGGCCAGTCGCGCAAAACTGGACCCGGGAACCGCCGAGGCCTTTGGTTGATCGAAACGAGAGGGGGGCATGGCAGGCCTTTGGCTGTGTGCGAAAGGCATAGATAGCGTGATTGAACGAATGGAAAGCCTGTATCCCCGACCCGCTCAGGGCCATGTCCGGTAGGGGGGCGGATAGCGGATAGGGTCTGCTGCGCTTGCAAATTTTCGAAATATCTCTGAAACGCGCTAAAATTGGCGATGTCTGGCAGCAGATTTGCCCAGCTTTTCGCATCACTTATTAACCAACGGACCTTAAGACTCGGGCCACCAAACCTACAGGTGTGCGATGACTTCAGCCTCGATATCCCACGACTCCTCTTTGGCGGCACAAGTTCTGCCCGATGTGATCGGCCCGTTGGCCGCCAAGCTTTTGGCCAACGATTCGCTTCTTTTGTTTGATTGCACGTCGGGGAAGCTGGTTTCAGCCAATACTCACGCTCAGTTTGCACTGGGTCTTGATCTGGACAATGCCACACCACCCGGTTTTGACAACATCGTAGATGACGGAGCCCAAAGCCCCTATCAGCTATGGTCAGACATCACGTCGGGCGCAACCTGCACTTGGGTTGGTCAGATATCGGGCGGTTTAGACATGCGTGTGACAGCAGAGGCGACGGCTACCCTGTGTGGCGAGGAGGATAAATTCGTCCTGCTGATCGCCCGATCGCAGAACGTCGACCTGCCCAGCCCCGCCATCAGTGCACCAGACCCCACTTTTGCGGCTGTCAAGGCATCCGTCGGTCTGATTGTGTACGATATGGACGGCATTATTCTGACAATGAATGAACGCGCTCAATCCGCGATGGAGGATTACGGCGAAGAGTTGATAGGGCGGAACCTCGACGCAATCTGGCCGAATAACTTTTGCCAGTCCGAGGCCTATTTCGCCATCTGGGAAAAGTTGCGTCTCGGCCGGGTGGTCGAGGGGCGCTTTGAGCACATCACCGCCGTTGAAAGCATTGTCTGGTTTCAGTGCACACTTGCGCCGGTAAAGGATCAGAACGGCCATACGACGCATGTGGTCCAGATGCTGCAGGATGTAACCGAAGACACCTACAAAGCCAAAGCGGCCATCGAAAACACGACCGCCGCATTTGAAATCAGAGCCTTGTCCGAATTGGACTCTGATGGTCACGTCAGGGCAATCAGCCCGCGTATGGCAGAAATTCTGGATTACGACGCCGAAGAATGCATCGGCAAGCATGAAAGCAGCTTTAGCGACACAGAGTTTGCGCGCGGCGTTCCCTACAAAAAGATGTGGGAGGCGGTGATGGAGGGCAAGGCGCAGAAGCTTCTGATCCGCCAACGCTCAAAAACGCAAAGGGTGGTCTGGCTTCTGTCGGACATGATACCGATCAAGGATGCATCAGGAAAAATCACGAAAATCCTGAAATCGTCAGAAGATGTGACCGAGCTTTATGAAAGCTTTCTGGACACGTCCGGACTTCTGCAAGCGTCCGAAAAGATGATCGGCCGTTGCGAGATGGATATCTCGGGCACGATTTTGAAGGTCAACAAACTGTTCGAGCAGGCCTTCAAGATCACGGCGGCAGAGGCGGTTGACAAGCAGCACAAGGATTTTTGCCAGACCGAATTTGTCGAATCGGCACTTTACCGGGATTTGTGGGACAAGATCAGGGCTGGCGAAACCATCGAAGATCAGTTTGAGATGCGACGGAACCACGGCGATCCCATCTGGGTCCGGGCATCTTTCTGCCCGATGTTCACGCCCGCCGGCACCTTGTGGAAAGTTGCGATGTTCTTTGTGAACATTTCCAACTCCATTCTGCGCGAAGCGCAGGTAAAGAGCCGGATGTTGGCGGTAGAACGAACCCAATATGTCATTGAATATGATCTGGACGGCAAGATTCTGCATGCAAACCCGCGCTTTCTGGCAGCATCGGGCTACAGCATGGAAAACCTTGCAGGCATGTCACATGAGGTGCTTTGCAAGAACTCACCCAAAGACATCGATGACGCGCACAAGGTGTTCAACAAAGCCAAGCTTGGGACGAACCAGATCGGCGATTATCGTCGCAAGGGGATCTCGGGGCAGGACATTTGGTTGACCGGCAGCTATAATCCGGTTCGGGATGCTCAAGGTAAAGTCTCACGGATCCTCCAACTCGCCAACGATGTTTCGGCCCAGATCACTTCCGCTCATTCTGCCCGGTTCGAATTGGCCGCCGTGACTCAGTCGCAAGCCATCGTCGAGTTCGACCTGAACGGTTACATCCTGACCGCCAACGAATCATTCCTTAAAACCATGGGGTATACGATTCGCGAGGTTGGCGGGCAGCATCACAGCATGTTCTGCACGCCCGGTTACATCACCTCCAAAGAATACCGCGCGTTCTGGATCGATAGGGCCAATGGCGAATACTTTTCCAGTGTCGTCGAACGTGTGGGACGATTTGACCGAAAGGTCATGTTGCACGCAATTTACAACCCTGTCCGCGATATCGATGGCAATGTCGTCAAGATCGTGGAATGCGCCATCGATATCTCGGATCAGGCCGCGATCGAGGATCTGACCGGCAAGAATGCCGTCAAGATCTTTGCCGATCTCAACGCTGGCACGCAACTGAGCCAAACCACCAAACGCGATTCGACGGCCCTGTTGGACTCGACCCAAAGCTCGAAAGCCCGGATGCTGGACAGTCAAAAAACTTTGAAGAAATCGCTGGAAACTTTTGATGGTGCGGCATCATCTGTCGCGTCGGTGGCCAATATCGTCACCGTGATCAGCGAAATCGCTGTGCAGACCAATCTTTTGGCCTTTAACGCCGCTATAGAGGCCGCCCGCGCCAAGGAGTATGGCATAGGCTTTTCAATCGTTGCGGACGAGGTCCGAAAGTTGGCCGAGCGCAATGTCGAGGCTGCGCGCGAAATCGGTCGCCACATTGGTATCGCGACTGAACGGATGATCACGGGCACCCAAGATGCACAGTTGGTGTTCGAGACCTTGGGCAATCAAGGAATGGACTGTGACAAGAACCTTCAGGCCATGGCCACCTTGCTAAGCCAGGCCGACGAGCAGGCCGAGATATACCAGCGGGTGCATGGTCTGGTGCAGGCGATACAAACCGCCATAGAGGCATGAAGTGGATATAGGTTCAACTCCGTCAGCGCCCACGCTTGGGGTTTTGACCAGGGACTATGCCGTGTCCGGCTTTGGCATCGTCCGGATCGGCACTTCGTATGTCGGCATCCAGATCGACTATTTGTCCGAAGTGGCACGGGTCACTGCTTTGAATCAACTGCTCTTGCGCTCGCCTTACCTGTCGGGGGGGTTCGATCTGCGGGGGCATCTGATCCCGGTCTTGGACCTGGCCGCGATCTGCGGCTTTGACCGGCCGGCAGAGGCTGGAAAATTTGCCGTGATCCTGCGCAACAAGGAACAGCTGCTGGCATTTTGTGTCGATGAGGTGGTTGGCATCAGCCATTTCGACATGGGCAATGTACAGGAGCTTGAACAGGCCCCTGGCCAGTCAAGGAGCGCGCCGAACACAAATTGCATAAATGGTGTGATACTGGATCATGGTCGTCCTATCTCTATCCTCGCGGTAGGGGCTGTTTT
The DNA here is from genome assembly GCA_038323315.1 of Rhodobacterales bacterium. Lineage (GTDB taxonomy): Bacteria > Pseudomonadota > Alphaproteobacteria > Rhodobacterales > Rhodobacteraceae > Stagnihabitans. The sequence continues at coordinate 3,349 of JBBQGU010000164.1, read as the reverse complement.
TGCATTGCCTGGCGTCTATTCGGTCAAAGCGCCGCAGATCGACTCGAGCAGGATACTTGATGGCGACCGTGTGCCGATGCTGACCTTTGAAGTCGGCGGTGCCAGCTTTGCGGTGCGGGCCGAGGATGTCTATGGCACCGTGCCAAGCCAGAACGTTGACGTGAATTCAATGACATCGCGCTACTGCCTGGGGTCGATCACCTATCACCAGCGACGCGTGCCGGTGTTGTGTACGGTCAGTGTGCTGGGGGTTGGCCGAAAGCTCGACCGCGCGCGGACTGAGGTTGTGGTCTTGCTGTGCTCGGGTGACCGGCTGTTGGGTCTGGCGGTTGACGCCATCCACGACGTACAGGCAATTGATCCCTTGCAGTATTCTGCAATCCCGCGGGCTATCGCTGTGCAGAACCGATTTCTCTCCGGGGTGCTGATCAAAGAGGATGGCCACCAGATCTATCGCGTCGACATCGACGACCTTCGTGCCGATTCCAGCAATTCTGCCATTGCCAGCCTGTCGTCTCAGGCTGACGCGCCGCTCGCGGGGGTCTCGGGTGGCAAGACCGCTACGATGCGACCAAATGAGCGCTATCTTGTGTTCCAGGCCGGTCGCACGCTGGCCGTTCCTCTGTCGCAGGTGGCCTGTATTTTGCAACCGCCCAAAGCCATCGTGCCGATCACTCACCCCAGTCAAGGTTTCGAGGGATATTTTTCTCGATCCCGCACCTCGATACCGCTGGTCGACCTGAATGCCTATCTTGGCGCTCCGACCGCCGCATCAGACTTCAGTCGCGTGCTGCTGACGGGCGTGGGTCAAACCCAAATGGCGTTTCGCGTCGAACGGGTTTTCAGCATCGAGACCTCGTTCTGGACTTTAGAGGGTTGGTCGGCTCACGGGACGGATTCCGAAGCCCTGGTGCAATTGGGCCGAGGGCAAAACCGCCGCGCTTTGCCCGCCCTCAATCTCGACCAAGTAGCCGCCCGGTTCTTCACACCGGCAAAATGAGGGGATCATCCTGCTTTGCAACTTCGCGGGATAAAGCGCGATCCGAGTCAAACAAGTACCTTATGAACCGACGACGAGAAACAATTCGCCAGGCTTTAAACGCCCGTTAACCCGGATCATTTTATGATTGTTTCAAACAAATCAGGGTGAAACATGACACAATTTGGTTCGACGGCGGCGCAGGAAATTGTTCTGGATCGAACAGTTTCCGTGCGCGATGCATGTCAGATCGCCGAAGGCCGGTTGCAAGTGAGGCTGAGCAATGAAGCTTTGCGCCGCTGTGGCGCGGCCCATGACCGATTGGCCCAGATCATCCGGGAGGAGCGGCATGTTTACGGCATAACCACCGGCTTTGGCCCCCTTGCCAACCGGCTGGTGGGGCGAGAGGACGGAATTTTGCTGCAGCAAAACCTGGTCCATCACCTAGCATCGGGTGTTGGGCCGGATGTTAACTGGGTGCAGGCGCGGTCAATCGTGCTGGCCCGGCTGATGTCGATTTTGCAGGGCGCTTCCGGGGCATCGCCCACGGCAATCGACATGTTGGTTGGGCTTTTGAATTCGGCTTTTGCGCCTGCGGTGCCAAGCAAAGGAACAGTTGGTGCGTCGGGGGATCTGACACCGCTTGCACATATGGTTCTATGTTTGCAAGGCCGCGGTGATTTCATGCTGCAAAGCGGCTCGCGGGTCGCGCCTGCGCAGGCACTTGGCCAGATGGGATTGAACCCGCTCGATCTGTCACGCCGAGACGGGTTGGCGCTGGTCAATGGAACATCGGCAATGACCGGTGTCGCGGTGCTGAACGCCACAGCTGCCTTGCGCGCAATTGCCTGGTCTGTTGTATTGACCGCTGGCTTGGCCGAGTGCTTGTCAGGCCGGACCGAGGCGTGGCACGCCGCGTTTGGTGACCTGCGCCCCCATCCGGGGCAAATCGCGGCCGCCGCTGCTCTGCGCGCGTGCCTTGCAGGAAGCAAACGGGTAATCCGAACCCCATTGGCCGAGCGTCGATTGACAGGGATGGCTCCGCAAACCGAGCCCAACTCTGGGCAGGATGCCTACACGCTACGATGTGCCCCGCAAGTCATCGGTGCGGTCTGGGACACGACCATTTGGCACAACAACGTCGTCGAAACGGAACTGCAATCGGCGACGGACAATCCCATTTTTCCAGAACGGCCCGGTGAAGACATCATGGTGCTGCACGGTGGAAACTTCATGGGACAGCATGTTGGACTGGCCTCGGATGCTCTGTCGAATGCGATTGTGGTTCTGGCGGGGCTCGCCGAACGTCAAATGGCGCGCCTGACGGATGAGACGCTTAATCGCGGCCTGCCGGCCTTCCTGCTGCGCGGTCCTGCCGGCCTGAACTCGGGGTTGATGGGCGCGCAAGTTACAGCAACGGCGCTTTTGGCGGAAATGCGTACTGCGGGCGCGGCCTCTGTCCAGTCGCTGTCAACCAACGGTGCAAACCAGGATGTCGTCTCGATGGGCACTATCGCCGCGCGACTGCTCGCTGACAAATTGACGGGCCTGTTCCAGATTCAAGCCATTTTGGCCATCGCCGTAACACAAGCGGTGGACATCTTGGAAAAGGACGCGCCCGGGCCGGATTTTTCTAGCCATCTTATGGCGTTAAGACAGAAGGTCCGGGGCGTCAGCCCCGAATTGTTGCAAGACAGGCCGTTGGGGCGGGAGATCGAGGTGCTGGCGGAGGCCTTGGCTCAATCCGACCCGCCCAAACCGTAGGCTTAAGCGGTTGCGGGGTCGAGGGTCAGGCCCACAGCCTCGGCATATTTCAGCCAAGTTTCGACCGAGGCCACGACGGCGCGTATCTCGATTGCCACCAGTTCGATGCCGACCAGCGAGATGCGGATGAAGGCGTCGATCACGACGCCCTTGTCAAGGATGCGGTCCACAACCTCTGCGATGGAGGCGGACGCAATGTTCTTTTCGATTGCCATGTTATTCTCCGGGAATTGATGTCGTTTCAGGCCCACCTTGATGGGCGCAACTTCATCTAAACCCAATAAAAATAATACTTTGCTACTGGTGTCGCGACATATTCTTCGAAATAGAATGAATGCAAGGGTTTCAGCCCGCATTCCCCAAGTAAATCTGTGATTTTGCTGTCCTGAACTCGTTATTTCCTATATAAATCATAGTGTTGATGACTGAGAGGGACGTGTTTTATGGATCACCCAGAGGGTGCGAGTTTGGATCGGGGTGATCGGGTCGATTTCGACCGCCGCGTGCGGCTGGAGTTCCGGGGTGCGCAGATCAGTTCGGACGGCGGTTTGCTGGTGATGCGCGAGCTCGATGACGCGCTCGGACTGTCGGGCCTTGCGTCAGAGG
>JBBQGU010000163.1:0-8525 GCA_038323315.1 Rhodobacterales bacterium | reverse complement strand
GTTTACTAGATAATAACACCCAAAGCCCAGACTATCGCAAACCACAGGTGGCCCCATGAACATCCAAACCACGCCCGGGGTCCTGCCCCCGGCCCCGCCGCGCAGTCTGGCCGACGTTGGCCTTAGTCCGGTGATGATGCGGGACATCCTGTTGAAAACCATGTTCCGTATGAACCTGGACCTGGTTTCGGTGATCGCGCGGGTGATCTGCCTGCCCGCAACCCTGACGCAGGAACTGATCGATACGGCACGCGGGCAGCGCCTGCTGGAGGCGACGGGAACCCTGCACGCCACCTCCGGCAATGAAATGGGCTATCAACTGACCGAGGGCGGCAAATCCCGCGCCCTCGATGCGCTGTCGCAGTCGGAATATTATGGTGCCATGCCGGTGCCGCTGGCCGCCTATGGCGACCAGATGAAGCGGCAATCCGTGCGCAACATCCGGTTGACCCGCGCCGAGTTGATGCGCGGCATGGGCCACCTGATCCTGCCGCCCGACCTGATCGACAATCTGGGGCCCGCCGTGACCTCGGGCCGCTCGATCCTGATGTATGGCCCGCCTGGCAACGGCAAATCCTCGATCTCGAACGGCATCCGCGCGGCTTTGGGCGACAAGATCTATATCCCCCGCGCCATCGAATATTCGGGCCAGGTCATCACCGTCTATGACCCCATCGTCCATTCCGCAGCCGAGGAATCGGTGGACGACCCCAACTCGCTGCGCCGGTCCGGCAATCGTTTCGACAACCGCTATGTGTTCTGCGAACGCCCCTCGGTGGTGACGGGCGGTGAATTGACGCTGGATATGCTGGATTTGAAGTATAATCCCGTCGCCCGCACCTATCAGGCGCCCTTGCAGTTGAAATCATCCGGCGGCATCTTCATCGTCGACGACCTTGGCCGCCAGTCCGAACCGCCGCAGAAACTGGTCAACCGCTGGATCGTGCCGCTCGAGGAAAGCCGTGACATTCTGGCGCTGCAATCGGGCGAAAAGTTTACTGTGCCGTTTGACACGCTGGTGATCTTCTCGACCAACTTCCACCCCAATGAAATCTTTGACGGGGCTGCCCTGCGGCGGATCTTCTTCAAGATCAAGATCGACGGCCCCAACCAAGACAACTTTCTGAAGATCTTTGCCATGATCGCGCGCAAGAAGAAGATGCCGCTGGACGAGGCAACCTTGATGCATTTGCTGAAGACGAAATACCCGACCATCGACAACAACTATGCCAATTATCAGCCGGTCTTCCTGATCGACCAGATGATCGCGATATGTGAGTTCGAAAATATCCCCTATCAGATGACGCCCCACCTTGTGGACCGCGCCTGGGCCAACATGTTCGTGCGGGATGAGGCGATTGCCAAGTGACCGGCCCTTGCCAAGTTTGATCAAACGTGCCGGTTCGGGCACCCGTCGGGAAAGTACAGGAACAGCGTCAGGCGGGTCTTGCCCACCATATCCTGAGACCCCTCATACGGCAAATGTCACGTCGGACCCATGACGCTTGGATGATGGTGATCACCCGGCCATCATCACAGGTCACTTTGCCGGGCTTGCCGGCAACACACCTGCGCCGCCGCTGGCAAGGCAAGCAACCCCAAGACCAAACTCCAAACCGCAATCCTCAAAACTCCCGCACTCCCTGCTCTGTGACCACAGCATCCAGCCGTTGGTCATGTTCGTCAGTCGGCACCGCATCCACCCTTTGCGCTGCAAAGGCAAAGCCCACCGCAATAACCGGCCCCCGCGCCCTGAACGCCGCCAAAGTCCGGTCGTAAAACCCGCCGCCATAGCCCAGCCGATAGCCGCGCGCGTCAAAGGCCAGCAGCGGCACGATCAGCACCGATGGCTCGATCCAATCGCCGGTCGCCGGGATCAGCGCGCCAAACTCGCCCGCCACCATCTGCGCCTCTGGTCCCCATGCGCGAAACTGCAAGGGCGTGGCGCGGGCCATGATCACCGGCACCCCCACCGGCCCCTGATGCGCGGCCATGGCTGGCATCGGGTCAATCTCGGTCCGCATCGGCATGTATCCGGCCAAGGCCAGCCCCTTGAACTGCGTCAGATACCCCGACAGCAGCGCCGCCGCCTGCCCTTGCCCCGCCTCGAATGCCGGGCGACGGCGCGCATAGGCCGCCTTGCGCATTGCAGCCTTTACGTCATCAACCATGTCGCAAATCCCAGAAATGCCAGATATCCCATCACATCCGTCAATGTCGTCACAAAGGTGCCCGATGCCAAAGCCGGGTCCAGGCCCGCCCGCTCCAATGTCAGGGGCACCATCACCCCGCCAAAGGCCGCGACAATCTGGTTGGTGATCATCGCCATGCCCAGCACCACCCCCAGCCAGACATCGCCGTACACCAGCGCCCCGCCAACCCCCAGGATCAGCGCCAGCCCCAGCCCGTTCAACACCCCCGCCACCAATTCGCGCCGCACCACCCGCGCGGCATTGGCGGATGTCAGGTCGCGCGTGGCCAAGGCGCGCACCGACACCGCCAACGACTGCGTTCCCGCAATCCCCCCCGTCGACGACACGATCGGCATCACAGCGGCCAGCGAGATGATCAGCACCAATGTCGCCTCGAACTGGCTGATCACAAAGGCCGAGATCGAGGCCGTGAACAGGTTCACCACCAACCACGGCAAACGCTGCCGCACCGTGGTCAGGGCCGAATCGCCGGGGCCCGCGCCATCGCCCACACCCGCCAGCCGCAGCAGATCCTCCTCGGCCGCATCATCCAGAACGGCCATGGCGTCGTCGATGGTGATCACGCCGACCAGACGACCCCCCGCGCCAACCACCGGGCAGGAAATCAGATGGTACTGGCTGAACAGATAGGCCACGTCCTCCTCGGGCATGATCGCGTCAACGATGCGGAAACTGTCCTCCAGAATATCGCACAGCCGCACCTCCGGCCCCGACGACAGAATGCGCCCAAGGGTGGCGTAGCCCGTGGGCCGCATCCGTGGGTCCACCAGAGTCACATGGTAAAACTGATCCGGCAACATCGTGGATTTTCGCAGAAAATCCGTAGCCTCGCCCACCGTCCACTGCTCGGGCGCCATCACCACCTCGCGCTGCATCAAACGACCCGCGGACCCAGCCGGATAGGCCAGCAACTGTTCCACCGCCAACCGGTCCGCCTCGTCCAAAGCCGTCAGGATCATGGCCTGCTGCGGCGGATCCAGCGCCTCGACGATATCCACGACATCGTCGCTGTCCAGATCGCGCAGGGCTTGTGTCAGGCTGGCGCGCGGCAGGGCGGCGATAACCTCGTCGCGCAACGATTCGTCCAGATCGGACAGAACCTCGCCGTCAATCGCCCCGGCTGCCAGCGTCACAAAGGCGCGCCGCCCGCCGGGGCTGATCTGTTCCAGCAGGTCGGCGATATCGGCGGCATGCAACCGCGCAAGGTGCGTCGCCAGCCCCGCCGCATCGCGGGCCGCCAGTGCAGCCAGGATCAACGCCATGCGGCGCGCGTCCAGACCGTCCGTGTCCTCCGTCCTGGTCATGCGCTGTCCTCGCTGCCGTCGACACTACAGTTTCGGTGCGACAGGGGCCAACAGGAAATTTACCGCCGGATCAAACTGCTATAGGGTGCGGCGCGACCAAGGCGACGATCACAGGAGGCGACATGGCCGATCTGCTGCTGGGACAGGTGCTGTCCTTTACAGGCAACCCGTTTGACACTGGCGCTGCGGCGGCCCGGATCGACGGCGCTGTCCTGCTGGATCGAGGCCGGATTGCCGATCTTGGTCCTGCGGCAACCCTGCGCCACAGATACCCGCAGGCCACGGTCACTGATTACGGCGCCGACCTGATCTCGGCCGGGTTCATCGACGCCCATGTCCACTACCCCCAGACCGCCATCATCGCCTCGTGGGGCAAACGGCTGATCGACTGGCTGAACCTGTATACCTTCCCCGAGGAGATGCGGTTTGCGGACCCCGCCTATGCTGAAACCATCGCCAACCGCTATTTCGACCTGGCCTTGGCGCATGGCACAACCTCGATGTGTTCTTATGCCACGATCCATCCGGGCTCGGTGGATGCGTTCTTTGCGGGTGCCCAAAGTCGCGGCCTGCGCGCCTTTGCCGGCAAAACCTGCATGGACCGAAATGCGCCCGAAGGTTTGCGCGACACCGCCCAAACTGCTTATGACGACAGCAAGGCGCTGCTGCGCAAATGGCACGGGGCGGACCGGCTGTCCTATGTCATCACGCCCAGGTTCTCGCCCACCTCGACCCCCGAACAACTGGCGGCTCTGGGCGCGCTGTGGGCGGAATATCCCGACTGCCTGATGCAAACCCACCTGTCCGAACAGCTGGACGAGATCGCCTGGGTCAAGGACCTGTTCCCGCAATCGCGCGATTATCTGGACACCTATGAGGCGCAGGGCCTGCTGCGTCAGGGGGCTGTCTACGGCCATGCCATCCACCTGACCGCCCGCGAAAAGGCCCGGCTGACCGAGGCCGGGGCCAGTGTGGTGCATTGCCCGACCTCGAACACCTTCATCGGATCGGGGCTGTTCGACATGGGGCTGGCACATGGTTTGCGGGTGGGGTTGGCCACGGATACCGGCGGCGGGTCATCGTTTTCCATGCTGCGCACCATGGCCGCCGCCTATGAGGTGGCGCAGCTGCGCGGGCAAGCCCTGCACCCATCGCAACTGTGGTGGCTGGCGACGGTGGGGTCGGCGCGGGCGTTGCGGGCCGAGCGGAACATCGGCAATATCGACCGGGGCATGGAGGCTGATCTTGTGATCGTAAACCTCGCCTCGACCCCCGCCATCGCGCAAGCGTCGGGCAGGGCCGGGGATTTCTGGTCCACCATCTTCCCCACCATCATGATGGGCGACGACCGGGCGGTGAAAGCTGTGTGGATTGCCGGCCAGCGGCATTTTTAGGGCAGATGGGCGCATCGCCCATCCTACCTTTACCCCACCCAAGAAACTCTGGGCAGGCGGTGTACGGGCAGTTTCCATGCCCGCCGTCCTGCACTAGTCTGCACCCAAACCAAAAGGGGAATAAGATGACCAAGCTCGTGGCCAGACTGGTCGCCATTGTCGGCGGAATGATGATCCTGATGCGCCGTTGGGGAGCCGAGACCGCTGCCCCTGCGATCGGCACTGCGCCGGATATCCCCAAGGCCAAACCCCAATCCATCCCGACCCTGAAAATGCCCACCGCACGCGGCTGGGCCACCGGCCATGTGCCCACCGCCGCCCCCGGTCTGAAGGTGAACGCCTTTGCCAAGGGTCTGGACCATCCCCGCTGGATGGAAGTTCTGCCCAATGGGGACGTGCTGGTGGCCGAGGCGATGTCCTCGTCCGGCGGCATTCAGACGGCGTTCGACTATGCGATCTATGCGACGATGAAACGCGCAGATGCCGTAGGACGCAGTGCCAACCGCATCACGCTTTTGCGCGACGCCAATGGCGACGGCGTGGCGGAAACGCAGGAAATCTTCCTGTCTGGCCTGAACCAACCCTTCGGCATGACCCTGCTGGGCGACAAGCTGTACGTCGCCAACACTGACGCGCTGCTGGTCTATCCGTTTCAGCCGGGGCCGACCCGCCTGACCGCCACGCCGACCAAACTTGCCAATTTCAAACCCGGTGGCCATTGGACGCGCAGCCTGCTGCCCAACCATGACGGGTCGAAAATCTACATTGGTGTCGGGTCAGACACCAACATCGCCGACAAAGGGATAGAGGCCGAGGCTGGCCGGGCCTGCATCTACGAATACACCCCCGAGACAGGCGAGTTGCGCAGCTTTGCCGAGGGTTTGCGCAATCCGGTCGGCATGGCGTGGGAGCCTTCGTCCGGGATGCTGTGGACCGTGGTGAACGAACGCGATGGTTTGGGGGATGAGACGCCGCCAGACTATCTGACCTCGGTTCAGGATGGGGCGTTTTATGGCTGGCCCTACAGTTATTGGGACCGCATCGTCGATGACCGCGTGCCGCAGGACCCGGCCCGCGTTGCGGCCTCGGTGACGCCCGACTATGCCTTGGGCGGCCATACGGCGTCTTTGGGTCTGTGCTGGATGCCCGCGGGCACCCTGCCCGGCTTTCCCGATGGCATGGTGATTGGCCAGCATGGGTCGTGGAACCGCAGCAAGCTGTCGGGTTACAAGGTCATCTTCGTGCCCTTTGTCGGCGGCAAACCTGCCGGCCCGTCGCGCGATATCCTGTCGGGGTTTCTGGCGGTCGATGAAAAGGCGTCCTTTGGCCGCCCGGTCGGCTGCACCTTGGGTCCGGACAGAGCCTTGCTGGTGGCCGATGATGTCGGCAACGTCATCTGGCGCGTGACGGGCGCATAAGCCACAGCGCGCGGGGAAAGCCCGCGCCGTCACCACTTAACGCTTGCCCGCCAGAAACCCATCAGCTTACGCCTGAGCCCAACAATGTCGACCAGAAACTGGCGCAGGGCAGGACGGGCACATGACCACACTGATCACCACGACAACGTCATCGATCGTCTCGATGGCCACCGGCGACGTCATCTATGTCGCGGCCTCGGGCAGCATCATCAAAACCAGCGGCGGGGCAGCGATCCAGTCGTCGTCGGCGGTGCCGGTCCAGAACTCCACAGTGGTGATCGACGGTCTGGTGGCCCGTCTGGCCGCCCCACAAGCAGGCTTCACCGCCGCCGTCATCGCCACGGCCTATTCCGAGGGCGACAGCGGCAACAACAGCTTCAGCATCGGGCGGACCGGCGTCGTGCGGTCCAACACCGACGGATTCATCCTGCGCGATGCGAATGACACCGTGGACAGCTTTGGCCTGATCGACGTGCAGGGCGATGCGATCCAGATGGACCGGGGCGGCACGGTGATCAATGCGGGCGCGATCTTTGCCGCCAATGCCGTGATCGTGGACGGTGCGACCGCCGTGATCCGCAATTCCGGCCAGATCATCGCCACCGCCACCGCCATCACCTCCGGGGCCGCCATTGGCACAGTGACCAACTCCGGCAGCATCACCGCCAACTTGACAGGGATTTCACTGGAGGCCGGGACCCAGACCCTGTCCAACACCGGCACCATATCCGCCGGGACCAGCGCCATTGCCGTCACCGCCCTGACTGCCGGGCGGGTTCAAAGCTCGGGCGAATTGCATGCCACGGGCCTGACCGGGACGGCGCTGTTGGTCAGCACTTCGGACGGGTTGGTGATAAATCTGGCCGGGCTGATCACAGCGGGCGGGAATGGCGTCTTTGCCGAGAACAGTGACAATCTGAAGGTCATTCAGGCCGCATCGATCAGCGCCGGGGCGACGGGCATCAAGATGTTGGGGGCCGACGGGTTGCTGCTGGACAATTCCGGTGATGTGACGGGCGGCGTGACGGGCATGTCACTGGCGGGCAACAACGCGGTCCTGACCAATGCGGGCAATATCCACGGCCTTGGCGGCGACGGCGTTCAGGCGCAGGGCGCGGTCTTTACCCTGCACAACACGGGCAGCATCGAGGGCGCGGGCAAGGGCGTCAGCTATAACGGATCATCCATCTTGGGCGGTTATCTGGTCTTGGACAACGGCGCCACCGGGGTCATCCATGGCGGCGCGCAGGGTGTTGTCGTGGCTTATACCGATGTGCCGGGACCGACCGTGCAGACCGTGATCCATAACGCGGGTGAGATTTCGGGGCGGCTGGCCGGCATCCAGATCAGCGGATTGCCGATGTCGCTGCACAATTCCGGCAGCATCGTCGCCTCGCAAGGCCCCGCGATCACGGTGTCGGGCGAGCAGAACATGCGCATCTTGAACACGGGCGTGATCGAGATATCCTTTGGCGGGATTGCGATCAACCTTGCCGGCGCGACCGGCGGCGGCATGAATGTCTTGCAAAACTATGGTCTGATCGTAGGCTCGGTGATGATGGGCGACCAGTTGAGCACGGTCCGCAATCACGGGCTGATCGCGGGGGATGTCAACCTCGACCTTGGCAACGACATCTATGACGGGCGTGGGGGCGAGGTGACGGGGTCTGTGCTGGGGCAGTTCGGCAATGACCTGTTGACGGGCGGGGCGGGCAGCGATGCCCTGTACGGCGGCGACGGGTTGGACAAACTGCGCGGCGGGGCGGGCGATGACATGCTGTATGGCGGCCGGGGTCGCGATTTTCTGACCGGCAATGCCGGTGCGGATGTCTTTGCCTTTACCCGCGCGGGCGAAGTGTCGATCGGCCAGGCGCAGGACCATATCACCGATTTCCAAAGCGGCGTCGACAGGATCGATTTCGCGTTTGGTGTCGAGAAAACCTTCATCGGCGCGGATGCTTTTGACGGTCAGGCGGGCCAGATCCGCTATCTGCGCGGCGCGGGCGTCATTCAAGGCGACATGGACGGCGACCGGGTGGCTGATTTCGTGTTGGTGCTGGACAATCGCGCAATTTTGACCGCCGTCGATTTCGGCCTGTAACCAAGATGGGCGCATCGCCCATCCTACCTTTGGCTTTGGGCGATCCCTTGGCTGGCGAGACTGGGGGGCTGGCGAGACCGGGGGGCTGGCGAGAC
>JBBQGU010000162.1:0-8540 GCA_038323315.1 Rhodobacterales bacterium | reverse complement strand
TTCAGACGTTCCAGCGCATCGGCCAGATCGCCATCCTCGACCAGCAGGGAAATCTGCCACAACTCCTCAACCATCGTATCGCGGGCCTCGGTTTCGAGGGCGGCGGCGTTGCGGTCCAGTTCGCCGATCAGGACGCGCAGGAGCAGATAGGCCTTTTCGTTGCGGACAAAACCCTCGGGTTCATTGGTGACGGCTTTCAGGATCTGCACGATGCGCGGGGCGTTAGCGCGGTTCCACATCAGGTCGCGGCGCATCTCGATCAGCGCGGCGGCGAGGGGGTCGAAAAAGCGGCGCCCGGGGAGGGTGGTTTTCAGGGGCTGCGACTGGGCGGTCTGGCCTGCGGCATCGGTGGCCTGAAAGATCATCGTGACCGGCAGGTTCGCCAGCAGATCCTTGGACAGGTCGTCGATCAGGGTTTGCTCGATCAGGCGGCGGTCGCGTTTCATCGGCAGGGGCAGATCGAGGGTGACAGGCTTGGTCGGTTCAGGGTCCATCGTAAGGCCGTAGCGGCGGTTCGTGGCGGGCAGGTCGAGGGCGGCCAAGTCGAGGGCAATGGTCACCTCGCCCTTGGTCACGCCGTAATCGTCGGTGGCGGTGAAGGCTTGTTTGAAGCGGCCATCCGCCTCGCGGCTGATGTCGCCGGTGGCTTCGATGGTGGGGGGGGCGTCGGGCAGCAGGGCGATTTGCCATTCGCGGCCACCGGTGCCTTGGATCGACAGGGTGCCCGCCTTGGTGACGGTGAAATCCTGGTTGGGTTGCGAGGCGGGCGGCGCGTCGGTGCGGCCGGACACGGTTTCGGCAAGGATCAAGGTGCCGGGATCGCCATAAAGGCGGAGGGAGATCTGGGTGCCTGCAGGCAGGGTCAGGGTCGGGTCGGTCAGGTCGGCGAGGTAGAGGGTGGGTTTGCCGGTATAGGCGGGCGGGCGGGCCCAGCCTTCCCATGCCGGGCCGGTGGCGGCCTGCGCGGTGCCGCCGGGGGTCAGGTCGGACAACGAGGCGACGCGCCAGAGCGAGCCGAAGGTCAGGCCGATCACCAGCAGGGTCAGCGCCATGTAGCGCAGGGCATAGGGGTCGCGGGTCGCGAGTTTCAGGTCCGGCTCGACCGCGCGGGCCTGTGCGGCGCGGGTGGCCATGCGGGCGCGGTGGGCGGCCCAGACGGCCTGCGACATCGGGTCGTCGCTGCCTATGGCCTGAGTGTCGCGGAGGGCTGCGAGGGGGCGGCCGGGCATGGTCGCGTCAAGGCGGGTCAGCGCTTGATCCGGAGTGGGGCGGTGGAATGTCCGCAGGCCGTGGATCAGCGCCCACAGGATGGCTGCGAGGGTGGAGATCAGGCCAAACCAGCCTGCTTCGAGTGGGAGGCGTTCGAGAAGGCCGAAGGAGATCAGGCCGAGGGCGGCAATCACAAGGGCCCAGAGCGGCCAGAACGCACGGGTCAGCCGTTCGGCCCACAGCCCCAGCAGGGTCAGGCGGAGGGGCAGGGCGATCGGTTTTAGGGCCTGTTCGGGCTTGCGTTGATCCATGTGCCTTTTGCGGTCAGAGCCATTCAGGAATGCTATCGCGGTTTAGAATATCTTCAAAGGTGGGACGGGCGCGAATGACGGCGAAGTGATCCTGCCGGACCAGCACCTCGGGCACCAAAGGCCGGGTGTTGTATTCGGACGCCATGACGGCACCGTATGCGCCCGCCGAGCGGAAAGCCACCAGGTCGCCCTCATTCAGCGGCGGAAGATTGCGCGCGCGGGCGAAAGTGTCGCCGGTTTCGCAGACCGGGCCGACCACGTCGAAGGGCTGGGGGATGGCCGAGGTCTCGATCACCGGGATGATGTCGTGGTGCGCGTCGTACATCGAGGGGCGGACGAGGTCGTTCATCGCGGCATCAAGGATCAGGAAATCGCGGCCCTCGCCCTGTTTGGTGTAGATGACCCTGGACACGAGGATGCCGGAATTGCCCGAGATCAGGCGGCCGGGTTCAATCTCGATCTCGCAGTCCAGGTGGCCGAGGGTGCGTTTGATCATCGCACCATAGTCCATCGGCAGCGGCGGCGCCTCGTTCGAGCGCATATAGGGGATGCCGAGGCCGCCGCCGAGGTCGAGGCGCGTGATGGTATGGCCCTGATCGCGCAGGGTGCGGGTCAGGTCTGCGATCTTCTGGAAGGCCAGCTCGAAAGGGGCCAGTTCGGTCAGTTGCGAGCCGATATGGACGTCGATGCCGACGATCTGGATGCCGGGCAGGGCGGCCGCCTCGGCATAAATGGCGGGGGCGCGGGTGATCGGGATGCCGAACTTGTTTTCCTTTTTGCCGGTCGCGATCTTGGCATGGGTCTTGGCGTCGACATCGGGATTGACGCGCAGCGCGATGGGGGCGGTCACGCCCAGCGCGCTGGCGACCTGGGACAGGGCGCGCAGTTCGGGCTCGGATTCCACGTTGAACTGGCGAATGCCGCCTTGCAGGGCGGTGCGCATTTCGTCCCGCGTCTTGCCGACGCCGGAAAAGACGATACGGCTGCCTGGTACGCCTGCGGCGCGGGCACGGTGGTATTCGCCGATCGAGACGACATCCATGCCGGCCCCAAGGTCGCCCAGCAGTTTCAGCACGGCGATGTTGGACAGGGATTTGATGGCGAAACACACCAGATGCGGCATTGGCGTCAGGGCGGCGGTGAACAATTGGTAATGGCGGGTCAGGGTGGCGGCGGAATAGCAGTAGAACGGCGTGCCGACGGTGGCGGCGATGTCGGACAGGGCGACATCCTCGGCATGCAGATGGCCGTGGCGGTACTGAAAATGGTCCATGACGCGTGTTTCCCCTTGGTATTGCTGCGACCGTATCACAGGGGCATTTCGGCTGAAATGGGGCTATTTGGCTCGGAGCGCGGTCATCGCGGGTTTGTCGGTGCCGTCATGGTTGCGCAGGCCGATGCTGCCGGGGTAGCGGCGGAAACAGGCGACGTCGGTGCGATGGCAGGCGGCCAGATCGTCCGTGCTGTCGGGCGGCAAGTCGGTCAGGAAGGTGATCGACAGGTGGTGAAATGCCGGGCGGAGGGCAGTTTCGCGCAGGTGGGTGGTGATGAAGGCCGCTTGGGTGGCGGGGCCCGGATCGGTGCCGCAGCCGTTGCTGGGGAAGCCTGCCTCCATCAGGTAGACCGGCTTGCCGGGCGCGTGGGTCACCATCAGGTCTAGGTTCGGGGCGATGTCGGACAGGGTGCGGGTGTGGAAATCACCGGTCAGGGGATAATAGGTCAGCATCAGGGCATTACCCGCGCTGATCAGGGGATGCAGGCTGTCGGGGGTCTGCGCGAGGCCCGCAAAGGTGAGTTTGGTGCCGAAGGCCAGACCGGGCAGGCGGGCGGCGATATGGCTGCGGGCGGCGGTCAGAAAGCGGGCAAAGGCGGCGATATCTTGGGGGGTGGTCAGGGTTGCGTCAACCTCGTTGCCGACCGATATGGCGCGCAGGGTCAGGTCGGGCATCTTGTCCAGCACGCGGTCGGCATAGGCGAGGAAGCGGGCGATGACCCGGGGGTCGTCCCATGGCAGGGCTTTGAGGTCGGCGGGGCGGCGGTCGGCGACGGTGTCGATCACCGAGAAGGTCAGCGTCAGGTCAAGCGGGACGCCGGGGTAATAGCTGTTGGCGATGGCCGGCCAGTCGGGGGATGTGATGGCGGTGCCGTCTGCGGTTTCGCCCTCGTCCCACATCAGGGAGAGCGATGTGGCGGTGCCGCCGATCTGCAGAACCTGCGCGACGGCGTGGTCGAAGGTTTCGCCGTCGGCCTGTGTGATGTCGAGGGACAGTTGCGGTTGGGCCGCGGCCGGGAACGCGAGCAGCGCCAACAGGGCGGTGCGGATCACGTGGTGCGACTGCGCAGCAGCAGATACAGCGGCAGACCGCAGGAAACGCCGATGGCAAAGGTGGCGGGGATGGCTGCGAGGGACAGCCAATTGCGGCGGGGGATCGCCTCGGTCAGGATCCAGACCGTCAGGGTCAGAGCGGCGATGGTCAGGTCCCAGGTCAGGCCGGTGGTCGAGGCGTTGACATACCAGGCGTCGATCAGCCCGGACAGGCCGGTGCCGGTCTGGTTCATATAGCTGACGAACCAGTACATCGGGTGGATGGTGCCCCAAAGGGCAAGAGCGGCGAAGATGAGGCGTTGCATGTGAGGCCTTGAGGTTGGGGACAATGGCGGGTCGCTGGGGGTTTCACACCCCCAGACCCCGGTGGGATATTTAGGTCAGAATGAAAGGCAGGGCCGGGGTCGCGATCAGTAGCAGTGCATGCGAGTATTTGGCGCGGGGGCGGAGATCTCGGTTCAGGATGTCACGGGTGGCGGCGCGTTGGTAGGGGGTTGGGCCGGGTTTCCCGGACCGGCTTGCAGCATCGGTCCCTTGGGGCGGTGTTGCAGTTGGGGACACGTTGGTCGGGCGGGCGGTGTGATCGAGGTCCGTCACGGAATATTGGCAGTGCCCGGGCCCGCGCGGGCGTTGACAACGGGTAGGGGCGGTGTGTGCGCGGATCAGGGCAAAGCGGGATCAGCCACCGTCGCGGGCGATGCCTGCGGTGGCGGTGCCGGTTATGGAGAGCGCCGGCATCGCGGTGCTTTGGCCGGGCGGTCGCGGCGGGCCATTGGCACCGCAGGCGGCGAGGGCGAGGACGGCAAGCAGGGCGAGTGGGCGCATCGGGTCATCCTGAAAGGGGGTGGGGGGGGCAAAGGCTATGGCTGGGGTCAGAGTGGAAAGCCGGTACTGATATGGCTGGCGAGCGCGTGAAGGTCGATGAAGCCGCGCAAGGTGATCTCGGCCCCGCTGTCCAGATTGAGGACGATGTTTCCGCCAGCGACGGCTGCATGGCTATCGACGATCTGTTGGGCCGACAGGGCGCGGGGGCCGAGGAGGTGGAGCATGTCGCCCTCGGCGGCGTCGAAGTCCTTGATCAGGATGCGGTCGTCGGTGGTGTCGGAGGCAAAGGCATCTGCACCGCCGCCGCCCTTCATCACGTCATCGCCGCAGTCGCCCGGGATCGCGCCGAGCAGCCGGTCGTCGCCGGACCCACCCTCCAGAGTATCGGCCGCTGCGCCGCCGCCGATCAGATCATCGCCGCCGCCCCCATAGGCGGTGACACCGTCCGTGGCGAGGGAAACGTTGCCTTCGGCGGCGCGCAGGTGGTCATCAGCCTCGTCGCCATACAGGCTGTCGCCGCCGTTACTGCCACAGATCATGTCATTCCCGCCGCCGCCACAGGCCCGGTCGGCATCGGTGTCGAAGGCATAGGGGTTCCCGGTTTGCAGACCGTCATTCCCGGCCCCGCCATAAAGGCGGTCGGTTCCGGCACCCCCCACCAGACCATCATCGCCACTGCCGCTGAACAGTCGGTCGGCCGATGCACCGCCATACAGAAGATCATTTTCTGTCCCGCCAAGCCGCCTGTCCGTGCCGTCTCCGCCGTAGATCGTGTCGGCACCGGCGTCGTCCCGGATGTCGTTGTTGCCGATGACGTCCAGCAGGTAATCGCCGCATCGCCGCCCGACAGGCTGTCGTCGCCGGCATCGCCGAACCGGGTGTCGCGGCCGGAGCCGCCCGACAGGCTGTCATCATCATCGCCGCCGTTCAGCACATCATCGCTGTCGGACCCGAGCAACGTGTCGTTGCCGCCATAGCCACAGTACAGGATGCGAGTGAGTGTCAGGCTGGCGGCAAGCAGGTCGTGTTGGGCGGTTCCGTCGTTGATCGGCATGGCTAAGGTCCTGTCTGGACATGATAAAGCTGTGTTTCAAGGGGCAGCTTGGCGTCAAAGGTGCAGGCCCGGGGGCGAACCTATTGGGGATGGGGCAGCTTGTCCAGTTGGCGCTGATGCCGCTAGACCACCGGAATGTCGAAACGGATCTGGGTCACCAGCGCATCCAGATCGGTGACATCGGCCAAGGTGATCACTGTCCCAATTGCCAGTGTCCGGACGGTCTTGCCACCGGAGGCCACGGCGTGGGTGTCGGCGATCTGATGCGCTGTCTGGTCGCTGATGCCTGGCGGACGGAGGGTGTTGCCTTCGGTGGCGTCGAAATCCCGGATCATCACGCAGCCATTCGAGGGCTGGAACGCGAACGCATCGGCACCGCCGCAGCCGCAGCCGCTGCCGCAGCCGCCGCCTCCGCTTGACGCGCCGATCAGGCGGTCGTTCCCGCCGCCGCCTGACAGGGTATCGGCCCCCGCACCGCCTGCGAGCGGGTCGTTGCCTGTGCTGCCATAGACCGCCACGTGGTAGGTGGCCGAGGCCGTGAGGCATTGGGTCGTGAAAATCCGGTGAGCGCCACGACCGCCGAACAGGCTGTTGCCGCCTGCACTGCCCCGCAGCGTGTCGAGTCCCGCGCCGCCACTGGCCTGATCTGCCCAGGGGATGAGGATCGAGCGGCGGGTTGCGATCTGGTCGTTGCCTCCACTGCCAAACAGACTGTCGATCTTGCCGAAATGCCGCTCCCGTCCGTCGCCGTTGGGGTCAGGGTGGCGTCAAACAGGGCGTTCTGCGGGTTTTGTCGGTGATGCCCGGGGTCCAATTTGTGTTTATATCGTCTGGTTCCACCGCGCGATTTGGGCGCGGACCTGATCAGGGGCCGTGCCACCATAGGACATGCGCGAGCGGACCGAGTTTTGCACGCCCAGCACCGAATAGACATCCTGGGTGATGCCGGGATGGGCGGATTGCATCTCGGTGATGGTCAGGTCGGGCAGGTCGCAGCCCTTGGTTTCGGCCAAAGCCACCAGGGTACCAGTGATGTGATGCGCCTCGCGGAAGGGCAGGCCAAGGGCGCGGACCAGCCAGTCGGCAAGGTCGGTGGCGGTGGAAAAGCCGGATTCTGCCGCGGTTTCCAGCACATCACGGTTGGCGGTCAGGTCGGCGACCATGCCGGTCATCGCGGCAAGCGACAGCATCAGGGTATCGGCAGCGTCGAAGACCTGCTCTTTATCCTCTTGCATGTCTTTGGAATAGGTCAGGGCGAGGCCCTTCATCACGGTGAACAGGGCGACGGTGGCCCCCAGAATCCGGCCAAGCTTGGCGCGGAGCAGTTCGGCCGCGTCGGGGTTCTTTTTCTGCGGCATGATGCTGCTGCCGGTGGTCCATCTGTCGGACAGGCGGACGAAGCGGAATTGGGCAGAGGACCAGATGACCAGTTCTTCGGCAAAGCGGGAGAGGTGCATGGCGCAGATGCTGGAGGCGGACAGGAATTCGAGCGCAAAGTCGCGGTCGGAGACTGAGTCGAGCGAATTGGCGGTGGGGCGGTCGAAGCCGAGAGCGGTGGCGGTCATGTGGCGGTCGATCGGGAAGGAGGTGCCGGCGAGGGCGGCGGCCCCAAGGGGGCATTCGTTCATCCGGGCGCGGGCATCGGTGAAGCGGGCGCGGTCACGGGCCAGCATCTCGACATAGGCGAGCATGTGGTGGCCCCAGGTGACGGGCTGGGCGGTTTGCAGATGGGTAAAGCCGGGCATGACCCAATCGGCACCTTGTTCGGCCTGAAGAAGGAATGCCTGCATCAGGGCGGTGAGCCCCGAGATTGCGGCGTCGCATTGGTCGCGGACCCACAGGCGGAAGTCGGTGGCGACCTGGTCGTTGCGGCTGCGGGCGGTGTGCAGGCGCTTGCCCGGCTCGCCGATCAGGTCGGTCAGGCGGGATTCGATGTTCAGGTGGATGTCTTCGAGATCGGTGCGGAAGGTGAGTTTGCCGGTTTCAATTTCTGACAATACTGTGAGCAGGCCTTCCCGGATCGCCTCGGCATCGCTAGGATTGATGATGCCAGTGGTGGCCAGCATGGCGGCATGGGCGCGGGAGCCTGCGATGTCCTGGGCGTAAAGGCGTTGGTCAAAGCCGATCGAGGCGTTGATGGCCGTCATGATCGCATCGGGGCCAAAGGCAAAGCGGCCGCCCCACATGGTGTTGGCCTTTGGGGTGTTGGATGTGGTCATTTTGTGGCCTTTGGAGGGATGATGCGGAAACTGACCTTGCTGTATACGGGCCTGCTGCTGGCTGCAAATGCGGCGTTTGCGGGGGAGGTGGATCCGGCGCTGTTGACGGGGGAAATGGGCAAGCTGGTGATCACCGAGGCGCGGGCGCTGCCCGAGGTGGGCCTGATCGACCGGGCGGATGCGGCGGCGGGTCTGGGGGATTACAAGGGCCAGTGGGTGGTGCTGAATTTCTGGGCCACATGGTGCGCGCCGTGCCGGACCGAGATGCCCAGTCTGGACCGGTTGCAAGCGGCGCTGCCCGATGTGGCGGTGGTGACGGTGGCCGTGGGGCCGAACCCGGTGCCGGCGATCACGCGGTTCATGGAGGAGGCGGGGGTGACGCGGCTGGCTGTGCTGCGCGATCCGCAGTCGGCCCTGGCGCGGCAGATGGGGGTTTTGGGGCTGCCGGTGACGGTGGTGGTGAACCCCGAGGGGATGGAGGTCGCGCGGCTGTTGGGCGGGGCGGAGTGGGACGAGCCCGGCGCGTTGGCGGAGTTGGCGGCGCTGATGGCGCCGTAGGGACGATTTATCTGCGAAAAATCAACAGGATCGGGGGC
>JBBQGU010000161.1:0-8625 GCA_038323315.1 Rhodobacterales bacterium | reverse complement strand
TGGATCAACCGCGCAGGCTTTACCGAGGTGGAGGGGCAGTTGCGCTGGAAACCGATGAACACAGGTGTTCAGATTCTGGCCGATCATGACGGCGACGGCAAAGCCGATTTCAAGCTGGTTCTGGCGGGTGCCACGACCCTGTTCTTCGACGATCTGCTGTTCTGACACCGTCTGGTTCAGGCAAACAGTTCGTGACACAGCTCCAGCGCCGACACCAGCACATCAACCTCGGCCTTGGTGTTGTACAAGCCAAATGACGCGCGGCAGGTCGCCGTCAGGCCAAAATGCTGCATCAACGGCATGGCACAATGCGTGCCGGCCCTGACCGCAACCCCGCGCTTGTCCAGCACGGTCGAGATGTCATGCGCATGGGCAGCCCCGTCCAGCATGAACGAGAAGATTGCCCCCTTGCCCGCCGAATTGCCCTGC
Organism: Rhodobacterales bacterium; assembly: GCA_038323315.1. Classification (GTDB taxonomy): domain Bacteria; phylum Pseudomonadota; class Alphaproteobacteria; order Rhodobacterales; family Rhodobacteraceae; genus Stagnihabitans. The sequence continues at coordinate 8,196 of JBBQGU010000161.1, read as the reverse complement.
ACTTGCACCCAATTCAATCCGTCCAGGCGGCTGCGGGCATAATCCCGCAATTCACGCTCATGCAGCGCGACATTCGCCATCCCAAGATCCATCAGATAATCCAACGCCACACCCAGCCCGATCTGCTGGACAATCCCCGGCGTCCCCGCCTCAAACTTCATTGGCGGGTCGTTCCAGGTGACGGTGTCCCGCGTCACATCGCGGATCATATCGCCACCCCCCAGAAACGGACGCATCTCGGCCATCCTGTCAGGATGGATGAAGATCGCACCGGAACCACTTGGTCCATAAAGCTTATGCCCTGTGATGGCATAAAAATCGCAGCCCAGTTCCATGACATCCACCGGCATATGCACCGCTGCCTGACTGCCATCAACCAACACAGGCACGCCACGCTCGCGTGCGCCCTTGCAGATTGCGGCCACGTCCACCACCGTGCCAAGCACGTTGGACATATGCGTGACCGCCACCAACCGCGTGCGGGGCCCGATCGCCGCCAGCACGGCCTCGGGGTCCAGATCGCCGTTTGCGTCCACCTCGACCCATTTGATCACCACGCCCTGCCGTTCGCGCAGGAAATGCCACGGAACGATATTGGCATGATGTTCCATGATCGACAGAACAATCTCGTCCCCCGCTTGAAACCGAGGGGCTGCCCATGCGTAGGACACCAGATTGATCGCCTCGGTCGTCCCTGTAGCAAAGACGATATGATCCTCCGACGCCCCCAAAAACCGCGCAATCTTGCCCCGCGCAGCTTCATAATTGTCGGTCGCAAGGTTCGAAAGGTAATGCAGACCCCTGTGAACATTTGCATATTCCTGGGCATAGGTCCGCGTCACCGCATCGATCACCACCTGCGGTTTTTGCGCCGACGCACCATTGTCAAGATAGACCAATGGCTTGCCATTGACCTGTCGGGCCAATATCGGAAAATCGGCGCGGACTTTTTCAACGTCAAGCATGGTCAGACCCTTACACCAGCAATCATGATTATTCCCACTGACAGCACAACGACCAGCGCCACGAAAGCTGCGATGATTCCGAAAAGTGTCCAGCCAAGCGATTGAAATTGATGTAGTTCTGCTGTGAAGTTGGTCAATAGCCACAGTGTCATCACCAGACCAACCGCGACAATCAGTACCCCCAGCACCGGAAAAACCACCATCGCCACAATCTGCGCGATTTGCAGCGCCAGCAGCAAGGTTTGCAACCATCCGACCAACGCCAAAGCCTCGCCAAAGCGCCCCTTGCCGCCGAAGGGGAGGCCGAGGAAGAACAGCAATCCCGTCAGAATTCCAAGAGCAGCGAACTGCAGACCAGCAAAGGTGATGGGACTGGACAAAAGCGCAACCATCGCCGTGTCGGCACCCTGCGGCGAAAGGGCCAGCAGCAATTCTGCAAGCAGCGCCGACATGACCGCTATCAGCGCCAAAAACAGCCAGCGTTCCCCCAGCGACAACGGCCAGCCCATCACGACCCTGGCACCCGACCTGGGTTCGCGCAGAGTCAGTCGCGCCGTCCTGACAATCAAAGTTACACCTGCGTCCATCACCGCTCTGCCTCGCGCAACATCATCACCCACAGGACCAGAAACGCTGCCGCCGCGATCAGTCCGATCCCATCAGACGCCCCGCCGCTGCCAAGCATTCCCTTCACGATCCCCGACGCCAGCACGGCCGGCGAGGCCGCAACCAACGCCCAAAAAAGCGCCACGCGTGCGCCGTAAAAGCTGCCCTTGCCACCGATAAGCTGTGCGGCAAGGCGTGCCAATGCGGCGATAAGGTACCAAAGCGGTACAGTTGCTGCCACACCCAGTGCTGATCCCAGTAACCACGGTATCAACAGTTCCAACCACGATGTCCCCAGTTCGCCGGCTTGATTGCTCGCGATCCGCGCCGTCCAGGGTGTCAGCGAAACGTAGAACAGGATCAATCCCGTCACCAGCAGCGAAAACGCAAACGGCTCCGACCGTGCCTGCCCCAACAACCGCCGCACCACGACCCGTGGCCGGCGCCAGCTTTCCAGAATATCCGACGTGACCGACATCAGCCGTCATGCCTTGCCAGCCAGCCTTCCAACCGGCTGCGAATATCCTCGGCAATCGCCTCGTTTTCAATCTCGGCAATCGCCTCGGCCAGAAACGCCACCACCAACAGGGCCTGCGCCTGTTGCATCGAAACCCCACGCGAACGCAGATAGAACAACGCCGTCTCGTCAATCGCCCCGGTGGTCGAGCCGTGTGAACATTTCACATCATCGGCATAAATCTCCAACTCCGGCTTGGCGAGGAACTGGCTGTCCTCATCCAACAGCAAAGCCTGACTGATCTGATAGCCATCGGTCTTCTGCGCCCCGGACTTGACCAGAATCTTGCCCTGAAACACACCCACTGCGCCGTTCTTCAAGACCTTCTTGAACACCTGCCGGCTTTCGCAGCGCAACGCGTCATGGGTGATGAAAACGGTATCGTCGTGATGAAACGCGCCATCCCCCAAGGCCGCGCCGGCGACATGGGCTTTGGCATCGTCGCCCTTGATGTCCAGCACAACTTCATTGCGTGTCAGCGCGCCATTGGCTGTCAGCGTGAAACTCTTGAACTCTGCCTTCGCCGCCACGCGCGCAAACACATGCGTCACCGCCCGCCGCGCATGATCCCGCCCCTGAGTGCGGATATGGTGAAAAACCGCCCCCGGCCCCAAATCCACCTCCATCACCGCATTGAACCGCGCCGCGGCCGGGCCACTCTCCAGCAGGGTCAGGCTTGCTCCGGGTTCCAACTTGACAACATGGTGAAGCATCACGTCAGAAGTCTCTGATTTATGGACATAAACCAACGAAATCGGTCGCGCGGCCTGCCCCGTTACACGGATCAATACGCCATCCGCGGCATAAGCGGTATTCAACGCCGCCAAAGGCCGTGCCACCGGCATCTGCCCCGCAGCCTCCAGCGTCCCATACACAACCTCGGCCCATGCCGCAGGCTCGGCGAGTGGCGAAATCTCCACCCCCGCCATCAAGGGGTCATCCGAAGCGGCCGGGTCAAACACTCCATCGACAAAGACCAGTTGCACCCGGTCCACCGCGCCAAACACCGGCGCCTCGTCATCCTGAAACACCGCAGCCACCGGCGCCACCGCTGCCGACAGGCTCGCGGGGTCGGTATAGCGCCAATACTCGTCCCGTCGCCCCGGCAGTCCCATCGCCTGCAACCGCGCCAAAGCTGCCGCCCGGGCCACCGCCAGCCCCGAGGGTACAACCATCCCGGCCAGTCGCAGCGCCAGTTGATCTTGCCTGATCTGCAACACCGCCATCACTGAACCTCGGCCAACAGATCGGCATAGCCGTTATGCTCGACCTCAAGCGCCAGTTCCGGCCCGCCCGACCTGATGATCCGCCCGGCCGCCATGATATGAACGACGTCAGGCGCAATATGGTCCAGCAACCGCTGGTAATGGGTAATGACCAGGAACGATCGTCCCGCACCCCGCAAGGCATTCACCCCCTCGGCGACCAACTTCATCGCATCGACATCCAAGCCGGAATCCGTCTCATCAAGGATGCACATCCGCGGCTCCAGCATCGCCATCTGCAGGATTTCGTTGCGCTTTTTCTCGCCGCCCGAAAAGCCGACATTGACCGGCCGCTTCAGCATATCGGCATCAATCTTCAGGCTTTTCGCCTTTTCGCGCACCAGTTTCAGGAAATCCCCGGCCGACAGTTCCGCCTCGCCGCGCGATTTGCGCTGCGCATTCAACGCCGTCCGCAGAAAAGTCATGTTCCCTACGCCCGGAATCTCGACCGGATACTGAAACGCCAGAAACAACCCCGCCGCCGCCCGCGTCTCTGGCTCCATCGCCAGCAAATCCTGACCTTCCAGATTGGCCGATCCCTCAGTCACCGCATAACCCTCACGTCCCGCCAGCACATAAGACAGTGTTGATTTGCCCGACCCGTTCGGCCCCATGATGGCATGCACCTCACCGGCGCCGACATGCAGGTCAACGCCACGCAGGATCTGCTTGTCTTCCTCTTGCAGCCGCACGTGCAGGTTCTTGATCGTCAGCATTTCGATATTCCTTCAATTGGGGCTGGCGTAAGCCGCCATGATCCAGGCCATCTGCGCGACAGGCAGAGCTTGGGGTGTGAACTGAAACCGCGCCATCCGGCCCGCCATCACAGGCGCGCCCACCAGCGTCTCGATCTTTTTATAGCCGGGCCGGTCGATATAGTCGTCGATCAGAACCGTCACTGGCCGGGTGATGCGGAACAGCACGGTCAAGGCACAGGCCAGCCGAAACCGTCCATCAATCAACACCACATCGGGATGCTGAAAATCAACCCGGTCCCAGACTGACACCGGATAGGCCGACCACCGCGCCACAAGCCGGTTGTCGACCGGAAAGCCCCAGTCCCGGGTCTTGCCGATACTGCCAAGGTGCAGCACAACCTCGGCCTTGGGCGGATGCGCCTGAAACCAGGCTTCCATCCTGGCGATCCACGGGGCCGCGCTTTCCACCGAAAACACCCGCCGTCCGGGCAGATCCGCCGCCAGCAGCGTCGACCCGCCCGAACCGTATTCCAAAATAACCTCAGCCGCTTGATAGGCCGCCTGCAACGCAGCCGTCTCCTCGGGTGGCATGGTCAGGACAGGCGCATCATAGGCCATGACGGCCACCCTGCATCAGAAGACGAAACTGATCCCGCGCCACAGCATCGAATGCGGCTCTGTCTGGCTGACCACCTGATTGACCCACATGGGCGACGTCATCAGCGCAAACCCCTGAGGATACAGGTGCACCGCGTTGTGCATGAACAGGACGCCAATCACCACGCCCGTCGATTTCAGCGTGGTGAAACTCCGCGAATGCAGCCGGAATACATAGCCAAGCGCCATCGCGATCACGATGCCCAGAATGACCTGCACCAGGGTTTCGATATCCGGGTTGGACTTCTGGTCCGGCAACCCCTGGACGTGATAGCGCGCGACCTGCCCAATGCCATGCGATATCGCCCCCAAAACCACCGCTGCTATTATGGATACCGGATACACGGCGTTCTGTACCACGGCGCGAAACCCCGTGACGCTTGCTTTGCGTTCGCGCCTCGGCATCGAGTAGACTTCGTCCATGCCGACCCACAGCAATTGCCGCGCGCCTGCCTTGTTCTTTTCGACCCGCGCCGCGCGTGCCAGAAAATCCGAATGGTTCGGCGATATCGCAGTCATGGTTCATGGCCCCCGTATTCCAGCCCTTCCCGCAGGAAGCCCCGGAACAATGGCCAAATTTAGGAAGATTTGGTGCCATTTCGCGCTTGAACCTCAGCCAACCGAGCCTTCGAGCGAGATGGCCACAAGACTTTGCGCCTCCATGGCAAATTCCATCGGCAGGGCCTGCAACACTTCGCGGCAGAACCCGTTGACCACCAACGCGACCGCCGCCTCTTCGTCCATGCCGCGCGACCGGCAGTAGAACAACTGATCCTCATCCACCTTCGATGTCGTCGCCTCATGCTCGACCCGCGAGGAATTGTTCTTGACCTCGATGTAAGGCACGGTATGCGCCCCGCATTTGTCGCCGATCAGCAGGCTGTCGCACTGGGTATAATTGCGGCTGTCCTTCGCCCTGGGGTGCATCGACACCAGTCCGCGATAGGTATTTTGCGCCCGCCCCGCACTGATCCCCTTGGAAACGATGCGCGATTTGGTCCGCTTGCCCAGATGGATCATCTTGGTGCCGGTATCGGCCTGCTGATAGTTGTTGGCGATGGCAATCGAGTAAAACTCGCCTTGGCTGTCATCCCCACGCAGAATGCAGGAGGGATACTTCCACGTGATCGCAGAGCCCGTCTCGACTTGGGTCCACATCACCTTGGACCGGTCGCCCCGGCAATCCGCCCGCTTGGTGACAAAGTTATAGATGCCACCCTTACCGTTCTCATCGCCCGGAAACCAGTTCTGCACGGTGGAATACTTGATCTCGGCATCCTCCAGCAACACCAGTTCCACCACCGCCGCATGCAGTTGCGGGATGTCGCGCTTGGGCGCGGTGCACCCCTCCAGGTAACTGACATAGCTGCCCTTGTCGGCAATGATCAACGTCCGCTCGAATTGCCCGGTGTTCTCGGCATTGATGCGGAAATAGGTCGACAACTCCATCGGACAGCGGGTGCCCGGTGGAATGTACACAAACGACCCATCCGAAAACACGGCCGCGTTCAGCGTGGCAAAGTAATTGTCCGACTGCGGTACGACCGAGCCCAGATATTTCTGCACCAGTTCAGGATGCTCGCGCACCGCCTCGGAAATCGAACAGAAAATCACCCCCGCCTTGGCCAGTTCTGCCTTGAACGTCGTCCCGACAGACACTGAATCAAACACCGCATCTACAGCGACCCGCCGCTCCCCTTCAGGCATCTCGACGCCTGCCAGCAACGCCTGCTCCTTCAACGGAATCCCCAGCTTCTTGTAGGTCGCAAGCAGCTTCGGATCGACCTCGTCAAGGCTTTTCGGCTTGACAGCCATGCTGCGGGGTTTCGCGTAATAATACTGGTCCTGATAGTCGATCTTGGGATAGTTCACCATCGCCCAGGTCGGCTCCTCCATCAGCAACCAGCGCTCATAGGCCGCCAGACGCCAGTTCAGCATCCAATCTGGCTCGCCGTTCTTCTCCGAAATCAGCCGGACGATATCCTCTGACAGCCCCTTGGGCGCATAATCCGTCTCGATATCGCTGGACCAGCCATATTTATAGGTGCCGGACATGGCCTTCACCGTGTCGATGGTTTCCCGATCAACCCCGTCTTTAACTTCCATATCCATCGCTATATCCTTCCGTTTCAGGACCTTACGGCCCAACTTTCATGCAGCCCGCGCAAGTATGCGCCTGTAGTCCCGGCTCCAGACCTCGGCAAAGCGCAAGATCTGTTCCTCGGTCGTCGCCGGCCCCAGCGATACCCGGATGGCCTGCGACGCGTGTGCCTCGTCAAACCCCATCGCCCGCAGCACCCGACTGGCCCGGACCTTGCCGCTGGAACAAGCCGACCCCGCCGAGATGGCAAAGCCCGCCAGATCCATGGCCATCACCTGCGTCTCACCCTTCCAACCCGGCGCGATCATGCACAGCGTGTTGGGCAAGCGCGTCCCGCTATTCCCGACAGAAATAGTGTTAAATCCCGCGTGCGACAATGCCTGATTTAGAGTATTTCTAAGTTCGGCCACCCGCTCCCATACCCCATCGGCCAAATCCCGCGCCGCAGCCTCTGCCGCCGCGCCAAATCCGGCGATCCCGAGCAAGTTTTCGGTCCCCGCCCGCCGCCCCATTTCCTGCCCGCCGCCACGCAACTGCGGCTCAAAATCCACGCCCCGCCGCAGAACCAACGCGCCAACCCCCTTCGGTCCACCCAGCTTGTGCGCAGAGACCAGCCCCATCTGCACACCCAACCAATTGAACGCAATCGGCAATTTCCCAAACGCCTGTGTCAGGTCCGACACCGCCAACCCGTCCGGCAACGCCTGCACTACTCCTGTTTCGGAATTGGCCAGCTGCACCACCGACCGCCCAGCCTCCACGACCGTCACCAAACCCGCCGCATCAATCGGCAACACAGCCTCACACCACGCCGAAACCGCCTCATGCTCGACCGCAGCACATGCCAGACCCCGCCCCCCGCAGGCCAATGCCGCCGCCTCGGTGGCACCCGAGGTAAATACGATCTCCGCCCCCTCCGCCCCCAAAGCTTGCGCAACCTGCCCCCGCGCCCGTTCGATCAATGCCTTGGCTGCCCGACCCTCGGCATGTACGGATGACGGATTGCCCTGCACATCCATCGCCGCCACCATCGCCGCCCGCACTTCGGGTCTTAGCGGCGTCGTGGCATTCCAATCCAGATAGACCCGCTTCACAACTTCATACTCGCCCAAATACTCATTCTTCATCCACCACCCGAAACAGCGCCGGCACGGCTGGACACGGCTGCATCTCATTGCGGATCACATCCGACAGCCGCGTCTGGTGCAGGAATACATAGACATTTGCCGACAACCCCTCCCACAGCCGGTTCGTCAGGCTCTGCGCCTGCGATCCCGATACGCCACCGCTGGCTCCTGCCCCGGTGTGCAACGCATCCACCGTCTCCTCCACGGCCTGCATCACCTCGGAAATGCGGATCGCATCGGCACTTTTGGCCAACCTATAC
>JBBQGU010000160.1:0-8668 GCA_038323315.1 Rhodobacterales bacterium | reverse complement strand
TGCCCGCACTGCACGAGGTCATCAAACACGACTGCCCGCCCCCCTACCGGTCGCTGTGGCCGGTCTGGGTCGAAGTCATCCCCGTCGTGTTCCGCCAATTGCGCGACCATAAGCATTTTATCGACAGGTCGGTGCCATCCGGACGTGACCGGGGCTAGTGGACAATCGTCCCTGACGCGCCGATGGCCCGGAAATCGGCAAACCTTTGAAGTGACGCCCCCAAAGGCTCGGCAGGTCCGCGCGATGCTGACCTGTCGTCGCGCCACTGCATTCCCGGCCATCTCGCCGTGTTAATGGTCCGCCCCGCACCCTGGCGGATGCTCTTGTTGCAACGTTAAACAAAACCAGACTTAGGATGCGAACCAAACCAACATTCGAAGCCCCGTTTATGGTAGGGGCTTGCCCGCAAACTCGTTGAGATGTGTCACGACGCTTGGATCATCCCGGCGCGGTTCGTGACGCCGGCGTGGAGACGACATTGTGACACGACAACATGCAACCCGCTTGTCCGGCCAAACCGTTCGCCTCCGTCGCGGTGGCACTGACTTGCAACATCCGCTCGTTGCTACGGCCTGTTGGTCAGTGAAATGGCGACGACCGGTGCGTCAAGGAACCCTGACCTGCCGCTGCCCATTTGCCACATCATGGCGATGGATCAGGAGGCGGTTGATCTCGGTCCAATAGCCGGCATTCTCATCCCCGGACCCAAACACACCTTCAGTGCGTCTGTCGCCTTACGGCACCAGACATCTGTGCGTGCCTTGAATAACCTGATGCGCCGCAAGAGATTTCGTAAGCGACCAGGATGGCCCCAAGGCGTCGGCGTTTTGCACAAGGGCGCGCATGTAGCCCAGCGCATAGGCCATGCCGGCATGCCAGGAGGCGGCGCAGGTCATGCCGGGGGTATGGTCCGGTATCAGCACGCCACCATAGTTTTCATCACGCAGGATGCGCACGATCTCGGCCATGTCGATATCGCCTTCGTCGACAAAGGTTTCTACATAGCTCGGCACTTTGCCTTTGACGTTGCGGAAATGCACATAGCCGATCCGATCCAGCGCTGCAAAGCGGCGGACATGGTCGTAGATCTGGCCGCCGGGCATTTCCTGCAACGAGCCCAAGCACAGTTCCACGCTGTTGGAGGGTGAGTCGACGATGCCAAGCAGGCGGTCGTATTTCTCGGGCCGATTGACCAGCCGCGCAGCACCGCGCAACTGTTCGGCGGGCGGATCGTCCGGATGAGCGGCGAGCACAACCCCGGCCTCCTGCGCAACGGGCACAACCTCTTGCAGGAACGCCGTCAGGCGCTGCCATAATTCGTCGCTGGACACTTGGACAGGTGCCGCACCGGGCCGCGCCGCGCGGTAGCGCATATTCCAAACGAGCCCATCGGGCAGCGGCAGGTCGGGATCGATCTTGGTGCTGTCAAAGCCGACGGAGTATGCGTTGCCGCGCGCGAACGGCCCCCGCTGCCAGCCCCAAACCCCCGCGACCGAGAAGTTGTAGCCAAAACACGGCACTCCGGCCCGGCCTGCATCGCGGATCAGGCGTTTCATCCCCTCGATCTGCGCGGCGCGGTCCGGGCCGTCCAGCAGGATGTCGGACCAGAATTTGGGCGAGAAATTCTCGATCGCTGCCAGTTTCAGCCCCGCTGCCTCGACCGAGCGAACCAGAGCCTGCAGTTCGTCATAGGTCCACAGTTGATCCTGCGAGCAATCGCCCCAGCCCTGCGCATCATCCCCGCGAGAGATGCTGGGGTCTTTGCCGCGAAAGTAGTTGGTCATGTGGGCGACGATATGGGTCGCCCCGGCTTGGGTGGCGAATTGGAAATTGTCGGGCGTCAGCCCATCGCGGTAAAGCCCAAGGCCGATTTTCATCGCTTCCCCCTTATTTCACGCCAATGCCAGCGGTCAAGCCGCCGTCGATCCGGTAGTCGCTGCCGGTGATGAAGCCTGCCTTGTCCGAGGCGAGGAAGGCGACAAGTTCGGCAACTTCTTCAGGCTCGCCGATCCGGCCGATGGGATGGGCGGCACCAAAGCGCTGAAACGCCTGTTCGACCGAAACGCCTTCGCCGCCATAGGTGCGGGCGGCAAGTTCCAGAATGGGCGTGCGGACCGAGCCGGGGCTGACCGAATTGACGCGGATCTTCTGGTCGGCATGGTCCAGCGCCATGGCCCGGGTCAGGGCGTGGATCGCCCCCTTTGAGGCGACATAGGCCGCGACGTTCTGCTGGCAATTGTGGCCTTGAACCGAGGATATGTTGATGATGGCCCCAGCACCACGCTTGACCATTTCTGGTACGCCAAAATGGGCGGTCAGGAAGATCGAGCCGACATTGACCGCCATACAGTGCGCCCAAGTGGCGAAGTCGGTCGAAACCACCGTGCCGAACGGGTGCACGGCGGCAGAATTCACGATGATGTCGAGCCCGCCCAAGCGGTTGGCCGCCTCGGCCACGGCCTCACCCACCTGTTCTGGGACCGAGACGTCGGTGTGGCGGGGGTGGATTGACAGACCCTGCGCTGCGGCATGGGCGGCCAGCGCCGCATTGGCCGCCTGATCGATCCCGCAGGCCAGAACCCGTGCGCCGCTTTGGGCCAGCCGCACGGCGCAGGCCATGCCGATGCCGGTGGTTCCGGTCACCAGCGCCACTTTTCCCTGAAAGTCCATAGGTTTACCTCACCCTCTCCAACACCTGGTTCAGCAAGACCGCCCCCAGAATAATCCCGCCGCGCACGACATATTGCCAGTATTCGCTGACATTCAGCAGCGTCATCCCGTTGGATATGCAGCCCAGAAACAACACGCCGATCAGCGTGCCCCAGATGCGCCCCTTGCCGCCGAACAGCGAGGTGCCGCCGATGATGACCGCCGCGATCACGTCCAGTTCCAGCCCCGTCGCCGTGGTGCCGGTGCCCGACCCGATCTGCGAGGCGATCAGCGTGCCCGATAGCGCGGTCAGCACGCCGAGGATGCCAAGCGACATCGACTTGACCCACCAGATGTCGATGCCGGACAGGCGCGCCGCCTCCATATTGCCGCCAACGGCATAGACGGCGCGGCCAAAGCGGGTGAAGTTCATCAGGAAATGCATGGCGGCAAAGGTCAGGGCAAAGATGTAGACCGGGAAAGGGATGCCAAACAGATAACCACCACCCAGAAAGTCAAAACCCTTGGGAAAGGTCGTCAGGGGAAAGCCCCCGGTGATCAGGTTGGCGGCACCGCGCAGGGCGGTGAACAGGGCCAGTGTGGCAATGAAACTGGGCACGTTGAACCATTCTCGGAACTTGCCCACCGAAAACCCGATGGCAAAGCCAACGGCCAGAGCGATGGTCACCCCGATGATTGCCGCAGGTGGCCCGCCCATGCTGTCAACCAGCGCGCCGCAGAACCAAGCGACAATGCAGCCCGCAAGCGCGGCCCCTGCCCCCACCGACAAGTCGATCTCGCCCGAGATGATGACCGCCGTCATGCCAAAGGCGATGATGCCCATCAGCGACCCGGTGCGCAGCACGTTCAACAGATTGCGCAGGCTGGCAAATCCGGGTGCGGTAAAGATCAGGATGACCACCAGCACCACCAGAATCATTTCCATCGGATAGGTCTTGATCAGCCGGATCACCGGGTTGGGCCCGGACTTGCTGGCCAAAGCGGCGGTCATTTGGAGGGTCCTTCCATGCACAATCGGTACAGTTCATCCAACGTCGTCAAGGTAGGGTCAACCTCGGCCACGATGCGGCCCTGACGCATGACCAGAATGCGGTCGGCCACCTCCAGCACCTCCTCCAACTCGGTCGAGACGAAGATGGCGGCCAGACCGCGTTCGGCCTGATCCCAGATGATGTCGAAAATCTGCCGCTTGGCCTGAACGTCGACGCCGCGGCTGGGTTCGTCAAAGAACATCACCTTGGGTTGGGTGTTCAGCCAGTTGCCGATCACCACCTTTTGCTGGTTGCCGCCCGACAGCGCGGACACCGGCAGCAAGGGTTCCGAAACCTTGATGGCAAGATCGGCGATCTGCCGTGTCACCGAAGGCTGCTCGCGCCCACGGCTGATCACGCCGGTCGGGGCGATGCGGCCAAGGCTGGCCATGCACAGGTTGTCATGGGTCGACAGTACCTGCACCAGCCCGACCTCTTTGCGGTTTTCGGGGGTATAGCCAAGACCCGCCTGTTTCATCCGCTGGGGCGTCGGCGCAGGAATGGCCAGACCGTTCACCATAACGGACCCCGCATCCACAGGATCGGCGCCGAAAATCGCCCGCATCACCTCGGTCCGCCCCGCACCCAGCAAGCCCGCGATCCCGAGGATCTCACCGCGATGGACCGTCAGGCTGACATCCTCGAAATCACCATGCCGCGTCAGGCCCGCCACCGCCAGAACCGGCGCGCCGGACCGGTCGATGGCCTTGCGCGCGGGACGGCGGGCCTTGGCGGTTTCGCCGAACATCATCTCGACGATCAGCGAGGGCGAGGCTTGGGTCATTTCAACCGAACCGGCAAAGATGCCGTCGCGCAAGACAGTGCAGGTATCGGCAATCTCGAACAACTCGTTCATGCGGTGGGTGATGTACAGGATGGTCACCCCGCGTTCGCGCAACCGGCGGACCAGCGTGAACAGCAGGTTCACCTCACGCGTCGCGAGGGCCGAGGTCGGCTCGTCCAGCAACAGGATTTGCGGGTTGAAGGACATCGCCTTGGCAATCTCGACCACCTGTTGCTGACCGACACTGAGGGTCTGGACCAGCCTCTGGGAATCCAGAACCAGCCCCATTTCGTGCAAAAGTTCGGCGGCCATACGGTGCAGGCCGGTCCAGTCGACCACGGAAAGGCCCAGTTTGCGGGTCATCGGCAGGCGGCCCAGAAAGATGTTCTCGCCAATCGACAGCGACGGGATCAGCGACAATTCCTGATGCACGGTGACCACGCCCGCGCCAAAGGCGTCATGCGGCGTGTGAAAGGCAGCATCGGTGCCGTTGACCCGCAAGGTGCCCGCCGTGGGTTGGATGACGCCGGCCAATATCTTGACCAACGTCGATTTGCCCGAGCCATTCTTGCCCATCAGCGCATGGACCCGCCCCGGTTCAAACCGGTGCGAAAAGCCCGACAGCGCCACGGTTTGGCCATAGACCTTGGTGACATCGGCAAATTCCAGCAATCCGCCGGTACGTTGATTGAAGGGCGTGGCGTCGAGCATTCAGGGTCTGCCTTGGCAAATAGGTCCGGCCCCAAAGCCAGGGGCCGGACCATGGGCGCAGTTGTTACAGGGTTTTCAGTTGTTCAAGGAAGGCGTTCACGCCATCCGGATTGCCACGCGTCAGGCCAAGAACCGGCACCGACTGGTTCTTTTCGACCGGTTTGCCGTCCAGAACGTCATTCGCGGCTTTCATCGCCAGCGTGCCGACAACAAACGGTTGCTGCGCGGTGACGGCTTGCAGAACATTGTCCGGGTCCAGCAGCATGTTCGCCAGTTGTTCAGTGCCATCAACGCCGAAGACATAGACCTTGCCCTCCAGCCCGGCCTTCTTGACGGCCTGAACCGCACCGATGGTGCCGCCTTCGTTGGCGGCATAGATCAGTTCGATATCGGGGTTGGCCGTCAGGATGTCGGACACCACCGAGATCGCCTTTTCGGTCAGCCAGGCATCCTGCGACGACACGACCTCGACCTGATCCTTCACCTCATCCAGAAAGCCGTTGACGCGGTCATCGCTGGGTTCGGGCAGCAAGGACTTGAAGGCCACGGTCGCAATCTTGACCTTGCGGCCCGGTGCGAATTTGTCAAGGAAGGCTTTGGCCTCTTTGCCCGTGTTCTGGCCGAGGTCGCGGTTGCTGCTCATGATCGAGGCGGCGGCGATGTCGGCGTTGATGACGGTGCCGGCCGTGACGACGACGATGCCGGCATCGAGCGCCTTCTGGATTGCGGGGATCGAGCCATCCGCACTGAGCGGAACCACGATGATCGCCTGCACGCCGCGGGCGATGTAGGTGTCGATCAACTGGGTTTCCTTTTCCAGTTTGTTGTCGCTGTTGGCGTCCAGCATTTCGACGCCGGTTGCTTTGGCCTCGGCGGCCAGGCCCATCTGGACCGTCTTCATATACTGATCCTGCTGGAACACGATGCCGGCAATCGCCCTGCCTTGGGCCAGTGCGACGGTCGGCAGGATCGCCGTGGCGGTCAGGGCCGCCGTGGATAGCAGGATGCTGCGTCTGGTGATCATGGTCATTTTCCTCTCCGTTGTTTCATGGCTTGGCTCTCGTCTTGTGACAGCCGGTCCGAGAGAGCCTTCGTTCCGGCATAGGGCAGCGGGTCAGTCTGTGCGGGCAGACTTTCCAGTTTCGGGGCCGACAAACTGCAACCCGTATTCAAGATGGCGGCTGAGCAGATAGGCATAGGCCACACGGTCGCGGGCCTTCAGCGCGTTGATGATGTCTGTATGAGTCTGGTGGGTGTCGATCTGCACCGGACGTGCGGCCTTTCCCACACGCATGATATGGGTCATCACCGGCTGCAAAAGGCGGTAGTTGGTCAAAAGCGTGCGGTTGCCCGCCAACGTCACCAGCGCCTCGTGAAACGCAAAATCGCAATGGGCCGCATCACCGACGCCTTGCGCCTTCAGTATCCGGGCATTGACCTCGTCCAGATGGTCAAAGTCCGTCGAGGTGGCGTTCAGGATGATGTGATCGCCAATCCCGACCTCGATGATCCGGCGATAGCCCTGCACATCCATGAACGACGCCGGCGAGATTTCGTTCTGAAAGGCAAAGAGTTTGTGCACGGCATCTTCATGCCGGTCGCTGAGGACGGCACCGATCTTGGGCCGCACTTCGACGATGCCGTAAGCTTTCAGAATTTGCAGCGCCTCGCGCACCGTGTTGCGGCTGGCTTTGAACAGGTCGCCAAGTTCCCGTTCGGTCGGCAAGGCATCGCCAATGACAAGGTCCCGTGCCCGCACCAACGCACGGATTTGATCGACCAGACGGTCCACGGCCGAAAGCTTTGCAGGGTCTTGCGTGGCATCCACAGCAATTGAGGCGAACAGGATCGAACCGTCAGACATGGAACGCACTTCCTCCCTGAGGTTGCTATTTGTTGGACCAGAAATTCGATTCAGTCAACGCGATTCTCTGCATGATGCATTTTCTCGACTATCACGCGTCTTTGCCCGCGTTCTTGCCAAACTCTTTTGGATGTGGTCCAACAAAGAAAACATGGATCAACATTGTGGGAGCGGTGTCATCATGCAGCCTATGCGGGAAACCTTGCGCTGGTACGGGCCGGATGATCCGGTCTCACTGGACAACGTCAAACAGACCGGGGCGACCGAGGTCGTGTCGGCGCTGCACCACATCTATGATGGCTCCCCGTGGAGCGACGCCGATATCGCACGGCAAAAGGCGCTGGTCGACGCGTCAGGATTGCTGTGGAAGGTGGTCGAAAGCATCCCGGTCCACAACCAGATCAAGATCGCAGGCCCCGAACGCGCCAAGTATATCGGCTGGTACAAGGACACCATCCGCGCCTGTGCGCGCCAGGGGATCACCACGATCTGCTATAATTTCATGCCTGTGGTGGACTGGACGCGCACCGACCTGACCTACCGCATGCCGTCAACCGGCTATGCCCTGCGGTTCGATGCGGTAGATTTTGCGGCTTATGACCTGTTCGTGCTACGCCGCCCGCGCGTGGCGCAGGACTACACCAATGCCCAGATTGCCGCCGCCGAAACCCGTTTCAAAAACCTGTCCGAGGAGGCGCTGAACCACATCGAACGCATCCTGATCGCAGGCCTGCCCGCCAGCGAGCGCAAGTTTGACCGGACCAGTTTTCTGAACGCCCTGCTGGAATACGAAGGCATCTCGCCCGATGATCTACGCGCCAATCTGCGGCATTTCTTGAATGAGATCGTTCCGGTCGCCCAAGATAGCGGTGTCCAGATGTGCATCCACCCCGATGATCCGCCATTCAGTCTGTATGGCTTGCCCCGGGTGGTGTCGACCGCCGCAGATGCCCGCTACATCCTCGCTTCACCCGATCAGATGGCCAATGGCCTGACCTTCTGCACCGGGTCCTACGGTGTCCGCGCCGACAATGATCTGGTGGCCATGATCCGCGAGTTCGGCCCGCGTATCCATTTCTTGCATCTGCGCAATGTCACTCGGGAACCGGACGGGTCGTTCCATGAGGCCGATCACCTCGGCGGATCAACCGACATGCCCGCCGTCGTCATCGCCCTGATGCACGAACAGCAGCGTCGCCAGGACGCGGGCCGCGCAGACTGGCAACTTCCGATGCGGCCCGACCACGGTCATCTGCTGGCCGATGATATTGGCAAGGCGCGGATCAACCCCGGCTATTCGCTGATCGGCCGCCTGAAAGGCCTGGCCGAACTGCGGGGCGTGATGCATGGTGTGATGGCGATGGAGGCGGCATCTTGACCTTTTCCGACGATAGCGACCTGTTTGCCACGATGCGGTCAAAGCTGTTCACAGCTGTAGTCGGCGATATCCTGGACACGATGGGCCTGCTACATCAATTCTTGCCGCCCAACATCCGCGCCCTGCGCCACGATATGGTCGTGATCGGGCGCGCCATGCCGGTGCTGGAGGCGGATTTCTACGGAGTTTGCGAAACGGGGGGCCATGCTGCGATCAGCGCCAAACCGTTC
>JBBQGU010000159.1:0-8783 GCA_038323315.1 Rhodobacterales bacterium | reverse complement strand
CGGCCCCACATCGTCCAGGATCTGCGCGGCAACCTGCCCCGCCACGCGCATGCCCGCAAAATCCCCATCCTCATAGATGCGAATGCCATCCCGCGTCACGCGACCACGCATGTCGTCCATGCCCTGATCCCCCAAGCATTGTCAGCCAAATGTTACGTCATAAATAATCCAACCCACTGGCTTTTACCAGAGGCGCAGGACTATACCGCTGTGTCAGGAGGCATCATGCACACAAACCCCACCGCCGCCATGCTGGTCATCGGTGACGAGATCCTGTCCGGCCGTACCCGCGACAGCAACATGTACCATCTGGCGGGCCAGTTGACCGAACGCGGCATCACCCTGGCCGAGGTGCGCGTGGTCGCCGACGACCACCCCGCCATCATGGCAGCCGTCAACGCCCTGCGCGCTGCCCATGACCATGTATTTACCTCCGGCGGCATCGGCCCGACCCATGACGACATCACCGCCGATGCCATCGCGGCGGCCTGTGGGGTCGGCATCTCGCATCGTGGCGACGCGATGGAGCTGCTGGGCAACCATTACGCCAGCCGTGGCATCCCCTTCAACGACGCACGCCAGCGCATGGCCCGCATCCCCGAAGGCGCCATCCTGATCGACAACCCCGTCTCGGTCGCCCCCGGCTTCACCTTGGGCAATGTCCACGTGATGGCCGGCGTGCCCAAAATCTTCGAGGCGATGCTGGCCGGCGTCCTGTCCCAGATCACCGGCGGTGCGCCGCTCCTCAGCCGCACCCTGCGCCTGTTGCGCGGTGAGGGTGAGATTGCCACCCCCTTCGGCAGTTTCGCGGCCCGCTATCCCGACCTGTCGATGGGTTCCTATCCTTTCAACATGGAAGGCACCTATGGCACCAATCTGGTCCTGCGCGGCACCGACCCTGCACGCCTTGACCACGCCCTCGCCGAACTGACCACCCTTCTGGCCGCATGACCCCCCCACCATCCCCCGCTCCACCATCCCCCGCTCCACCATCCGACGCGCCACCATCTCCCGCGGCGCTGTTCGACGCGATGGAGGCAACCTGGCCCCCCGCCGCGACGTACCGCCTTGGTCCGTGGCGGTTGCGCGATGGGGCAGGGGGCGGGCAGCGCGTCTCGGCGGCCACTTTGGAATCCGCATGGCACCCAGACGACATCGCCGTCGCCGAGGCTGCCATGCCCCAACCCCTGTTCATGCTTCGCCCCCAGGATGCCTTTCTTGACGCGTTGCTCGCGGCCAAATGCTACACCCTCCACGACCCCGTCGTGGCCTATACCGCGCCGGTCGGCAGCTTTGCACTGCCACCGCACCTGACCAGCTTCCCCCACTGGCCGCCCCTGCAAATCGCCGCCGAGCTGTGGGCGGCGGCTGGCATAGGCCCCGCCCGCCTCGCCGTCATGAACCGCGCCGCACCCCCAAAAACCGCCCTTCTGGCCCGCAAAGGCGACCGCTCCGTCGGCGTCGCCTATGTGGCGATCCACAACAGTCTCGCCATACTCCACGCCCTCGAGGTCGCCCCCTCCCACCGCAGGCAGGGTTCCGCGCAAAACCTGATCGCCGCCGCCGCGCACTGGGCAGCGGCTCAAGGCGCTGCTAACCTCGCCCTTGTGGTGACCGAGGCGAACCTTGCCGCCCGCGCCTTGTATGAACGCCTCGGGATGAAAATCCTGACCCGCTACCACTATCGCCAACCAGAGCCGGAATAGGCCGCACCCGTGACCAACCGCCTCCTCCTCGCAGTTCCCCTGATCCTGCTGATGCCAGGCAGCACGACGGCCGAGCCTTTGACCCTGCCGTCAGGTGCCATCCTGATCGGCACCCGCACCGATGCGCCTGCCCGCTACGCCCTGCCCATCGCCGCCTTTGACGGCACGCAGGTCCCGACCCAGATCGTGACCGGCACCCTTGACCAACGCGCCTGGCGTCTGGACGGCAGCACAGCCAACACCCTGGCCTTGCTGCAACCCTTGACTGACCAGCTTTTGGCCCAAGGCTATCTGGTGATCTTCACCTGCCCCACCACGGCCTGCGGCGGATTCGACTTCCGCTTTGCCATCGACGTGCTGCCCGAACCGCAAATGCATGTCGACCTTGGCGATTTCTACTACCTCGCCGCCATGAAACCCGCCGGAGATGCCGTCAGCCTGCTGGTCAGCCGCACCGCCGATCAGGGCTTCATCCAGATCACCGCTGTCAGCCCCTCTGTCAGCCCCTCTGTCAGTCCCTCTGGCAGCACCTCTGCCACCCCGACCCTTCAACCCACCGTCTCCACCCCAGAAACGAGCGCCCCCGAAATTGCTGTCCCCGAAACTGCTATCCCCGAAATTGCTGCCCCGAACGTGACCACCCCGGCAGCCAACCAATCCACCGCCGAACCCCCACTGCCGGCGGCCCCGCAAGGCGACTTTGACCAAGTGTTGATGACCACCGGCTCTGTGGCGCTGGATGACCTGATCTTTGCTTCGGGCAAGGCGGCGCTGCTGGATCAGGATTACCCAAGCCTGTCCGCCCTGTCCGACTGGCTGAAAGCCAATCCCACGATGCGCGTGACGCTTGTCGGCCATACCGACGCCACAGGCTCGCTATCGGCCAACACTGCCCTGTCGAAACAACGCGCCGCTGCCGTCCGGGCCTGGTTGATCCAGCGTTACGACGCCCCCGCCGCCCAGATCGACGCCCAAGGTGCGGGCTATCTGTCACCCCGCGCCACCAACCAGACGCCCGAAGGCCGCAGCGAAAACCGAAGGGTCGAAGTGATGCTCACCTCGACCCCCGCCGCCAATCCCTGAACGGTCAACGCGACCCCGAGATCACCAGTTGTCCGGCCCCTTGTCCATGTAACGCCGCGCCAGAAAGTCGATGAACGCCCGCACCTTGGGCTGGGTGAACCGCCCCGGCGGATACACGGCATAGATGCCCTGAACCTCGACCGGCAGTCCCGCAATAGCCTCCTCGACCAGCCCCTGCTTCATCGCATCGGCATACAGGAACGAGGGCAGATAGGCGATTCCCAGCCCCGACACCGCAGCGTTCAGCAAGGATTGCCCGTCATTCACCGTCAACCAGCCCGCCGTCCTGACCTGCCGCTTTTCGCCCGAAGGTGCGATGACCTTCCACACATTGCCGTTGGCCTGGTTGGAATAATGCAACAGCTTGTGGTCGTTCAGATCGTCGATCTTCATCGGCCGGCCATAGCGCTGGAAATACGACGGCGCGCCGATCATCCGCTTGGCGGTGTCGGTCAACTTGCGGGCGCGCAGGCTGCTGTCCTCCAACTCCCCCACCCGGATCGCCATGTCGAAGCCTTCGCTGATCAACTCGACATAGCGGTTGTTCAGCACCATGTTGACGGTGATATCGGGATATTCCAGCAGGAAATCCCCCAGGATCGGCGACAGCAGGTTGACGCCAAAGTCGGTCGCCACCGAAATCCGCAACAACCCCGACGGCGCCGACTGCATCGAGGTGACCAGCGCATCCGCCTCACCCGCATCATTCAACACCCGACGTGCCCGGTCATAATAGGCAAGGCCAATCTCGGTCGGTGACACCCGCCGCGTGGTGCGGTTCAACAGCCGCGCCCCCAGACGCGCCTCCAAAGCCGAGACATGCTTTGACACCGCAGATTTCGAGATGCCCATCTTCTTGGCTGCATCCGTAAAGCCGCCCTGGTCCACCACCGTGGCAAAGGCTTCCATTTCCGTCAGACGATCCATTGTTTTCCCCGGAACAGCCATATGGCTTGATCACCCCGTATTGATCCCGGAAAACGGCAAGAACGCGGCATGACCGCGACAAGGTCAGGGTATTGTGAAGGATCGTTTCAGGCCGGGAAACAGCGCGCCGCAGTACAAACCCCCAAAATCCGCAACAGGGAAAAGGGTTTTCCCAAAGCCAACCCTCCTGGCCCCGCGACATATTCCAATCACGCAATTCCCGGCCCCCCCTTACCGCCTGCCAGATCCCTGAACCTTGCCTGAAATTCCTCCCATTCACACTGACCCAAATACTCCACGGGGGCGGCAACTTTGCCCAAGGGCAAAGTTGCCTTGGGGGTGTGAAACCCCCAAGGCAACCTCGGTCCAGCGCGCTAGCCCATCGTCTCGACACAGTGTCTGCGGAAGGCGCGCTTCAGCATATCCAACTCGGCGCGCAACAGGTCGACCTCGGCGCGCAGGTCGTCCTCCATCGCGACGCCGGTTATGATGGTGAAATGCGCCAAACGCTCGCCAGTGGCCTTGTCGCGGATGACAAAAGTCTGCACCCCCTCGCTCAGCGCCTCGGCGGGGATGGCGGCCCGCACCAACCAGTCGCCCGGCCGCTCCGGCACCGGCACGACCGTCAACCCCGGCAAAACGGCCTCCAGCAGGACCACCTCCAGCGACGGGGCCTCGGAATCTCCGGCCAAAACCCCTTCCCAAACCCCGCCCCGGATCCGGGTTTGCGTCAGACTGATCTTGCTCATGTCGCTCTCACAACTCTGCTCTGGGGCGGCGGGAAAAGGTCACGTCGCGCAGGATCACCTGGTTCATCTCGGGGCCCTCGAAGATCAGGTCGACCCACAGCCGCTCCACCCGCTTTTCGTTCATCTTGGAATAGGCCAGATCGAACTCCACCATCACCTCGGCCTCGTTCAGCGGCAATTCCCGCACGATCTGTTCGACATTCGGACCGTGCTTGATGTTCAGCCGGGCAAAGATTTCCAGCGGCTTCTCCATCTCGACGATGATATCCAGCCGGATCAGGTGGCGTTGCTTCAACCCGCGCGCCGCCTCCTCGGGCAGGTCCAGCACCAGCGACAGGAACGACCCGTCAAAGCGGAACACATCCATGCGCAACCCAAACGGCGCGATGTCGGATTCGCGGGTGTTGCGGATCTGGCGCAAGGTCAGTTCCGACCTGCGGCAGTCGTGAAACAACGTCGCACCCTCGCCGATCTTGGCCTTGCCGGGCACCTCGGCCAGGCCCGGCACCGGCAAGGGCCCCTTCCACGGAAAGGGCCGCCACCACCAATCCGTGCCCATCGGCTTGCGGATCACGTTGGACCCGATCACCGGCAACGCCAGACGATGCTCGGCCTCATGGATGACGATATCCAGATTGCGCCGCAGCGCCCGCGCCCGGCCACGCCACAGGCGCAACGTGGCAAGGTCCGCCCGGCCGACTGCCTGCGATTTTTGCGTCCAGCGCTGCAAAGACCGCCGGAACAGGACCCTGTCCCAAAACGCCGCCAACCGCCCCGCCATCTGACCCGCACCTATTGTCGCCAACCCGGAAACTATGCCGCTTATTGCGCCAAAAAGGTAAAGACTCCACCCCCTTGGCCCCTGACCGCCGCAAATTCGCATGCTATTGCGGCGGCGTTGCCGGGTTTGCCGTGATCAGCGCAGCCACGGTCTGCCGGACCAGCCGCTGGCCATCTTCCGGTGTCAGCGGTGCGCCTTCGGCACCCGTGGCCGAAACCGTGACCAGCCGCCCCCGGATGCCGATGATCGCCCGCCAATACTGACCGGCCACCCGGTCATTCAGATGCAGCAGCAGCGTGCCATCGACCACGCCTGACTGCAGCACCGCCACATCCCCCGCCCGACCGCTGCGCGACAGGGCCCTGCGACCGGCGGACGACCGCAGGAAGGCCCGCAGTGACTCCGCCCCGGCCAGCATCACCCCGCCCGAGGCAAAGCGTCCGATCGTCACCGTCACCAGCGCCGCCGCAACCTGGCCCGCCTCGGTGCAGCGCCCGATCAGCACCACGGTGGTATCATCGCCACTGCGCGACGCGCCTTCGCTGACACAGTAAAACTGCGGTGCCCTGACGGTGATCTCCCCACCCAGAACCGTGACCTGCGGGGTCATGCCACTCGCGACATCGCACGAACCCAGCGCGAGGATCGCCAGCACTCTCCACACCCACGCGCGGGCAGTCATGGCAAACATGGACATATCAGGCCTTCTACTGCCGGGCGCGCCAAAGTCACCCGCGCGACCCGACTTGGCAAGGCCAAAACCCTTGATCTCGCTACAACCACCCCGCGCTATGGCAATTGCGCCAGTCCGTCCGCCCCGTTAGCCTGACCCGCGAAACCCGAGGTCCCATGCCCCCCATTCAAACACCCTATCAAGCCATGAACCCCTACATCGCCGCCGCCCGCCCGCGCGCCGAGCTTTGGCGTACCCTCCTCGGCCTCATCTTGTGGGCGATCTTTGCGATGGTGCTGGTCTTGCTGTTCGTCGTGCCGATGGCGATTGTGATCGGCAACACCGATCTGCGGGCCAATATCGACCGGGTTTTGGACAGCAACACGCCCGTCGGCGTGTTGGGCCTGTTGTATTCGTTCCTGCCGCAGGCGCTGGGCCTGATACTGGCAGTGCTGGTTCTGATGCGGCGCGGCCCGCTGTCCCTGACCGGTCCGCTGGGGCCCGCCTGCAGCAATTTCGTGCGGGTCGCCCTGCCGCTGATGGCCTTGTGGCTTGTGATGCTGCCGCTGTCCTTGCAGGGCGAGAATGTCCGCCAGAACCTCACATTGGTCCAACAACTGCCATGGCTGCCCGCCGCCCTTCTGGGCCTGCTGATCCAGACTGCGACCGAGGAGTTGATCTTTCGCGGTTACCTGCAACAACAACTCGCCGCGCGCTTTGCTGCCCGCTGGGTCTGGCTGGGCGTCCCCTCGCTGCTGTTCGGCCTCGCTCATTACGTCCCCGGCAACCCGCCCCTCGTCACCGGCCTGACGATGCTGTGGGCCGCCGGTTTCGGCCTTGTCGCGGCAGACCTGACCGCCCGCACCGGCAATCTGGGCGCGGCCGTGGCGCTGCATTTCACCAACAACATCTCGGCCATCCTGCTGGTCGGCATCGCGGGTAATCTGGGCGGCCTGACCTTGTATCAGATCACCTTGAAACCGGATCAGACCACGACCATGCTCCTCTACCTCACCATCGACGGCATCGCCCTGCTGGTCGGCTGGCTGATCGCCAGACTGACCCTCCGCCGCTGATCGCCTTGCAGTCGCGATGTGCCAGTCGACCGGATTTCGGTCAACGGACCCACCGCTCAGATCATTAGCATATGGACGTCAAAGACCCACCACCCGCGACCGCCCCGACCACATGGTCATCGCCGCAATCAGCGCCCGTAAGACCACCAGACAGATCGCCCCACCCCAATGGCTCACCGGCGTGGCCGGTCGCTGCCGAGATATCCGTGACCCCTGCGCCATCTCACCGCCCCCCAAGCCCCGATTGCATTTCGCCGCTGGCCAGACTATCTCACACCCAACCAAATCGACCGGAAGGCCCGCCCGATGAACTGGATCTCCAACTACGTCCGCCCCACGATCAACTCGCTGTTTTCGCGGCGCGAGGTGCCTGACAACCTGTGGTCCAAATGCCCCGAATGCGGCACCATGCTGTTTCACCGCGAGCTGAAGGACAACCTGAACGTCTGCACCTCCTGCGATCACCACATGGCGATCGCCCCGCGCGACCGCTTTACCGCCCTGTTCGACGGCGGCATCTTCACCGAGGTCAAGGTCCCCGACGTCGCCGCCGACCCCCTGCATTTCCGCGATCAAAAGAAATACCCCGACCGCCTGAAAGCCGCCCAGAAGGCCACCGGCGAGAAAGAGGCGATGCTGGTGGCCCAAGGCGAAATTCTGCGCACCCCCGTCGTCGCCGTCGGTCAGGACTTTTCCTTCATGGCGGGGTCGATGGGGATGTATGTCGGCAACGCCATGATCGCCGCCGCCCAGACGGCAGTCAAACACAAACGCCCCTTAATCGTCTTTACCGCCGCCGGCGGCGCCCGTATGCAGGAAGGCATCCTGTCGCTGATGCAGATGCCCCGCACCACCGTCGCCGTCCAGATGGTCAAAGAGGCGCGGCTGCCCTAGATCGTCGTCCTGACCCATCCCACCACCGGCGGCGTCACCGCCAGCTATGCCATGCTGGGCGACGTTCAGATCGCCGAGCCGAACGCCCTGATCTGCTTTGCCGGTCCCCGCGTCATCGAACAAACCATCCGCGAGAAATTGCCCGAAGGCTTCCAGCGCGCCGAATACCTGCTGGACCACGGCATGCTGGACCGCGTCACCCACCGCAAGGCGTTGAAGGACGAGCTTGCCACGATCCTGCGCATGCTGACCCACCAGACCCCGGCGATCAAAGGCGACCTGCCCGCCCCGCCGCCCGCCCCGGCACCTGCACCGCCACCTGCACCGGCACCCGCCAAAAAATGACCGCGCCCCAATATGGTTCCGACGCCGTTCTGGAACGGATGATGACGCTGCACCCCAAGGTCATCGACCTGACCCTGGACCGCATGCACCGTCTGCTGGCCATCCTTGGCCACCCCGAACAGCATCTGCCCCCCGTGATCCACATCGCGGGCACCAATGGCAAAGGCTCGACCCAGGCCATGCTGCGCGCCGGACTTGAACATACCGGCGCAAAAGTCCACGCCTACACCTCCCCCCACCTTGCCCGGTTCCACGAACGCATCCGCCTCGCGGGCATCCTGATCACCGAACCCGCCCTGACCGCGATCCTCGACGAATGCGTCGCAGCCAACGGCCCCGACGCCATCACCTTTTTCGAGATCACCACTGCCGCCGCCTTCCTGGCTTTCACCCGAACGCCCGCCGACTGGACCTTGCTGGAGGTTGGCCTTGGCGGCCGCCTTGACGCCACCAACGTGATGACCCCGAAACTGTCCATCATCACCCCCGTTTCCCTCGACCACCAGCAATTCCTGGGTGAAACGATTCCCGAGATTGCCTTTGAAAAGG
>JBBQGU010000158.1:0-8887 GCA_038323315.1 Rhodobacterales bacterium | reverse complement strand
ACCACTTTGGCCGACCGCTTCATGCTGCCGCATTTTGTGTGGGCGGATTTTCTGGAGGTGCTTGCCGATTTGCGGCAGCACGGCTTTGACCTGAACCCCGACTGGTTTACGGCGCAGGCCGAGTTCCGCTTTCCGTTCTGCGGCGAGGTGACGTATGAAGGCGTCACGCTGGAATTGCGGCAGGCGTTGGAGCCTTGGCATGTCATGGGCGAGACCGGGGCGATCGGCGGGACGGTGCGCTATACCGACAGCTCGGTGGAACGCTTGCAGGTCAAGCTGACGGGCGGCGATCCGGGGCGGTATGCGGTGACGTGCAACCGACGGAGGGTGCCGTTGCAGGCCACGGAAGTGGCCGGGGTTTGCGTGGCCGGGGTGCGGTACAAGGCGTGGCAACCGCCGCTGGCCTTGCACCCGGTTTTGCAGATTAACGCGCCGCTGACCTTTGACATCTATGATACCTGGACGGGCCGGGCTTTGGGCGGCTGTACCTATCATGTCAAGCATCCGGGGGGGCGCAGTTATGACACGTTTCCGGTCAACAGCAACGAGGCCGAAGCGCGGCGGCTTGGCCGGTTCGAGGCGCGGGGTCATACTGCGGGAACCTATGAACCCCAAGCCGAAACCCCGCATCCCGAGTTTCCGATGACCCTTGACCTGCGTCGCGCCGCCCATATCTGATGCCACCCAAGGTCAAACCAAAGCCTGTCGATACGCAGTTGTTTGCGCGGTATCGGCCCTTGCCCGGTGTGCCGGATGAACTGGCCGATGCCAGTGGCGCAATGCGACCGGCATGGCGCAGGTTCATCACCCATATGTCGGCGCTGACCCCGGTCGAGGTCAGTGCCGCCTTTGCGCGGGGCGAGCGGCATCTTGCAGACAGCGGTGTATTTTTCCGCAAATACGGCGACAAGACCGGGGCCGGGCGCGATTGGCCGTTCAGCCCGGTGCCGGTTATCCTGCCCGATACCGAATGGCGGCATATCGAGGCCGGGCTGATCCAACGCGCCGATCTGATGGAGGCGGTGGTCGCCGATCTGTACGGCGCGAACCGGTTGGTCAGCGACGGCCATTTGCCCGCCAGCTTGATCGCGCAGAACCCCGAATGGCTGCGCCCGATGGTCGGGGTGACGCCGCGGTCGGGCCACTTCCTGCATTTTCTGGCGTTCGAGATCGGGCGCGGCCCCGATGGCGGCTGGTGGGTGTTGTCGGACCGAACGGATGCGCCGTCCGGGGCCGGCTTTGCGTTGGAAAACCGGGTGGCGGCATCGCGGGTCTTTCCGGACCTGTACCGGGATGCCAATGTCCATCGTCTGGCCGGGTTCTTTCGGTCGTTTCGCGATGCGTTGGACCAGATGCGGATCGATCCTGCGTCAAGGTTGGGGATATTGACGCCGGGGCCGTTGACCGACACCTATTACGAACAGGCCTATATCGCGCGCTATCTGGGGCTGACCCTGTTGGAAGGCGGCGATCTGATCGTGCAGGACGGGCGGTTGCAGGTGCGTACCGTGCGGGGCTTGGCGCCGGTGGATGTGCTGTGGCGGCGGATGGATGGCGTTTGGTCCGACCCGTTGGAACTGCGCGAGGATAGCCAGCTTGGCACGCCGGGTCTGATGTCGGTGCTGCGGCAAGGGCGTGTCACCATGGTGAACGCCTTGGGCGTTGGCGTGTTGGAAACGCAGGCGCTGATGGCATTCTTGCCCAAGATTTGCCGGGTGTTGATGGGCAAACCGCTGTTGATGCCGAACGTGGCGACATGGTGGTGCGGGCAAAACGCCGAACTGGCCCATGTGCGCGCCCATGCCAAGCGGATGATGATCGGCCCGGCCATGGCCACACGAATGCCGTTTGAGTCTGGCGCAGTCCATGCGATCGGGGGTGAATTGCGGGGGGCGAATGACGCCGATCTGCATGACTGGCTGACCGACAATGCCGGCGATCTGGTGGGCAAGGAGTTGGTGACGCTGTCGACGACTCCAGTTTATAAGGGCGATGCGTTGGTGCCCCGGCCCATGACCCTGCGGGTGTTTCTGGCACGGACCTCTGAAGGGTGGCAGGTGATGCCCGGCGGATTTGCCCGCATCGGGTCCAGCCCCGACACCACGGCGATTTCGATGCGGAACGGCGGATCGGTCGCCGATGTCTGGATCGTCGGGGACAAGCCGGTCGAGCCGGTGACGATGCTGACTGCGCGCAGTACACCGTTCGTGCGGGTGCAGCCCGGACCCCTGCCCAGCCGCGCCGCCGACAATCTGTTCTGGCTGGGCCGTTATATCGAGCGGACCGAGGGGCTGCTGCGACTGGTCCGCGCCTATAACAGCCGCTTGGTTAAGGCGGCGTCAGAGCCCTTGCTGGACGTGGTACGGCAGCGATTGAAAGCCTATCAGATCGACGCGACCGAGGCATTTCCAACGGGGCTGGTCGAGACTTTGGGGTCGGCTGTCTATAGCGCCAGCCAGATCAGGGACCGGTTCAGCGTGGACGGCTGGGCTGCCTTGAAGGATATGGAGACATCCATGAACCGCATCGCGTTAAAGGCCGAACCGGGCAGTGATGCTGCTTTGGTCATGAGCGTGATGCTGCGGAAGATTGCGGGTTTTTCAGGTTTAGTGCACGAAAACATGTACCGGGCGGCGGGTTGGCAGTTTCTGACCATTGGCCGTTCGATGGAACGGGCGGCGATGATGACCGATCTGCTGGCCGCTGTCGCTGACCCCAAATCGCCGGATGGCGGCCTCGATCTGGCGATCGAGGTCGGCGACAGCATCATGATCCACCGTCAGCGCTATGCCGTGCTGACGAACCGCGAGAATGTGGTCGACCTGTTGGCACTGGACCCCTCCAACCCTCGGTCGGTGCGGTTTCATCTGGGCATCATGGGGAAATGGGTCGAGGTTTTGTACGGCACTAGGCCCGAGGATCAGACCCGCAGGTTTGAACGCAAGGTTGCGGCGTTGCAGGATGCGTTCAAGGCGCATACGGTTTACACGTTGGACACGCCGGCCCTGATGAAGGCGCATTGGCAGATACTCGACCTGTCCACCGTGCTGAACGCGACCTTCATTCTGTAGGGGATGACCTTCGGTGATCTACGACATCACGCTGCGCATTACCTATGACTATGCCAACGCGGCGGTCGGCGGGCGGCATGTCGTCTGCCTGCGGCCGCTGAACTTGCCCGGTGTGCAGCGGGTGATTTCGGCGGGGCTGACCATCGATCCCGCCGGCGAGGAATGGCTGGAACGGATGGATTTCTTTGCCAACCATGTGGCCGAGTTCAGCTTTCGCGGCCCGCACAAGTCGATGACGGTGATGTTGAAGGCGACGATCGAGCGGGCGGCGCAAATCCCCTCGCCCGCGCTGTCGGTGCCGATGCCGGATCTGGCAGGATTGCTGTGGCGGACGCGGGACATGGCGCCGAGGTCGCCGTTGCATTTCATATCCGCCTCGACCCGAGTGCCGATGGATGCCGACATGACCGCATTTGCCGCCGGCTTGGTCCAGCCGGGGATGACGGCGGCCATGGTGATCCGGGCGGTGGGCCGGGCGCTGCATCGGCGGATGAAGTTCGACAGCAAGGCCACCACGGTCGACACGTCCGCAGCCGAGGCTTTTGCGAAGCGGCGGGGGGTGTGTCAGGATTTCTCGCATATCATGATCGCCTGTCTGCGGGGTGTCGGTATTCCTGCGGGCTATGTCAGCGGGTTTTTGCGCACCCTGCCGCCGCCCGGCAAGCCCCGGCTGGAGGGGGCGGATGCCATGCACGCCTGGGTGCGGGCCTGGGCGGGGCCGGATATGGGGTGGATCGAATTTGACCCGACCAATGACATGGATTCAGGCACGGATCACGTCGTGGTGGCATATGGCCGGGATTATTCTGATGTAGTGCCGATCAAGGGTACGATGCGGATGTCGGGACGGCAGAAAAGTCATCAGGCCGTTGACATGATCCCGATGACCGAGGCAGTTCGGCGGACTTGAGAGGAGAGCGCTGTGCCTGACAATCTGCCGAGACTTATCAGGCGTGACGGCGCGCGACCGGGCGTCGGGATCGTGCATCTGGGTCTTGGCGCGTTTTTCCGCGCGCATGGCGCGATCTATGTGGCAGAGGCGATGGCATTGTCGGGTGGCGATTGGGGCATTCTGGCGGCCAGCCTGCAAAGCCCGCGCATGCATGACGATCTGGCACCGCAGGGCTTTGCCTATACCGCGCTGCAGGCGGGATCAGGCGGCGATACGGCTCAGGTGATCGAGGTTTTGCAAGGCGTGCTGGTGGCGCGGCAGGACCCGGCGGCGCTGGTGGCGGCGATGGCGGACCCCGGGGTGCGGATCGTGTCGCTGACGGTGACCGAAAAGGGGTATGGCCACAATCCGGCCGATGGGTCGTTGAATTTGAACGATCTTTCCATCCAGCATGATCTTGTCGACGTGCTACCGCAAAGTGCCGTCGGCTTTCTGGTGCGGGCGTTGCAGGCGCGGCGGAGGGCGGGGGTTCGGCCATTTACCGTGCTGAGCTGTGATAACCTGCCGCATAACGGCGCGGTGGTGCGGAGGGTTGTGCTGGCGATGGCAGCGCGAATCGATCCGGCCTTGGCCGAGTGGATCGCGCGCGAGGGGCGCTTTCCGGCGACGATGGTGGACCGGATCGTGCCTGCGACCAAGGTCGAGGATCTGGCGCGGGTCAGCGCAGCGACCGGGGTGTTCGACGCTGCACCGGTGATCCACGAGCCGTTCCGGCAATGGGTGGTCGAGGATGACTTTGTCGACGGCGCGCGGCCTGATCTGGCGGCGGTCGGGGTGCAGATGGTGCAGGATGTGGCCCCGTTCGAGCTGATGAAGCTGCGGATGTTGAACGGCACGCATTCCGCGCTGGCCTATCTGGGCTATCTTGCGGGGTATGAGACGATTGCCGAAACCGTCGCCGACCCGGACTTTGCCGGATTTGTGCGGCAGTTGTGGGCGCGGGAGATCATCCCGGTTTTGCAGGCACCCGAAGGGGTTGATCTGGTGGCTTACGCTGATGCCCTGATGCAACGCTATCGGAACCCGGCGATCCGGCATCGGACCTGGCAGATCGCGACGGACGGCAGCCAGAAACTGCCGCAGCGGATTTTGGGGACGCTGATGGCGGGCAAGGGGCCGGGGCTGAGCCTGGCCGTGGCGGCATGGATGCGCTATGTCGGTGGGGTGGATGAGGCGGGGCAAGTGATCGACGTGCGCGACCCATTGGCCGCCGCATTGCGGGCTGCGTCGGACAGCGCGGTGTCGGTCGAGGGCAAGGTGCGGGCCATTCTGGCGCTGCGCCAGATATTCTCGCCCGAGGTTGCCGATGCGATCGTGGGGCCGGTTACCGTGGCTTATCAAAGGCTTGTGAATTTGGGCGCGCGTGGGGCGGTTGGTCAGCCTTGGGAAATCGTGGATTGATAGACGTTCTGCATATGTGACAGTGCGGCCTGCGCGGCGCGGTTGGGATCGCGGGCGGTCAGGGCATCCAGCAACAGGCGGTGATCGCGCAGGGAGTGTTCCAGAACGCCGGGCAGTTCCGAGGCGCGCTTGCGAAACTCCAACCCCAGAATGTTCAGGCTTTCGCCGATGCGCTTCAGAAAGGCATTGCCGGCGCCAATCCAGATCATTTCGTGAAAGGCAAAGTCGGACAGGCGGAACAGCAGCGGGTCGGTCAACGTGTCGGCTTGGGCGAGCCACAGCGCCTCCAGCCGGGCCAAGTCAGCGTCGGATATGTTGACGGCAGCCAGCCTGGCCACATCGCTTTCGATCAGAGAGCGGGCGTCGTACAGCTCGCGGATGTTCATCTGTTCCAGCGACAGGTAGAAATGCAGCGGGCCCAGCAGGCTTTCCGGCCCAAGGTCCGAGATATAGGCACCGCCGCCCTGCCGGGTTTTGACCACGCCCAGCACCGCCAGCCCGCGCATCGCCTCGCGTACCGAGGGCCGCGAGACGTTCCACGACGCTGCCAGATCTCGTTCGGGCGGCAGAGCGTCGCCTGCCTTCAGCACGCCCGTTTTGACCAGATCCAGGATGCGGCGGACGACCATTTCGGGCACTGACTCCCTGGTGGTGCTGATGTCGCGTTCGATCTGGACAGACTTTGCCATTTAGCGCGGCACGGGTTTGCGGGGGGGCTGACCGCGCAAGGCCCGCGCGATATCCTCGGCAACCAGTTCCTGAAGTCGGTGGATCGCGACGTCGGAAAACCACGCGGCATGGGGGGTCAGCAGCAGGTTGGGGGCGTGGCGCAGGGGGTTGTCGGCGGGCAAAGGCTCGACATGAAAGACATCGAGGGCGGCCCCGGCGATGATACCTCGGGTCAGGGCGTCGGCGAGGTCTTGTTCCACGATCAGTTGGCCACGGGCGGAATTGACGAGCACGGCATGGGGTTGCATCGTGGCCAGCCGTGCGGCGTTGAAATAACTGGTGGTGATGGCGGTGGCGGGTGCGTGCAGGGTGATGATGTCGGACCGTCGCAGTAAGGTGTCCAGATCGACCAGTTCGACGCCCAGTTCGGTGGCAACATCAGCGGACAGGCCGGGATCAGTGGCGAGGAAGTGGAAGCCGAACCCCCTTAGCCGAGTCAGAACCGCCCGGCCGATCTGGCCAAGGCCGAAGAAGCCGAAGACGGTTTTATTCAGCGGTTTCATCGGCTTGGCAACCTTGACCGCCGCCCATTCACCGGCCCGGACCGAGGCGTCGAGCATTGGCAGTTTGCGCAGCATCGTCAGGGCCGCAGCGGCGGTGTGATCGGCCACCTCATCCGCGCAATAGTCGGGGACATAGCCGACCTGCAGGCCATGGGCAGCGGCGGCATCCAGATCGATATTGTTGTAGCCGACACCGTAGCGGATCACGGTCCCGCCCGGCGTCATCGCGGCAGCGGCGGCGGGGCCGAAGGGGGCGAATTGCACCACGACCACGTCGGCCCCGGTGACGGCGACGGTGACTTCCTCGGCAGTGCGGCATTGGAAGGCGGCGAAGTCGGTCCCGGCAGCGGCCCGCTCCTGATCCAGCGACGGAAAGGTGTAGTCGGTGACGACGACTCTCATGCCATGGCCAGCCGACGCACGACCGCCTCTTGCACATCTATCCCCAGACCCGGCCCGTGGATCGGATAGGCCCAGCCATCCTTGTGCCACAGCTTTTCGGCCACAATCTCATCCTGTACCACCACCGGAAAGGGTTTGAATTCAAACACTTCCGAATTGGGCGAGGCGAGCGACAGATGCAACGACGCCGCCGTGGTGATGGCGGTGGACCAGGCATGGGCGTTGATGGTCTTGCCGTATTGGGTGCACAAAGCGTCGACCTTGATAAAGCCGGTGATGCCCTCGACTCGTGCCGGATCGACGCCGTAAACCTCGATCGCCTGAATGAATTCCATCTGACGGCGATAGCCCGCTTCGGTAAACTCACGCTCGCCCGAGGCCAGGCGGGCCTTGGTGTTTGCGCGCAGCTTGCGGTAACCGGCGTCGTCGGTGGGATAAAGGGGTTCCTCATACCAGCCGATGCCGAGGTCGTGCATGCGGTTGGCGACGGAAATCGCGGTGTCGACATCCCAGCGGACACCGTTGCCAATGTCGACCAGAATGCCCGCGTCATCGCCCAAAGCGGTGCGCAGGGACCGGATAAATGACACATCGGTATCGGGGTCGCCGCCGATATTGCTCTCGCCCTTTTTGGCGAAACCCAGCTTGGTCGACCGGAACCCGGCGGCAAAGAAACCCTCGACCTCGGCGACACAGGCCGCCTCGCCCTTTTTGTTGACATGGGCCGAGGCGTTGGCGAGCAGGCGGTCCCGTTTCAAGCCGCCCAGCAGCGCGTACAAGGGCTTATCCGCGACCTTGCCGCGAATATCCCATAGTGCCATGTCGATGCCGGAAATCGCCATAGAGGCAATGCCGCCCTCACCATACCAGAACACATGTCGCCGCATCTTGACCCAGGCACCGTCGATATCCTCGGCCAGATGGCCCTGCAACAGCGGCAGAAAACCCTCGCTGATGACGGTCGCCACGGCCTTGCACGCTTCGGGCCACATGGCGATGGCTTCGCCCCACCCGACGACGCCATCGGTGGTTTCAACCCGGACCAGGACCGTGCGGCGGATGGTGCCAAAGTCGTTCGGATCGGCGTATTCGATCGGGATCGGTTCAATGCGCGCGATTTTCGTCATGGCTCCCCTTTCGCGGGTATTCGGCATATGGCTTTGACAGGCCGTGTCGTCCGCGTTATTTCGACAATTGGTCAGACCAATTAACGTCAGCCACAACCAAGGGTCAATCACAATGTTCAATCTCGCCCCCGTTCCCGTCCCCGATCTGACAGGCCGCACCGTGTTGGTGACGGGCGCCGGAAAGGGCATTGGTGCCGAATTGGTGCGCATCCTGTACGCCAAAGGTGCGCGCATCTATGCCGGGGTCTATCCGATCGAGTCAGCGGAAGCCTTGCCCGATGGCGTGACGCAATTGGAACTGGACGTGACCTCGCAAAGCGACGTGGATGCCGCGATTGCGCGGATCACCGCCGAGTCGGGTCGGTTGGACGTGCTGGTGAACAATGCAGGCGTTATCAACCCGATAGGACTGTTGGCCGAGATTGTCACCGACGATCTGGCACCTGCGTTTGCCGTCAATGTGATGGGCGTGCACCGGATGACCGTGGCCGCCCTGCCCCTGCTGCGGGCTGCCAAAGGGACGGTGCTGAATGCAGGCACCGGAGCCGCCACCACGGCGATGGAGGGGTGGACAGCCTATTGCACGACCAAGGCCGGTCTGCAGATGCTGACGCGGATGATGGCGTTGGAACTTGGGCGTGAGGGGTTGCGGATCTTCTTCTTGGGCATCCCGCCCACCGACACGGCGATGCAGGGCAAAAT
>JBBQGU010000157.1:0-8891 GCA_038323315.1 Rhodobacterales bacterium | reverse complement strand
ACAGATAGGGCCGCGCCCGTTGCCGCAACAGGTCCACCACAGGGCCCGAGGCTGCAACATACCCCCCCAACGCTCCGCCCAAAGCCTTGCCCAAGGTCCCCGTCAGGATATCGACCTTGATCCCCGCCAAATCTGGCGTCCCTCGCCCCTGCGGCCCCATGAACCCCGTCGCATGGCAATCATCCACCATCACCCAGGCGCCAAACTGATCCGCCAATGCCCTGATCTGCCCCAAAGGCGCCAGATACCCGTCCATCGAGAACACACCATCCGTCGCCACCAGAATGAACCGCGCCCCGTCCGCGCGGGCCTGCCGCAACTGCGCCTCCAGATCCACCATATCGGAATTGGCATATCGATAGCGCCGCGCCTTGCACAGCCGAATGCCGTCGATGATCGAGGCATGGTTCAGACTGTCCGAAATCACCGCATCTTCTGGCCCGAGCAGCGGCTCGAACAACCCACCATTGGCATCAAAACACGACCCGAACAGGATCGCTGCCTCCATGCCCAGAAACGTCGCCAGCCGCGCCTCCAATGCCCCGTGAATATCCTGCGTCCCGCAAATGAACCGGACCGATGCCACGCCAAACCCGTGGTCCCGCATCGCCCCTTCCGCCGCCGCAACCAGCCTCGGATCATCAGCCAAGCCAAGGTAATTGTTGGCACAAAGGTTGACCATTCGACGACCGCCGACCGTGACATACACGCCTTGCGCGCTTGTGATCTGCCGTTCCCGCTTCATCAGGCCCTCGGCCTCGATGCCGCGCAGAACCTCCCTCAGATGGGTGTCGAAACTGTCCGTCATAGCAGAACATCCTCCGTTTTGGTGGAATTACCACCGCCGCCCGAACCTGTCAACTTAGCGGAAATCTATCCGTCATCCTGGATTCCCGTTCATTCTGATCTAAATATCCTGAGGGGTT
Source organism: Rhodobacterales bacterium (assembly GCA_038323315.1). GTDB lineage: Bacteria > Pseudomonadota > Alphaproteobacteria > Rhodobacterales > Rhodobacteraceae > Stagnihabitans. The sequence continues at coordinate 7,965 of JBBQGU010000157.1, read as the reverse complement.
TGGGGGGCCAGCCCCCCAATGCCTCAGCTATCCTGCACGATCAGTATCGCCCGCGTCGGCCCACCTTCGGCGTGAATTTCATGCGGCCGGTCGGCGGGATAACGGGCGGTGTCGCCAGGGCCAAGACGGCTTTCCTCCTCGCCCGAGACCACACGGATCTGGCCGGATATCACCGTCAGACTTTCCCGGCAGCCCGGCGAATGCGGGTCGGACACCAAGGCTCCGCCCGGCCCGAAACTCAGGTCATAAACCTCATGATCGCCCACCGCTTCGGCGGGCGACAGGATGCGGATCACCAGATCACGGCCGCGACCGCCGATCACAGGTGCCGCCTCGGCGCGCACGACCTGAATGCCGGGGGCGGGGCGACCCTCCAGCAACCCCGCGAAATCCACCTGCAACGCCTGGGTCAGGTTCCATAGCGTGGCCACAGTGGGTGAAGATTCGCCGCGCTCGATCTGGCTGACCATCGACCGGCTGACGCCGGACAGCTTGGCCACGGCGTCCAGCGACAGCCCGCGCGCCTTGCGCGCCCCGCGCAAGGAGGCGGCAAGTCGATCATGAATTTCGGAACGCGGGTTCATGGGTTGGCACCGGGCGGGGCGTTACAGGTCAAACCGGACCTCGTCGATCGGACCTGCATCGCCGAACTGTCACTCACAGGACATGCTCGTCTGGTCCAGATCATGACCGATCATGTACCGCAGACCGGTCAGGCTTGTGTCCAACCGTCCCGGCAGCGCCCAGACCGCAGCCGCATCGACGCTACGGGCCCGCACCGCATTGTATGACCCCGCCGCGCGATAGTTGGATGTCAGATACCGTGTTGCCATGACCCGCTCCCCCTTTCATGCTGACGCACCGATCCTATCAGCCCGCTTTCCAATGGGTCAACCGTCAGGTCCCGCAAAAGGTCACATAGGGGGTCAGGCCCTCGGGCGGCGGCAAGACAAAGCCTTCGCGTCCGGCCTCCGGGCCATAGGGGTCGGTCACGGCAACAAGCAGCGCCTGAAACGGCCCCATGTCGCCCAACGTCGCCGCTTGCAACGCCGCCTCGACGCGGTGATTGCGCGGGATGACGGCGGGGTTTGCGTCGTGAACCCGCTGCTCTGCCCCCGGTCCCGCCCGGTCCAGCCAGCGGTTGCGCCAATCGCCAAGACCGTCAAAGCCACGCCGAAAGGTCAGCGTCCAGTCGCGGCCGGGCATCAGCGTCATCAAGTCGCTGATCAGCGCCTCATCTCCCGGCCCCTCACCCTCCAGCCCCAGTTTGCGGCGCATCTCGGCCAGCCAGTCCTGATGATACCGGCCCGCAATCGCCTCCAGCCGGTCATTGGCAACCGCCAACGCGCGCGCCTCGTCGGGGTCAAAGAACGGCAGCAAAGCCTCGGCCAGACGCGCCAGGTTCCACGCCATGATGGCGGGTTGGTTGGCATAGGCATAGCGGCCCTGCCGGTCGATCGACGAAAACACCGTACTGGGCGCATAAGCGTCCATAAAGGCGCAGGGGCCATAGTCGATCGTCTCGCCCGACAGCGCCATGTTGTCGGTGTTCATCACTCCGTGGACAAAGCCCAGCCCCATCCATTGCGCGATCAACCGGCTTTGACGCGCGACAACCGCATCAAACAGACCAAGCGCCCCGACGGCATCCGGATAGTGGCGCGCGATGGTATAGTCCGTCAGCGCCTTCAATTCCTCCATCTGTCCCCTTGCCGCAAAGAACTGAAAGGTTCCGACGCGGATATGGCTTGCCGCCACCCGCGCCAGCACGGCACCCGGCAACAGACCCTCCTGCCGCAATATCATCTCACCCGTCGCGACCACAGCCAGCGACCGCGTCGTGGGCACGCCCAGCGCCGCCATTGCTTCGGATATCAGATATTCCCGCAGCATCGGCCCCACCACGGCCTTGCCATCCCCACCGCGCGAAAACGGCGTCCGGCCTGATCCCTTCAACTGGAGGTCCCAGCGGCGGCCATCCGGCCCCAGAAATTCCCCCAGCAAATGCGCGCGCCCGTCACCCAACTGCGGCGAAAACCCGCCAAACTGGTGCCCGGCATAGGCAAGGGCGGCAGGGTCCGCCCCCTCCGGCAAAGCCCCCCCGGATAACCAGCCCTCTGCACCGGTCAGGTCCAGCCCCAAGGCAGCCGCCAGCCCATCATTCTGCACCAGCAGTTTTGGTGCAGGCGGGACGGCGGGCGGCAGCCGCAGAAAGGCACCGGGCAGGTCGCGCAGATAGGAATTGTCGAAGCGGATCATCGGGGCTTTACCGGGTCAAAAGGGCTGTGACACTATATGGGCTGTCCGTCCTGAATTTGGCAGGGTCAAAATGCTCGATCCTGTCTGCCTTGCACAATGACTCGTCGAACTCGTTCCGTCTGATCAACTGGACCGACACCCCTCAGATACTAACCGGCAAGAACCCGGATCACAGGACCGTCACGACCAAATAACATCAGTTCGACAAATGGTCGGGGCGAGAAGATTCGAACTTCCGACCTACGGTACCCAAAACCGTCGCGCTACCAGACTGCGCTACGCCCCGACTGTGAGCTTACTAACTGGTATTTTGCGGAATGAAAAGCCACTACTCGGCGGTGCAGGGCCAGGCGGCGTTGGTCTGGTCAATGACCTCCGACCGCATCACGGTGCCTGCGCCCAGACCCAACCGTGCCGCCAGACCCCCGTTGATTTCCAGTACATAGGTTACACCCGCCCCGCCGTTTATCGAGGTCTCATCCAAAGGCTTGGCGTTGGAATGCACACGCAAGACCTGGCCTTCGGCATCGGCAAACACCATATCCAGCGGGATCAGCGTGTTCTTCATCCAGAAATAGACCTGCTGCGGCTGAGGATAGGCGAACAACATTCCCGCCGAGGTTGCCATCTTCGGCCGGTTCATCAGGCCCTGTGACCGCTCGCCGGCGTCATCGGCCAATTCGACCGAAAACCGCATCACCTGCCCGCTGCCACTGCGCAGTTCAACCGTGCCCGGCGCACACATCGCATCAGCCTGCGCAACCTGCAGGGCCAAGCCCAGAATTACCGCTGCACCGAAGTTTCCCATGACACCACCTGTACCGCCATCCGGCCACGCTTGCCCTCGATGATGCGCAGGCAAACCGCCTCGCCCGCCTGAAGATCGGCAAACCCTGACGCGCGCACCACCTCGAGATGCACAAAGACATCTTCAGGCCGACCAAAGACATTGCCAAAACCAAAGCCCTTGTCCTTGTCAAACCATTTCACCCGCGCCGGTTCAAGCGCCAGTTCGGTCACTTCTTCGGGAAGGTTGGCCTGATCCTCTTCGGAAAACATCAGTTGCGGGGTTTCAGGGGCCGCGACGGTCAAAACCTCCATCGCCTGAACGCCCCGCGTGGTTTTCTGCACCCGCACGGTGATTTCGGTACTGTCCGCAATCGAGCTTTGGCCAAAGTTCCGCAGAACATTGGCATGCAGAAGAATGTCACCACCCGTCTCTTCCGCGACGATAAAGCCAAAACCCTTGACAGGGTCAAACCACTTGACCCGACCGGTGATGACCGGGTTCATTTCTTCTACGTCTGTCATTGTCTGGATTGCATTCCAAAGGTGTTCGCAAACCAAAACATGGACCAGACCCAACCGAACTTGCAAGAGAAGAAGCAGCTTCTGGCCTCAACCTATACGGATGGATAAGATGCTTCAGCTTGACTTGCGCAGAACTGACATTTTTCGCGCACAACCTGCGGTTTCATTTTCAGGGGTTCAACCGCTCGATTTTCCAGGTCTGATCAGGGGTCGCGCGTGTCCATTTGAACCTGTCATGCAGGCGGAATGCGCCATCGGCCCAGAACTCCACCTCCAGCGGCACCAGGCGAAAACCGCCCCAGAACGGCGGGCGTTTGGGGTTTGTGCCGTGCTGGGTCGTCACCTTGGCAACCTCGGCCATCAGCGCCGTTCGGGATGACAAGGGTTGCGATTGTTCCGACGCCCAGGCCCCCAGCCGGGATTTAAGGCTGCGGCTGGCATAGTATTCGTCGGCCTGCACACCCTCCTCCCTGGTGATCAGTCCGCGCGCCCGCACCTGACGGCGCAGGCTTTTGTGATGCATCACAAAGGCCGCCTTGCCTGCCGCCTGCAACTCTTGCCCCTTGGCCGAGCCATAGTTGGTGTAGAACACGAATGCCGCCGCCTCGATGTCCTTCAGCAGCACCATCCGCACATTCGGCATTCCACCCTGATCCACCGTAGACAGGGCGATGGCGTTGGCATCGTTCGGTTCCGTCTTCTCGGCCTCGGCCAGCCATTCCTTGGCAATCGCAAACGGGTCCTCGCCCGCAAAAATCCCTGTTCGGTCCATGATCCATCCCCCAACCCGCTCCCTTGAAGACAGCGGTTCTATCGCCTACACGTCACATCAACAAACAGGGTGGGGACAACCGAATGTCAACCGGACTTATGCAAGGCAAGCGCGGGCTCATCATGGGGCTGGCCAATGACAAGAGCATCGCCTGGGGGATTGCCAAGACATTGGCCGACCATGGTGCCGAAATGGCGTTCTCGTACCAGGGCGAACAACTGAAAAAGCGGGTCCAGCCGCTGATCGCCTCGATCGGCATGTCGCAGATGCTGGAATGCGATGTGGCGGATGAACCCTCGATGGACGCGTTGTTTGCCCATCTGGCCGCCCTGTGGGGCAAGATCGACTTTCTGGTCCATGCCATCGGCTTTTCCGACAAGAACGAACTCCGCGGTCGTTATGTCGATACGGGCCGGGCTAACTTTCTGATGACGATGGATATTTCCGTTTACTCGTTCACCGCCGTGGCGCGCCGTGCTGCCGCGATGATGCCGGATGGCGGCAGCCTGCTGACCCTGACCTATTACGGCGCTGAAAAGGTCATGCCGCATTACAATGTCATGGGTCTGGCCAAGGCGGCGCTGGAATCCTCGGTGCAGTATATCGCCGAGGATTTGGGGAAAGATGGCATCCGCTGCAATGCCATCTCGGCCGGCCCGATCAAGACCCTCGCCGCCTCCGGCATCGGCGACTTTCGTTATATCATGAAATGGAATGAGTTGAACTCGCCCCTGCGCCGCAATGTCACACAAGAAGAGGTCGGCAAGGCCGCGCTGTTCCTGCTGTCCGACCTCGGGTCGGGCACCACGGGCGAATGCCTGCATGTCGATGCCGGTTACCATGTCGTCGGCATGAAGGCGGTCGATGCGCCCGATATCGACGCAAGCCGCAAGGAATGACGCCGACCGCCTTCATCGCCGTGGCCACGCTCTTGACGCTGGGCGCTGCCAGCCCCGGCCCCGCCGTGCTGATGTCGGCGCGGACCGGCGTGACCGAGGGGATGCGGACCGGGTTCTTTCTGGCCGTGGGTATAGGCATGGGCGCGGTGTTCTGGGCCCTGATGGCGCTGACCGGCCTTGCCGTGCTGTTTCAGATCGCGCCCAGATTGCTTTGGGCATTCAAGATCGTGGGTGGGCTGTACCTGATCTGGATGGCACTGGCCATGTGGCGGCACGCGCCCAATCCCCTGCCGGACCTGACCGGCACGCCGCCCCGCTCGGCCCTGTCGGCGTTCCGGCTGGGATTGTTCACCCAATTGTCCAACCCCAAGCCTGCTGTCGTGCTCAGCGCGATCTTTCTGGGCACCGTGCCGCCCGGAACCCCGGTTTGGGTGCTGGCGGCGCTGCTGGCCTATCTGTTCACGGTGGAAACCGGATGGAACACGCTGGTCGCCCGGATATTTTCGTACCCCGCCACCCGCCGCGCCTATATAGGTGGCAAGACCGCGCTGGACCGGATCTTTGGTGGTCTGCTGGCCGTGCTGGGTGCCAAGATCGCATCAACCTGAAAGGCCCGCCATGACCGACCGTTTGCCGCATGAAAAAGGCTTCCATGTTTCCTGGGATCAGATCCACCGCGATGCCCGCGCCTTGGCGTGGCGGCTGGATGGCAAGGGCCCGGATGGCGGGGCGTGGCGCGCCGTCGTCGGGATCACGCGCGGTGGGCTGGTGCCCGCCATGATCGTGGCCCGCGAGCTTGATATCCGCGTCGTCGACACCATTTCAGTCAAGAGTTACAGCCATCAATCGCAGGCCTCCACAGCCATCGTGATCAAAGCACCGCAGGCGGACCTTATGGGCGACGGCACCGGTATCCTGATCGTCGATGATCTGGTGGACAGCGGCAAGACGCTGGAACTGGTGCGCCGCCAGTATCCCAACGCCCATTTCGCGACTGTCTATGCCAAGCCCAAAGGCAAGCCGATGGTCGACAGCTATATCACCGAAGTGTCGCAGGATACGTGGATCTTCTTCCCCTGGGACATGGCCCTGCAATACGTGCAACCCTACCGCGGACAGGATTGACCATGTGGGTCAGCCCCTATGGCCGTCTGTCGATCTGGCTGCACTGGTTGTTCGAGGCCAGCCTGATCATCAAAGGCAGCTTTGCCTTTGGCGAGACCCTGTCCGGCCTTGGCCTGCTGCTGACACCGCATGGCCTGCTGTTGAGCCTGTGGGCCTGGCTGACCCATCACCAACTGACCCAAGACCCCAATGACGCCATGGCGCAGTGGTTTCACCATCTGGCCGATGTATTTCCCCTGCATGTCCAGCATTTTTACGCGATCTACCTGCTGGCCCATGGCATGCTGAAATTCCTGATGGTGATCATGCTCGCCCGCCGCATCCTGTGGGCCTATCCCGCCGCGATGGTCGTGCTGGCAGGGTTCGTGATCTATCAGGCGACCGAGTTTGTCACCCAGGGCTCGTTGGTGCTGCTCGCTCTGGCCTGTCTGGATGGGTTCATGATCGTGCTTGTCTACCGCGAATGGAACGTCCTGAAACTCAGCCGCAGAACCGTGGCGGCCGATGCAAAACCCGAGCCGCATTAATTCCTTGAACTGCGGCGGATTTCCGGGTCCATTGCCTGCGCATATACTGACAAAAGGCCCGCCATGACCCATCCCCTGAACCCCGCAATGGCCGCCACCTTTTCGCCTCCGGTGATGGAGGCGCGGCGCTGGCTGAACGGCGTCACCTTTCCAGACAGCCGCCCCCTGATCAATATCTCGCAGGCAGCCCCGGTCAACATCCCCCATATCGGCCTGCGTCAAGCCCTGGCCGAGGCGGCTATGAACAACCCCGAGGCGCATCTGTACGGCCCGGTTCTGGGCCTGCCCGACCTGCGGGCCGAGATTGCCCGGCAATGGTCCGCCGCCTATGCCGGTGCGATCAACCCCGATCAGGTCGCAATCACCCAAGGCTGCAACCAGGCCTTCTGCGCCGTCATGTCCACTCTGGCAGGTGCGGGCGACGAAGTGATCCTGCCAACTCCATGGTATTTCAATCATAAGATGTGGCTCGACATGCAGGGCGTCACTGCCGTACCCCTGACCACCGGGCCCGGCCTGATCCCCGACGCCGAAACCGCCGCCGCGCTGATCACGCCCAAAACCCGCGCCATCGTGCTCGTCTCGCCCAACAATCCGGGCGGCGTCGAATACCCCGCAGCCACCCTGACCGCTTTCCGTGACCTCGCCCGCGAACGTGGCCTGGCCCTGATCGTCGACGAAACCTACCGCGACTTTGACAGCCGCACAGGCCGCCCGCATGACCTGTTCACCGATGCAGGTTGGCCCGACACCTTCATCCACCTCTACTCCTTTTCCAAAGCCTACCGCCTGACCGGTCACCGGGTCGGCGCAGTGATCGCGAGCGACCAACGTCTGGCGCAGATCGAGAAATTTCTTGACACCGTCGCCATCTGCCCCAACCAGTTGGGCCAGATCGCCGCCCTTTGGGGTCTGCGCAACCTCACCCAATGGGTGGCGGGTGAACGCGCCGAAATCCTGACCCGCCGCGCCGCAATGACCAAGGGCTTCGCCGCCCTGCCCGACTGGAAACTGCTCGGTTGCGGTGCCTATTTCGCCTATGTCGAACACCCCTACGCGATGCCGTCCGACG
>JBBQGU010000156.1:0-8997 GCA_038323315.1 Rhodobacterales bacterium | reverse complement strand
GGCGCTGAACAATCCGCGGTTGCGGGGGCGGGCGATATTGCGGACGGCGATCTTTTTGCCCTGTGTCACCTCGCTGGTTGCCTATTCTGTGCTGTTCAAGTCGATGTTTGCGACCGATGGGGTGGTGAATGACACGCTTATGGCACTGTACATCATCCGCGAACCGATTGGCTGGATGCTGGACCCGTTCTGGGCCAAGGTGCTGATCATTCTTGCGATTACATGGCGATGGACCGGATATAACATGGTGTTCTATCTGGCGGCGTTGCAGAATATCGACCCCTCGATCTATGAGGCGGCGCGGATTGACGGGGTGCCGGCGCGGGCGCGGTTCTTCAGGATTACCTTGCCGATGCTGAAGCCGGTGATCCTGTTCACCACGGTCTTGTCGACCATCGGTACGCTGCAACTGTTCGACGAGGTCAACACGATTACCGCCAGCGGGGGGGCGGGCGGCAATCCGGCCAATGCCACCCTGACGCTGTCGTTGTATATCTATAACCTGCTGTTCCGGTTCGTGCCGAATTATGGCTATGCCGCTGCCGTGTCGTGGCTGATTGTGGCGATGGTCTGTATTCTGGCCTGGATACAATTCCGTGTGGCGAAGGACCGGTAGGATGCGAACCCCGATTGCTTTGGCGACGAGTGCGGTGATGCAGGCTGGCCTGTGGCTGGCCGCCTTCATCTCGGTCTTTCCGTTTTACTGGATGGTGGTGGGTGCCACCAACACAGCGGTAGAGATTACCGGGGGCAAGGCCACGTTTGGCAGTCATCTGATGACGAACATCGGCAAGTTCCTTGAGATACCGGATATTCTGCGGATATTCGGCAACTCGGTGCTGGTGGCGCTGCTGGGCACGGTGCTGACATTGGTGGTGACCTCGCTTGCGGGCTATGGCTTTGAAATCTTTCGGTCAAAGACGCGCGACCGGATGTTTGGGGTGTTGCTGCTGTTGCTTTCGGTTCCGTTTGCGGCGCTGATCGTTCCGTTGTTCATGATGTTTTCGCGGGCGGGGCTGATGAACAGCTATGTGGGTATCATCCTGCCGGGCATCGCGGCGATCTTCATGATCTTTTACTTTCGCCAGAACACCAAAGCCTTTCCGCATGAGTTGCGGGATGCCGCCCTGCTGGACGGGTTGAAGGAGTGGCAGGTGTTTTTCTACATCTACATGCCCGTCATGCGGTCAACCTATGCCGCAGCGATGATCATCGTGTTCATGACCAACTGGAATGCCTATCTGTGGCCGCTGATGGTGGTCCAGAAGAATGAGATGAAGACAATCACGCTGCAGGTCGCCTCGCTGGCGTCCGCTTATACGCCGGACTATGGGCTGATCATGATCGCCAATGTTCTGGCGACGCTGCCGACCATATTGGTGTTCTTCCTCCTGCAGCGCCGGTTCGTCGAGGGCATGCTGGGCTCGGTGAAATAAGCTTTCTGGGAAATAAGGTTTCTGACATGACCAAGACCGACTTTAACGATAACTGGCTGTTTGAAGGCCGGGACATGGTTCGTTTGCCACATAATGCGGTGGAGTTGCCGTTTTCTTATTTCGATGAAAAGGTTTATCAGCGGCTGTTCACCTACGAAAAAACCTTTGATGCTGATCCGGACTGGGAGGGGCATGAAGTTGTCGTGATGTTTGACGGGGCTATGGCAAATGCGCAGGTGTCGCTGAATGGGGCACTGCTTGCGCGGCACAAGGATGGCTATACGCCGTTCGAGGCGCGGTTGACGGGGTTGTTGTTGCCAAAGGGTAACCGGTTGACGGTGGTGATCGATGGGTCTGAGAACCCCGAGATACCCCCATTTGGCGGGGCGATAGATTATCTGACCTATGCCGGGATTTACCGGGAGGTCTGGATCAAGACTACGGTTGCAGTGGCCATTGGTCTGACCAAGATCGAGACGCCGGACGCTTTGGCGGATGCCAAGAGTGTGCGCATTGCCGTTTCGCTGGTGAACCCGCAGAACCTGGCCCTGTCGGGCAAGCTGACGGCGACGTTGCGCGATGGCGACGGTGGGGTGGTGGGCGTTGGGTCGGTTCCGGTGACGGGGGCCAGCTTGTCGCTGAACCTGACCGGGTTGCAGGGCATTCATCTTTGGGACATCAAAACTCCGGTTTTGTATACAGTGGAACTGGTGCTGGAGACGCTGCAGGGCCGGGATGTGGTTGAGACTCGGATTGGCTTTCGGGAGGTGGCCTTTACCGCCGAGGGTTTCAGGCTGAACGGGACGCCGTTGAAGCTGCGAGGTTTGAACCGGCATCAAAGCTTTCCTTATGCGGGTTATGCCTTGGGTAAGGCTGCGCAGGAGAAGGATGCGGAGATCCTGAAGCATGATCTGAGGCTGAACATGGTGCGGACCTCGCATTATCCGCAAAGCACGCATTTCCTGAACCGGTGCGATGAGTTGGGGCTGTTGGTGTTCGAGGAGATTCCCGGCTGGCAACATATTGGTGGCCAGGCGTGGAAGGCCGAAGCGGTCGAGAATGTGCGTCGGATGATCCGGAGGGATTGGAACCATCCGTCCATCGTCATCTGGGGGGTGCGGATCAACGAAAGTCAGGATGATCACGATTTTTATGTTCAGACAAATGCGGCGGCGCGGGCTTTGGATACGACTCGGCCGACGGGCGGGGTGCGGTATATTACCGACAGCGAGTTGCTGGAAGACGTCTATACGATGAACGACTTCATTCTGGGCAATGAGGAGATGGGTGGCAACCGGCCACGGACTCCGCTGCGACCGCAGCAGGAGGTGACGGGGTTGAAGCACGACGTGCCCTATATGATCACCGAATATGGCGGACATATGTATCCGACCAAGTCCGATGATCAGGAGCAGCGTCAGGCCGAGCATGTGCTGCGGCATCTGGAGGTGATGAACGCGATGTATGGCGACCCGGGCATTGCCGGCTGCATCGGGTGGTGTGCGTTTGACTATAACACGCACAAGGATTTTGGCTCCGGAGACCGTTTGTGCCATCACGGGGTGATGGATATGTTCCGCGAGCCCAAGTTTGCAGCCTTTGCCTATGCCAGCCAGTCGGATGTTTCGGAGGGGGTGGTGCTGAAGCCGGTGACATTTTGGGCGCGGGGCGAGCGGAATATTGGCGGAGTGCTGCCGCTGATCATCCTGACAAACTGTGACGAGGTCGAGTTGCGCTATGGGAACAATGCGCCGAAGCGCGTGGCGGTGGACCGGGCGCGGTTCCCGCATCTGCCGCATCCGCCGATCATTCTGGAGCGCGGCCATTTCACGGACAACGAATTGGGACTGTGGGGGATGACCTGGGAGCATGGCGAGGTCACGGGCTATGTCGAGGGCAAGGCGGTTGTCACGGCGCGCTTCCTGTCAGATCAGGTGGCGACTTCGCTGCAGGTCGAGCCTGATGCCACGACGATAGGCGCCCATGAGGCCGTGCGGGTGATGGTGCGGGCTTTGGACCAGATTGGGAACAAGCTACCGTTTTTCCCGGAACCTGTTGCGATCAGTGTCACGGGCGCGGGGCGTTTGATCGGGCCGTCTTTGGTGCCTTTGCGGGCCGGGTCCACGGGGTTCTGGGTTCAGGGCAATGGCAAAGGCGCAATTACTGTCAACGTTTCCAGTGACCGGTTGGGGACACAGACCCTGATCCTAGCAACAGAACAGAGGGCGAGATGAGCGGTTTAACCCTGAAGGATGTGCGGAAATCATATGGTGCGGTCGAGGTGATCAAGGGGGTGAACCTGGAGATCACGTCGGGCGAATTTGTGGTGTTTGTCGGACCCTCGGGGTGCGGTAAATCTACGTTGCTGCGGATGATTGCGGGGTTGGAGGGGATCACCGGGGGGACCCTTGAGATAGGTGGCAAGGTGATGAATGATGTGGACCCGTCGCAACGGGGTATTGCGATGGTGTTTCAGAGTTACGCTTTGTATCCACATATGACGGTTCGGGAGAATATGGGCTTTGCGCTGCGGTTTGCGGGCAAGAATAAGGATGAGATTGCGGCGCAGGTTGCCGAGGCGGCGCGGATATTGGAGCTGGGGGCGCTACTTGACCGCAAGCCCAAGGATCTGTCGGGCGGGCAGCGACAGCGGGTCGCGATCGGCCGGGCGATTGTGCGGCATCCGCAGGTCTTTTTGTTTGACGAGCCATTGTCGAACCTGGATGCGGAGTTGCGGGTGCATATGCGGATCGAGATTGCGCGGTTGCATAAGGAACTGGCGACGACGATCATCTATGTGACGCATGACCAAGTCGAGGCGATGACGCTGGCCAACAAGATCGTTGTGATGCGGGATGGAGTGGTCGAACAGGTCGGGGCACCGTTGACGCTGTATGACGACCCGGACAATCTGTTTGTCGCGGGGTTCATTGGCAGCCCGAAGATGAACTTTCTGAAGGGGGTTGTGCGGGGCGACCGGATTGTACTGCCGGAGTTTGCCGATCAGTCGATCCCGCTGACGCGGCTGATCTTGCCGCCAGGGGACGGGGCCTCGGTCACGGTCGGGATCAGGCCGGAGCATTTCAAGAAGGGTGGCGATGCGACGCTGAAGCTGGTGGTCGAAATTGTCGAGCATCTGGGGGACGAAAGTTACGCCTATGCAAGGCAGGATGGCGGCCAAGTGGTGACCATCTGCGTGAATGAGGGGCGGGGGTTGCAGATGGGGCAGGTGGTGGAAGCGACCTTTGATCCGGGCAAGGTTTTGCTGTTTGACAGGGCTGGCAAGAGGTACCGCTGAAAATTGTTGCCGGTTTCGCGACAATCGGTTGGATTTGCCCCAATCTGAACACATTTTGGCCGCATCGTGTTGGTGAGGCAGAACCGGGCGAAGATCTGGTCAGGACGTGCAGGCAAGTTCGTTGTTCCTCACACCGGCGGTATTGGGGTTTTGGGTTGCGCAGAGCCCAAATTCAATGCCGCCGGTGATGACGCCGTGAGCCCTATGATATCGTTAACAACCGGTTAACAGAGCGCACGGCAACCCATTGATCCACAACGATTTTTCGTTTGACTTTGCGTCCGGTCCAAAGTATGGATTGTGACATGCTGAAAGAGGTGAGCAAGCGGCGCGGGGGTGACCCCGGGGCCGCTTTTCTATTTGGCGGGACAAGCAAGCAGGGCGGGTTGGGCAGGAATGAGCATCAATTTCCGCGCCGGGGAAAAAGAGCCGGTGGACGTACTGGCGACAACTGAGGCCGCACTGATCGACGCTGCGGAAGAGTTGGCGCGCCTTATCAATCGGATCAAGGACGGACGATTTCAGGAAGCCAAGGCCACGCCCGAAACGGTGAAGTCGCTGCATCGGGCGCTGGAAGTTGTCGTTTTGGGGAAACGCGATGTTGAAAAACTCTGCAAACAGGTTACCGGGACTGTCGGAGCCACCAGCCTCGACTTTCACGCCGCACGGGATGAGATCGGGCGCAGGCTGGCTCGCCTCCGCGACGCAGGCCCAGGTTGACGAGTTTCTGGCGGGGTTGAGCGAGAATGCCCTGTTGGCGCTGCCGTGGATGTTCGATTTCTGGGCGCTGCCGCATCAATTGCCGCCGGAGGGTGCCTGGAAGACCTGGGTGATCATGGGCGGGCGCGGGGCCGGCAAGACGCGGGCCGGGGCCGAGTGGGTCAGGGCGCAGGTGGAAGGGTCGGGGCCGGTGGATCAGGGTTTGGCCCGGCGCGTGGCGCTGGTGGGCGAAACCGTCGATCAGGTTCGGGAAGTGATGATTTTCGGGGAGAGCGGGATTCTGGCCTGTTCGCCGCCCGACCGTCGGCCGGAATGGCAGGCGACGCGCAAGCAGTTGGTCTGGCCGAATGGCGCAGTGGCGCAGGTGTTTTCGGCGTATCAGCCGGATAGTTTGCGGGGTCCGCAGTTTGATGCGGCTTGGGTCGATGAGCTGGCCAAGTGGAAGAAGGGGCAGGAGACCTGGGACCAGTTGCAATTCGCGCTGCGTCTGGGGGATAATCCGCGTCAGGTTGTGACGACCACGCCGCAGAATGTGGGGGTTCTGAAGGCGATCCTGAAAAACCCCTCGACCGTCATGACCCACGCGCCGACCGAGGCGAACCGGGCCTATCTGGCGGCCTCGTTTCTGGATGAGGTGCAGACGCGCTATGCCGGGACGGCGCAGGGCAAGCAAGAGCTGGAAGGGTTGCTGCTGGAGGAGTTGGAGGGTGCCATGTGGAACCAAAGCAGGTTTGATGCCTGCAGGGTGTCTGAGGTGCCGCATCTGACGCGGATCGTCGTGGCCGTGGACCCGCCGGTGACAGGCCACAAGGGCAGCGATGAATGTGGGATCGTTGTGGTTGGCGCGTTCACCGAAGGGCCGCCGCAGGATTGGCGGGCGGTGGTGCTGGAGGATGCTTCGGTTTCCGGTGCCAGCCCTGATGAATGGGCGCGGGCGGCAATCGCGGCGATGGACCGGCACAAGGCTGACCGGTTGGTGGCCGAGGTCAATCAGGGCGGTGATCTGGTGGAAACCATGATCCGGCAGTTGGACCCGCTGGTGCCCTATCGGGCGGTGCGGGCGACGCGGGGCAAGGTGGTGCGGGCCGAGCCGGTGGCCGCGTTGTATGAGCAGGGCCGGGTGTCGCACATGCGGGGTCTGGACCGGCTGGAGGCGCAGATGTGCCTGATGACGCAGAAGGGCTATCAGGCCAAAGGCTCGCCCGACCGGGTGGATGCGCTGGTCTGGGCGCTGACCGACCTGGTGGTGGAGCCTGCGGAACATTACCGGCGTCCGCAGGTGCGGACGCTGTAGCGGGACGATTTTTCTGCGAAAAATCAAGCCCCTGGCGGGGGTTTTGAAGGATGGGGCGTGGCAGGGTTGGCCGCGACCGGGATGGGCTGTGCCCCAAGGCTTTGAGGAGTGGACGGATGGTCTTTGATTTTCTGCGGCGGACGCCTGAGGCGGGGCTGCCGAACATGGTGGTGGAGAAGAAAGCCTCGGCCACGGGGCGGGTGGTGGCCTGGGGCTCGTCGGGGCGGGTGGCGTGGAGCCCGCGCGATGCGGTGTCGCTGACGCGGACGGGTTTCCTTGGCAATCCGATCGGGTTTCGGGCGGTCAAGGTGATTGCCGAGGCGGCGGCGGCGCTGCCTTTGGTGCTGCAGGATGCCAATATGCGATATGATCTGCATCCGTTGCTGGATCTGATCCGCAAGCCCAATGCGGCACAGGGGCGGGCGGAGTTGTTCGAGGCGCTGTACGGGTTCTTGCTGTTGCAGGGCAATGCCTATGTGGAGGCGGTGCCGGGTCTGGGCAAGCTGCCGGGTGAGTTGCACGTGTTGCGGTCGGACCGGATGAATGTGGTGCCGGGGGCGGATGGCTGGCCGGTGGCCTATGACTATGTGGTGGGGGGGCGGACGCACCGGTTTGGGGTGTCGGAGGAATACGCGCCGATCTGCCATATCAAATCGTTTCACCCGCAGGATGACCATTATGGAGTGTCGCCGATGCAGGCGGCGGCGGTTGCGGTTGATGTGCACGGCTCGGCGTCGTCATGGTCGAAGGCGTTGCTGGACAATGCGGCCCGGCCTTCGGGGGCGATGGTCTATAAGGGGGCGGATGGGCAGGGGTCTTTGACGGCGGATCAGTATGACCGGTTGGTCGGCGAGATGGAGGCCCATCATCAAGGCGCGCGCAATGCCGGGCGGCCGATGCTGCTGGAGGGGGGCTTGGATTGGAAGCCGATGGGGTTCAGCCCGTCGGATATGGAGTTTCAGCAGACCAAGGAACAGGCGGCGCGCGAGATTGCGATTGCCTTTGGCGTGCCGCCGATGCTGATCGGGATTCCGGGCGACGCGACCTATGCCAATTATCAAGAGGCGAACCGGGCGTTTTTCCGGCTGACGGTGTTGCCGCTGGCGACGCGGGTGACGGCGGCAATCTCGGCCTGGATATCGAAGTTTACCGGCGAGGAGATCGAGTTGCGCCCTGATCTGGATCAGATCCCGGCGCTGGCTGTCGAGCGGGATCAGCAATGGGCGCGGGTGGGGGCGGCGGATTTTCTGACGCCTGATGAAAAGCGCGTGCTGCTGGGCTTGCCGCCCCTGACGGGCGCATGACGACGCGGCGGTCGCCTGAAGGGTCGCGGTTTTTGTATGAGGGGTTCGATCCGGCGGCGGCGCGGATCGATGCCAATGAACGTGTGGCCGAGGAGCGTTGGGCGGCGCTCGACTACCGGTTGGAGCTGATCGACGCAGCACTGGAACGGCTGGAAAAGCGGATCTGGCTGGGCGTTTACGGGGTCGCGGCATTTTTGGTGTCGCAGATGGCGCAGGCAATCATCGCGGCAGCGACAAAGTGAGGTTCGAGATGCACTGGAAGATGGAAGGCGCGCCGGAGCGCAAATATACCGAAGCAGACAAGGGGTTGACCGTTACCGACGGGCAGGTGGTGTCGGGCTATGCCAGCCTGTTCGGCCTGCGCGATCAGGGCGGCGATGTGGTGCAGAAGGGGGCCTATGCCGCCAGTCTGAAGGCGATGGCAGCGGCGGGGCGGCAGGTCAAGATGCTGTGGCAGCATGACCCCGCGCAGCCGATTGGCGTGTGGGATGAGGTGCGCGAGGATGGCACGGGCCTGTTCGTCAAGGGCCGCATCCTGACCGAGGTGGCAAAGGGCCGCGAGGCAGCGGCCTTGCTGACGGCGGGTGCGATTGACGGATTGTCGATCGGCTACAAGACCGTCAAGGCGGAACGCGATGGCAAGGGCAACCGGCTTTTGTCACAGCTGGAGTTGTGGGAAGTCTCGCTTGTGACATTTCCCATGCTTCAAGAGGCGCGGGTTTCGGCTAAGGGTGACAGCCCTGAAGCCGATTTCTGGCGCGACCTGGCAGCGATCTTTGAGGACGCCAGCCGATCAATGGCCAAGCGCTAGCGCGGGCCTTCACGACCAACCTGAGGAACAAGATATGACCGAGACTAAGGCTCGGGTCGGGGAAGATATGTCCCAGGCCTTGACGACGGGGGCCCTGCATCCGGGTGCGGAAGTGAAATCCGCGATAACCGGAT
>JBBQGU010000155.1:0-9065 GCA_038323315.1 Rhodobacterales bacterium | reverse complement strand
AGATTTTGTACGCTGGGGCGATGTCAGCGTCGCTAACACTCAGTCGAATCCAACGCGACCGTGAGACGGCCAGACTGCGCCCCGGGGATCGTGCCGCCGTCATGTGGTCCACGATGAACAGGCGGGGCTGCTGATTCCGATGACTTCCATATGACTGGGGTGCGCCACAAGCGCCGCATCGCCAGCGATAACGAAACTGTGTAAGAATTTGGGCAACCGGAAAATGATATTTCGCGTTTTATCAAACAAAATAAATGCGTTACAAAGTTTTTCTGGAGTGGGTGAAGCGCCCGATAGACAACGTCCATGGCCGTCCATGGCCGTCCATGGGGCTGTAAGGCTACACACACGCCCCGTTAGGGGCTGCAGAAAGGCTGTGAGGCCCACAGAGCGGCTATGATGCTGCAGGACGGCTATAAGACGTAGTCCACGCCATGGCTATCCCTGTGCGGTTTGACGGTTGCTGCGATTTGGACACTCGTCCTTCACCTGGTTGTCGCCTCAATCCATTTTCAGCCTGCGAACTTGTCGTCAGCCTGACGTATGTGTGTGTAACGCTGCAAGGACTGCCAAGACCTGTGACCTGTCACCTTGGCGGCTTGCGGAATCGCATAGCCGATTTCAAACAGACGGCTTGCGCCTTCGTGTCGGAGGTCATGGAAACGTAAATCGGCGATTTCCAGCGCCTTGCAAGCACGGGTAAATGCAGCGGAAAGCGCGTCGGTTCTGTAAGGGAATACGCAGTCGGAGGTCTTCGGCATTGCGTCGATAATGGCGCAACAAGGGTCAGGAAGATCAACCCACGTGTGATTTCCGACTTTGTCGCCGGGGTGCTTCATGTCGCGAACAAGGACGCGTTTAGCGTCGGACTGATAGTCCGCCCACGTGATACTGCAAACCTCTTCCTGACGTCGGGTGCTGAACAGCGCGAAGGCAACAACCTTGTGCATCGGGCAAGACTTCGGACGGTGCGCATGCTTCTTCTCGAAAGCGGTCATCAAGGCGTCAAGTTCCTTGATCGTCGGGCGGCGTTCGCGTTTTGTGGACTTCGCCGTGAAGCCCATGGATTTGCAGGCCACCATGGCGCTTTCCATAGCTTTCGAGTTCAGCGGGAAGCCCCAGAGCGCCGGAGCGTGGGTGAATACAGCGGACAGATGCGACAGGTAGTTCAGGACCGTAGATGCGGAGTCCAGTCCCGGCCTCGAGTGAAGTTCTTGGGCGAAGCTCACGACATCTGGGCTAGTGATTTGGTCGCAACGCTTTTCGGAAATATCGTATTCTTTTCGGATCGTCTTCAGGACTTGGGTTTTGGTCTTCCCGATCTCCTTCATCGACTCGTTGACGTAACGGTCAATCGCATCGCCCAATGTGACGCGCTGCACCTTGGCGGCGCGGGGGTCGCGCCCCTCCGTGATATCCCTGTCAATCTCGCCTTCCCGCTTCTTGACCCAAGCGTCTGCCCTGCGGCGCGTGTCGAAGGTCTTAGACTCCTGCACCCCATGGGCGCGACGGATGATCTGCGCTATGTAAGCTGTCGATTTGTCCTTGCGTGTCCGCTCACGTATGGTTGCCATCGTATGACTCTGAGTCAGACCACAGGCGGAAACGGGCGGAATTAGGCCAAAACAAGACGTAAACTGACGTTGTCCAACGGAGCCGAAGTGTCAAAAAATGTAATACAAACAACGGTAAAAGGCAGTTTTAGGTTATCTGTCGCCCCGATGATGGACTGGACGGATCGGCATTGCCGGTTCTTTCATCGTCAGATGACCCGGCGCGCCATGCTTTATACCGAGATGGTTACGGCTCCCGCCGTGATCCACGGCCCGCGCGACCGGCTGCTGGGCTATTCGGACGCGGAACACCCCGTGGCGCTGCAGCTAGGTGGGTCGGACCCTGCCGAACTGGCGCAGGCGGTGCGTGCGGCGGTGCCGTATGGCTATGACGAGATCAACCTGAATGTCGGCTGTCCGTCGGACCGGGTGCAATCGGGCTGCTTTGGCGCGGTGTTGATGGAACGGCCTGGCCTTGTCGCCGATTGTGTGGCGGCGATGCGGGACGCCTCCGACGTGCCGGTCACCGTCAAGTGCCGGATCGGGGTGGATGACCAGAACCCGGACGACGCGCTGCCGGATTTCCTGACCCGCGTCTCGGCCGCCGGTGTCAGCCATTTCATCATCCACGCCCGCAAAGCCTGGCTGAAAGGCCTGTCGCCCAAAGAGAACCGCGAGGTTCCGCCGCTGGATTACGGCCTTGTGCTGCGGATGAAGGCGCAGTTTCCGCATCTGACGATCTGCATCAACGGTGGCATCACGACGCTACCCCAGGCAAAAGCCCTGCTGGATCAGGGGCTTGACGGGGTCATGCTGGGGCGCGCGGCCTATCATGACCCTGCCGCCACCCTGATCGGGGCCGATGCGCTGTGGGGCGACACCTTCGCCCCACACGCCCATGACGTGATCGACCGGATGCGCCCCTATATCGCGCAGCACCTGCAAAATGGTGGCCGGTTGCATCAGATCACCCGCCATATGCTCGGGCTGTTTCAGGGGCGGCCGGGGGCGCGGGGCTATCGGCGCGTGCTGTCCGAGGCGCCGCGTCCGGGCGCAGGGCTGGCCCTGCTGGATCAGGCCCTGGCAGAGCTTCAGGCCGTGCGCGCCGCCTGACCCGCCGACATGACCAGTGTCAGGGCCATCGTCACGGTGGCGGCAAAAGCGATCCCTGCGATCATCGGCAGGGGATCAGCGCCCAGCCACGGCCCCAACACCACCACCATCACGCCACCCGTCAGCATCTGCATCGTACCGCCAAGCGACGAGGCGAGCCCGGCCTTCTCACCCTGTTCATCCAGCGCCAGCACCATGGTTGACGGGATGATCAACCCCAGAAAGCCGTTGGCCAACCCCAAGCCCAGAATGCACAGCCACAGGTTCAATCCGCCGGCCAGCGTCACCGCCAGCAGCGACACCGCCGCAACGGCAAAGCCGACCGAGGCCCATTTCAGCATCGGCAACACCCCAAAGCGTTCCGACAGCCGGGAGGCGGCCTGACTGGCCAGGATGAACGACATCGCATTGGCGGCAAAGGCCAGCGAAAACCCGGTCGAGGTCAGGCCAAACCCCTGTTGATAGACATAGGACGCCGAGGCGAGGAAGATGAAGAAACTGGCGAACCCGAACGCACCAATAAAGGTCCATAGCAAGAAGCCCCGGTCCATCAGCAATTCCCACGATCCGCGCAACAGGGTGCCAAGCCTGAAAGGCCGCCGGTTTTCACGCGCCAGCGTCTCGGGCTGGGCGAAGGCCAGCAGCGTCAGCGACAGCATCGCCGCAATCAGCAACGCACCAAAGATCCCGCGCCAGCCGGTGATCAGCATCAGCGCCGAACCCGCCAAGGGGGCCAGCATGGGCGAGACGGAAAACACCAGCATGATCGCGGCCATCATCCGCGTTGCCTCGGCCCCGGTCATCATGTCGCGCACGATGGCGCGCGGCACGACACCCAAGGCCGCTCCGCCCAGACCTTGAACAAACCGTCCGGTGATCAGCCCGGTGCCCGAGGTCGCGGTCATGCACAGGATCGTGCCCAGTACGAAGATGGCGATCCCGGCATACAGGGGCACTTTGCGCCCGGCCTGATCTGCCCAGGGGCCATAGATCAGTTGCGCCAGGCCAAAGGCCGCGAAATAGGCGGTAATGGTTGACTGCATGCCCTGCGGTGTGGTGCCCAGATCGGTGCCGATATCCGGCATCGCGGGCAGATACATGTCGATGGCAAAAGGACCAAGGCAGGACAACAACCCCAGAACAAGGGCGGGACGCACGAGACTTTGTGACATCGGATATTCCTAAAGGGTTCACAGTTCGACATCGACTGGACGGCGCGGCCGGGCAGGGCGGCTCTGGCAAAAGCCGTGTTTAAGCAGTATTCGACGCAACTGAAAAGGACATACCATGCCAGAGATGACAGTTTTGCTGCTGATGCTGGCGATGTTGCTCAGTCTTGGGGCGGCGACCGGGGTCATTGCCGGACTTTTGGGCGTGGGCGGCGGGATCGTGCTGGTGCCGGCGTTTTTCTATCTGTTCGGCACCTTGGGCTATGGCGGTGCGCAGCTGATGCAGGTCTGTATCGGCACTTCGGCTGCGACCATCGTGGTGACTTCGGCCCGGTCGGTGATGCTGCACAACAAGAAGGGCGCGGTGGATTGGCAGGTGCTGCGCGCCTGGGCACCCTGGCTGGTCGTGGGATCGCTGGCCGGGGTTGGGGTGGCGTCGGTGCTGCCTACGGCCGCGTTGCAGGCGGTGTTCGGCGTGCTGGCGATGGTGGCGGGGCTGTACATGGCCTTTGGCCGGTCGGAATGGCGGCTGGGCCCGACGATGCCGGGGCAGCCGTTGCGGGCGATGCAGGGCAGTCTGCTCGCGCTGTTTTCTACCCTGATGGGGATCGGCGGCGGGACCTTTGGCGTGCCGCTGATGAGCCTGTATGCCGTGCCGATCCACCGCGCCGTGGCCACGGCCGCGGGCTTTGGCATCCTGATCTCGGTGCCGTCGCTGATCGGGTTCATGTCGCTGGACGTGCGCGGTGCGCCGCCGTTCAGCATCGGTGCCGTCAACCTGCCCGCCTTTGCCGTGATCATCCCGATGACCCTGCTGACCACGCCTTACGGGGTGCGTCTGGCCCATGCGATGGACCCCAAACCGCTGAAACGCGTCTTTGCCATCTTTGTCACGCTGGTTGCCGCCAACATGCTGCGCAAGGTGCTGATGGGGTAGTCAGCGATCCAGGCCGATCAGGGATTCGGAATCGTCTTCAACGCCGTGCTGATCGCGATCTCGGCCCCGTTGATCAGGCCATTATAGGTGGATACCAGCGCCGCACTGGGCTGCACCGCCAATGCCTTGATCGCGCCATCGACATCCGCTTGCCCGGTCAGCACGGCCTTGCAACTCAGATGGGTGCAGATGCTGCGATCGGGCAATTCCACGTCATCCCAAGCCCCCTTGGCCTTGACCTTGATCATCACGCTCAGCACCGCCTCGTCTGGCGGCAGGCCCATGCTGCACAAAACCTCATAGGCCTTGGTCAGCAGGCGAAACGCCTCTTTGATGTTGTTGTCAAAGCGTTTGTGGCGGCTGTTGCCGCTGGCCGACAGGATGGTCAGGTTGCGGGCTTTGTTGCCCGGCCCGCCAAAGGCGGCGTTCAACAGATGCCCGGCCTTGAAATGCTTGCCCGGATACTTGGCCCGCGCGTCCTTGATCCCCGGCGGCAGGCTGGCCACGGCGTTGGTGTTGATGTCGACAAAGTCGCGCACCCGCAAAAAGGCCCAGGCCATCGTCCCGCCGCCGCCGTCCGGTTTCAGGTTGCCATAGGTGACGGGCGTGCTGCGCCCCCCGGTCTGCGGAAACCACGTGCCAAAGGTTTGCACCTTGCTGCCGCTGGCCGATCTGGTCTGGCGCTTGGTCGCAGATTCAGACCCGCTCTCCTCCTCGCGACCACGTTTTGCTGCAGGTTTGGGCAAGTCACCTCTCCCCTTTTGCGCCCCAACTTATGCGCCCCGACAAAATTTCCGGGTGGATGGGCGGATCATAAGCTGCGTGGGCGCGTCCGCGCAACAGATTTTACGTCGCTGCCGCAGGTCGGACAGGGGGCAAAAAGGGAAGTCCAGGTGCAAGATGTTGATAAGATCAACTTCCATCACGTCGCATCGGCAAGCAGATCCGCCCTAGCGGTCCAACCGCCCCAGCCTGCCGCCGCGTCGTTTGGTCAATTTCGCGCCGCGTGTCGGCAAGTCAGCGGTGATGGCCTGCCGTTCCGCAGGCGACAACCGCGACCAGGTGGCAATTTCATCGATCGACCGCAGGCAGCCGACGCACAGCCGTTCCTCGGGGTGGATCACGCAAGTCTTGACGCAGGGGCTGTCCACCTCGGCCCTGACCCAGATGTCGTCACTCATGTCGCGGCCCTGATCATATAGCCCATCCTGTCGAGGGCACCTTGCAAGATATAGCCGGCCGCGACCTGATCGATGACCTCGGACCGACGTTTGCGGGACGTATCCGCCTCCAGCAGGGCGCGTTCGGCGGCGACGGTGGACAGACGTTCGTCCCAATAGGTGATCGGCAGGTCGGTCAGCTTGGTCAGGTTGCGGGCAAAGGCGCGGGTCGATTGAACGCGCGGGCCTTCGGAACCGTCCATGTTCAAGGGCAGCCCCAGCACGATCCCGGCCAGATTTCGGTCGGAAAACAAGATCAGCAACTGCCGCGCATCCTCGGTGAACTTGGTGCGGCGGATCACCAGCAGCGGGCTCGCGACCTGACGGCGCAGGTCAGACACCGCAAAACCCACGGTCTTGTCGCCCAGATCCAATCCGCAAATCGCCCGGTTGGGCGGCAAGGCGGCCAAAAACGCCGGCATGTCGTCCAGGATCATGGCGCGATCCCGGCTTGTTTTGCGGCGGATTGCAGCGCCGTCAATTCGCCGGGTTTGCCGGCGAAGGCGGCTTGGGCTGCAACATAGGCGGCCGCTGCCCCGTCCGTCCTTTGCAACACAGCCAGCGAGGTGATCAGCCGGGACCACTCATCGACCGTGCCACCCTCAGCGTTCAGCCGCGCCTCCAGCCCGTCGACCATCGTGGTGATCATGGCGTTGCGGTCCTGTTCGGTCATGGCCGAGGCATCTGCGACGGCAGCGGCATCGGGGCCCGGTGCCGCATCGGGCCCGGTCGGTGCATCGGGAAGGGTGTAGTTGACCCCTGCGGCGGCCGCGATATCCGCGATCTGGCTGCGGATCGGGGTGTACCACGGCGCATCGGGCCCGCTTTCGGCCAACAGGGGTTGCCACAGGGCAAAGGTGCGGTCTGGGCGACCGATTTCGGCGAACATCAGGCCGGAATAGAACCGCCCCCAGCCGTTGCGCGGGTCGATCTGCAACAGGTCGATCAGCACCTTTTCCGCCTCGGGTGTCACAAGGCCACCCGCCGCGCGCACCATGGCATAGGCCAGAAAGGCCAGATCGTCCGGCACCGCCTCAGCGCCTTTCAGCCGCACAACCACCGCCTGCGCCTGACGCGTTGCGGCGAAATCGCCCAAGGATGCCTCGTTCTGCGCCAGCAAGACATGACCCTGCAGGTCGTCGGGCCGGGTCGCCAGCGCCTCGCGCAGTTTGATGACCATCGGGTCCAGATCGGCGGGCTGGACAAAGGCGGGCTGTTGCGCCTCGGCCTGTTCTTGGGTCGGGCGGGCGTTATAGGCGGCATCGGCATTTGCCAGCCGTGCGGACAGCGGCAGATCGGGATAGCCCGGAACGCCAAGGATCTGATAGATCCAGCCCGCACCCACCAAAGACAGCACGACCAACCCCGCCACCAGCGGCAGCAGGCGGCTGGGTTTTGGCGTCGCGACCCCGGCCGACACACGGTCGGCATCCAGCATGCGGCGCTGCACCTCGACGCGCAGACGCTCGCCCTCGGTCCCGGTCAGGGTGCCGCGTGCCAGATCGCGGTCCACCTCGGAAAGTTGGTCGCGGTAGACCGCCATATCCGGCGCCTCGGCATCGGTTTGCCCCCGCGCCCGCCACAACGCCTGCAACAGCACCAGCGCCACCATCGCCGCCATCGCCACCGCAGAAATCCAAAATCCGATCATGCCTGCTCTCATGTTGTCCCAAGGCGCTGTTGCCTGATCTAGTCTTATCCTGCCACAGGCAAAAGACCTTGCGCGCAACAAGTTGATCCCACGCCGCGACCCCATGTCGCAATTATCCGCATTGTGCCGCCTTTGGGTGCGGCTATACCGGCCATGCCTGACATCAAAGGCGCGCGGCCTTGCTTTGCCAAAGGGTGACCCATGAAACGCTATTCAGTTTTCGCCCTGGCGCGTGAGGCGCTGTCCCATCACATGGGCTGGGAAAAGGCGTGGCGGTCGCCGGCACCGAAAGCGGCCTACGACGCGGTGATCGTGGGGGCGGGGGGGCATGGGCTGGCCACTGCCTATTACCTTGGTAAGAACCATGGGCTAACCAACGTCGCGATCATCGAAAAAGGCTGGCTGGGCGGCGGCAACACGGGGCGCAACACCACGATCATCCGGTCAAACTATCTGCAGGACCCCTCTGCCGCGATTTATGAAAAGTCGCGGTCCTTGTATGAGACGATGAGCCAGGACATCAACTACAACGTCATGTTTTCGCCGCGTGGCGTGATGATGCTGGCCCAGACGCACCATGAGGTGCGGGGATATATGCGCACCGCCCATGCCAATGCGTTGCAGGGTGTGACGACCGAATTCATCAGCCGCGAGCGGGTCAAGGAATTGTGCCCGATCCTGAACATCGACGGTCCGCGCTATCCGGTGCTGGGGGCCTTGTGGCAGGCGCGGGGCGGTACGGGGCGGCATGACGCGGTTGCCTGGGGTTATGCGCGGGCCTGTTCGGCGATGGGCATGGACATCATCCAGCAATGCGAGGTTACGGGCGTTCGCACCGAAGGCGGCGTGGTGCAGGGCGTAGAAACCTCCAAAGGGTTCATCGGTTGCAAGAAGATGGGCATCGTCGTGGCGGGCCATTCGGGGCAGGTGGCCGAAATGGCCGGCTTTCGCCTGCCAGTGGAAGCGGTGGCGTTGCAGGCTCTGGTGTCCGAGCCGATCAAGCCCTGCATGGATGTGGTCGTGATGGCCAACACCGTCCACGGCTATATGTCGCAATCCGACAAGGGCGAGATGGTGATCGGCGGCGGCACCGACGGTTTCAACAATTACACACAGCGCGGGTCGTTCCACCATATCGAGGAAACCCTGCGCGCGCTGATCGAGACGTTTCCGATGATCAGCCGGTTGAAAATGCTGCGCCAGTGGGGCGGCATCGTCGACATGACGGGCGACCGCAGTCCGATCATCTCGAAGACCCCGCTTGGCAACTGTTTCATCAACTGTGGTTGGGGCACGGGCGGCTTCAAGGCGATCCCGGGCTCTGGTTGGGCCATGGCAGAGCTGATGGCCAAGGGCGCATCGCCGCTGACCGAAGAGTTTTCGATGAACCGTTTCCGTCATGGCAAGTTCATCGACGAGAGC
>JBBQGU010000154.1:0-9074 GCA_038323315.1 Rhodobacterales bacterium | reverse complement strand
ACCCCCCGCGGCGCAAAGCGCATCAGCAGGCGAAACACGGCCAGACGGTCGGGGTGGCCAAGGGTGGCAAAGGCATGGGCGACGTCACTTTGTTCCATATATCATGAATAGCAGAAATGAAGGCTGTTGCCAGTGAAGGTTTCATGACAGTCGCGTGTGTGACTGGGTCATGCGATGAACCCGGTCGCTGTCGGCGCTGGCCGCCGAGGTCGCGGCAGGCAGGGTCACGCGCCGCTTGGCGCTGCGTCAAAGCCCGTTATAAACCTTGCAATCCCTGACCGGCGCGTTGCTGTATGGGCCGGGCGCCATCGCTGCCCGGATCGTCCCCGAGGTGCCAAATGACCGACGTTTTCATCTGCGACTATATTCGCACGCCGATTGGCCGGTTTGGCGGCAGCCTGTCCTCGGTCCGGCCCGATGATCTGGGGGCTGTGCCGCTGAGGGCGCTGATGGCGCGCAACCCGTCTGTCGACTGGGAGGCGGTGGACGATGTGATCTTTGGCTGTGCCAATCAGGCGGGCGAGGATAACCGCAACGTCGCCCGCATGTCTGCGCTGTTGGCCGGACTGCCCGTGGGCGTGACCGGCACCACGATCAACCGCCTGTGTGGATCCGGCATGGACGCCGTGCTGGTGGCGGCGCGGCAGATCAAGGCGGGCGAGGCGGATCTGGTCATCGCAGGCGGCGTCGAAAGCATGTCGCGCGCGCCGTTTGTCATGCCCAAAGCCGACACAGCCTTCAGCCGCAACGCCGAGATTTATGACACCACCATCGGCTGGCGCTTTGTCAACCCGGTCCTGCAGGGGCAATACGGCGTCGATTCGATGCCCGAAACCGGCGAGAATGTGGCGCAGGACTTTGCCATCACCCGCGCCGATCAGGATGCCTTTGCGCTCGGCTCGCAAACCAAGGCCCATGCCGCGCAGCAAAACGGCCGTCTGGCCACCGAAATCACCGCCGTCACCATCCCGCAGCGCAAGGGCGATGCCGTGCTGGTGACTCAGGACGAACACCCCCGCACCACGACGATCGAGGCGTTGGCCAAACTGGGCACTCCGTTTCGTAAAGGTGGGTCGGTGACGGCGGGCAATGCCTCGGGTGTCAATGACGGGGCGGCGGCGCTGATCCTTGCCAGCGCGGACGCCGCCAAACGGCATGGGTTGACCCCGATTGCGCGGGTGCTGGGCGGGGCAACGGCGGGGGTCGCACCCCGGATCATGGGCTATGGACCTGTGCCCGCCAGTCAGAAACTGCTGGCCCGCCTGGGGTTACAGCAGGGCGATTTCGACGTGATCGAGTTGAATGAGGCCTTTGCCGCGCAGGTTCTGGCAACCTTGCGCGGGCTGGGGATTGCCGGTGATGACGCGCGGGTCAACCCCAATGGCGGGGCGATCGCGCTGGGCCATCCCTTGGGCATGTCGGGCGCACGGATCACCGGAACCGCCGCGCTGCAACTGGCCGCGACGGGCGGGCGGCGGTCGCTGTCGGCCATGTGCATCGGCGTGGGTCAGGGTATCGCCATAGCCCTTGAGCGTGTCTGACGGCGCAGGGCGCAGGGATGTTCTGAGGGTCTGGTGGCGACGGTCAGATCACCTCGAAATCAGCACCGGTCAAGGCGAGGTCGACGGTCAGGGTTGCGAAAGGTTTGCGGGCGATGATGCCGTCGCCGTCTTCGTCAAAATACAGGATGCCGGTGCTGCGGTCCTAGATGATCCGATGGAACGCATTCTCGGCCAGACCCGTCAGGTTGACCCTGAAGGCCGTTGTTGACAAAGTGCCCAACGAGGATGGCGCGGGTGTTACAACACGGCAGCGAAACCGAATTTACAGTCCTGCGGCGTGTCCAACGCTAAGACCTGATGCCGACAAGGCCTGCGCTGAGGTCCCATAACTGTGCAGAGCGGGCCGCGTCGGTCGCCTTGGCGGACAGGCTTTGCGAAAAGGCGTCGCGCCCGGTCTGGCGGTTGCCCCAGCTCCAATGCACCCCGGACGCGGCAAATTCCGGATCGGTGACGACTTGGGCCACACGCTGACCCGACAGGGGCTGCGACACGTAACCCTTGGTGATATTCTTTTGAAACCACGGAAAGATTTTCTGGAACGCGCGCGGGGCGTTGCGGAACAAGGGCGTGTCGGCGACACAGCCGGGGTAGAGGGTGCTGAACACGATGCCGGTTGCGGCGTGGTGGCGGGCGTGCAACTCGCGGCTCATCATCATGCAGCACAGCTTGCTGTCCTTGTACGCCTTGCCAGGCTTGAACGGCTTGCCGTCGATCATGGTAACGGGGGATTTGAAGCCATCTTTCATGCCCTGAAAATCGCCAAGGTCGGCGGGGGCGGGGATTGGCACCTTGCCGCCAAACTCCTCGGAATTGGCGGTGACGGTACCCAGGGTCACCAGACGCGGCACGGCGGATTTCTGCAAATCCGGCAGCATCAGATTGCACAGCAGGAAATGACCCAGATAGTTGGTGGCCACGCTGATCTCATACCCATCCGGCGACCGCATCGGGACTTTCAGTTGCGGCAGATAGGTGGCGGCGTTGCAGATCAGGGCGTCGAGCGCCCGGCCCTGCGCCCGGAACGCGGCATGAAAGTCGCGCACGCTTTGCAGTGAGCCAAGGTCGAGGTGCATGATCTGAAACGCACCCTCCGCCAGGCCGAGCGACCGGGCGGCGGCGGCGGTCTTGGGCAGGTCGCGGCACGCCATGATGACGTGCCAACCCTTGTCGATCAGGGCATGGGTTGCGTGCAGCCCGACGCCCGAGGACGCCCCGGTGACGATGGCAAGGGGTTTGGTGTCAGCGGTCATGTGATGGCCTCGATTGTCGGATGGGTCTGAAGTGGTCAGCGGGTCGTGGGCAGCGCGGATTTCGGGATGCGGCAGGCAACGGAATAGGCGGGATTGAAGACGTTGGCCACATCATAGCGCACCGACATTGCCATCACATGGCTTGCCGAGATCGGGTCCAGACCGTAATCCTGTCCCAGCCAAAGCAGCATCTCGGTCGTCGCATGTTGCAGCGCCTGATCCAGCGGGCGCGCATTGCCGATGGTAAAGATCGCCTCGGCATCCTCGCCGCGCGGCCAGACCTGCGCCTGATGCTTCAGGACTTGCACGGTAAAGGTCACCTCGGCCGAGGTTTCGACGCCGGTGCCCGCAATCTCGCCGTCGCCTTGCACGGCATGGACATCGCCCAGAAAGAACAGCGCGCCGGGTTCTGACACCGGAAAGCGCAACGTGGTTCCGGCGCGGATGCCGCGATAATCCATGTTGCCGCCATAGGGCCCCGAGGTGGCGGTCGTGATGGCCTGCCCGCCGTCAGGGGCCACGCCCAGACAGCCGATCATCGGGTCCAGCGGCACCGACCACTGCGCCAGCGCCGCAGGGGCGGCCCGCAGCGACACCTGCTGGGCGTTGCGGTCGATGTCCCAATAGATCAGGTCGCGCGCCGGCAGGTTCGCGACGTGGTCGGGGTCGACCACATGGGCCGCCAGCCCTTGCCGGGTCCAGCCCTGACGCCGGGTCATGGTGATCGCGTCGATGGTCACCACCAGCGCGTCGCCGGGTTCTGCGCCCTCGACATGAAACGGCCCGGTCATCGGGTTGGGGCTGCGACCCGCCTGCGCCTCGTCGGCGTCAAAGCCATGGGCGTCGATCGTCAGGGCGATGACGCTGTCACCCGCGGCGATCCGCAGCACCGGCGCATGGGGGCCGATTGTGTTGAAGTAATGTTGCGGCGCGAAGCGGTGGGTGGTCATGGGGGTGGCTCCTAGGGGCGGGTGGCTCAGGTCATTTTCTCGATCATCTCGATGATCAGGCCGTCTTCGGGGCTGCGCATATAGACGATGCGTGAGCCGGTGTTGGGGCCCTGGTCGATCACGATCACCGCGCCGACCTGTTCCAGCGGCCAGGCGCGGGCGCGGGCCAGCATTGCGTCCATCTCGGTCACGTTCACCGCCATGTGCAAGGAGCCCAGATCGCAGGGGCGCGGTCGAAAGTCGGCACGGTCGGCGGGGGCCGCATAGCACAGCAACTCGATGCTGGTGCTGCCGTTGCGCATATAGGCGATTTCGACCTCGGCCCCCTGAACGCCCGTGACGGCCGTGATGATGGCCGGGTCACGCGGGGCGCGCGAGAACTGTTCAAACTCGAACAGGTCGGCAAACATGGCGACGGCGCGGTCAAGGTTGTGGACGGTGATGCCGGTATGGTTGACGGTGACGGGCATTGGGGTCTCCTTGTTAGGGTTCAGCGGCCGCCGCTGACGCCGATGAAGGTGCCGCTGATATAGCTTGCCGCGTCCGACAACAGCCAGACGATGGCGGCGGCGGTTTCCTCGGCCGAGCCTACGCGGCCCAAGGGCACGTTGACCTTCAACCGCTCGGTCCGCCCGCCATCCCCGGCGCTGGCGTGGATTTCGGTGGCGATCAGGCCGGGGCGGACGGCGTTGACGCGGATGTTGTCGGGGCCAAGCTCTTTGGACAGGCCGATGGTCAGGCTGTCGATCGCCCCTTTCGACGCGGCATAATCGACAAACTCGCCCGGCCCGCCAAGGACGGAGGCCATGGACGAGACGTTGACGATGGACCCGCCCGAACCGCCATGGCGCGGCGCCATTGCCTTGATCGCCGCGCGGCAGCACAGAAAGGGGCCGATGGTGTTGACGGTCAGGGTGTGCTGCCAGCGGTCCAGCGCATTATCCTCGAACCGGCCCACCGGGGGCAGGATGCCCGCATTGTTGACCAGACCCAGCAAAGGGCCATGTCGGTCCTTGATGGCCGCGAACATCGCCAGAACGTCGTGTTCCACGCTGATATCCCCGGCAATCGCCCAAGCCTCGCCGCCTGCCGCCGCGATGGCGGCGACGACGGCCTGCGCCTCGGCCTCGCCGGTGCGGTAGTTGACGACGACGCGCCAGCCGTCGCGGGCCGCCGCCAGACAGGTGGCAGCGCCGATCCCGCGCGAGCCGCCGGTGACGAGGACGGTTTTGGTCATTGCGGTTTCCTTTGGCGTGATCACAGCGGGTTATTCACAGCGGCTTTTTCAACTTGGGCGTGTCGGGTTGCTGGCCCCATTCGTGCCACGACCCGTCATACAGCCGCCAGTCGGTATGGCCTGCCGCCTCCAGCATGAAGCCCAGGATCGACGCCGTGACGCCGGAGCCGCAGGTGGTGACGATGGGGCCTGTCAGATCGACACCGCGTTCGGCAAAGATCCGGGCGGC
Source organism: Rhodobacterales bacterium (assembly GCA_038323315.1). Lineage (GTDB taxonomy): Bacteria > Pseudomonadota > Alphaproteobacteria > Rhodobacterales > Rhodobacteraceae > Stagnihabitans. The sequence continues at coordinate 3,846 of JBBQGU010000154.1, read as the reverse complement.
GCGGTCGGGGCTGACAAAGCGGTGGCTGGCGTCAAAGAACAGCGCCCAGGGGGTGTTGATCGCCCCCGGCATACAGCCCGAGGCGACACCGGGATAGCCAGACCCCTCATGCCCGTCAAAGCGGGCGGCTGTGCGGGCGTCGATGATCGCGGTACCCCCATTCTCGACGATTTGGCGGACATTGGTCAGGGAGGCCACGCCGTTCGCGGCCAGTTTGGCGGGAAAGTAGCGCGGGTTGGCGGGGCTGGCATCGCCGGTTTCAATCGCGCGCCCCTCGGCCCGCCATTTGCGCCAGCCGCCGTTCAGGATCTTGATGTTCGGGTGGCCAAAGGCGCGGAACATCCACCAGAAACGGGCCGAGACATAGCCTGCGTCATAGATGATCACCTGCGTCTGCGCGCCGATGCCAAGGCGACCCGCCACCGAGGCGAACAACGCGGCCGTTGGCAGCATGTTGACATAGGGCGAGGTCGGGTCGGAAATCTCGGTCAGGTCGATGAACCGCGCCCCCGGAATGTGCCCTGCGCGAAAATCGTCCAGTGCGTGCTTGCCCGCGTCGGGCAGATACCACGAGCAGTCCAGGATCACGCGGTCCGCCTCGGGCTCTGCCGCCAGCAGGGTGGCGAGGGTATCGGTTTCGATCAGCCAATCGGACATGGTCATGGGGTCCGGTTCAGGCCGGGGCGGCGTTGGCCCTGGACCCAGCTTGCCCCGGTCATAACGCCGCCATCCACCACCACATTCTGCCCGGTCATATAGCGGGTTGCCGGGGCGACCATGAACAACGCGGTGGTCACAAGGTCCTGGGGCACCGCCATCCGGCCTTGGGGGATGTAATTGGCGAACCATTCGGCGCGGTAATCGTCATCCCATAGCGGCCTTGTAAACTCGGTCTGCACAAAGCCGGGCTCGATCGCGTTGACCTGAATGTTGTCATCCGCCCATTCCAGCGCCTGCGACCGGGTGAGCGAGGTGACCGCCGCCTTGGTCGCGGCATAAACCGAAATCGTGTCGAATGAGACATTGGCCGACAGCGAGCTGAAATGCACGATCTTGCCGCCGCCTTGCGCCTGCATGACCGGATGCACCGCCTTGGACAGGAAATAGACCGACCGCAGATTGACCGAGGTGATCAGATCAAAATCCTCGGGCGTGACATCGGTAATGGGTTTGCGGCGGTTGATGCCTTGCAGATTGACCAGAATGTCGATCCGCCCGGTGATGGCCCGGGCGCGGGCAACCAGATCAAAGGCGGCCTCGGTGGTCGACAGGTCGGCTTGCAGGCCGGACATGATCAGGCCCCTGTCTTTGAAGTGCCGGGCCAAAAGGTCGATGCGGTCTTGCGACAGATCATGCACGATCACCGCGGCCCCCGCGCGGGCGAACCCCTCGGCCACGGCAGAGCCTATGGCGCCGGCCCCCCCGGCGATCAGCGCAGTTTTCCCCTCCAGCGAAAACAGGTCGGACAGATAGCTGGACATGGAAGGTTTCCTTTGGGCATGGGCAGGCACGCGCAATCTATCGTGCCGCCACGTCACCGCAAGCCTTGATGGCAGTTTTTGTGACGGTTGAGTTATGGCGGCAAGGTGGCTAGAGTTTTGGTCTGGCGGTCGGCTTTGACGCCTTGGGCAAAAGTGACAAAGATGAACCGGGATGTTTTGCTGACGGGCACGCCTGTCACCGCGCCTGCGCCGCGCATTCTGAGCGCCGGATTGCTTCAAGCGCAGTTTGGGGCGGATGGCCTGCGATGGGTCCGCTGGAACGGGGTTGAGGTGCTGCGCGCTGTGCAGTTTTTGTTGCGGACGCCGGGTTGGGGCACACTCGCGCCGCTGATTTCCGGACTGGAGGTGCGGGAGGATGCCATGGGCTTTGCCGTCAGCTACCGCGCGCAATACGGCGTGGCGGGGGCGGGCGTGGTGGTCGAGATCGGATATGCGGGGGCCGGTGGCACGTTGACCGCGCAGGCCGATATCCGCGCCGAAGTGCCGTTCGACACCAATCGCGCCGGGTTTGTGATCCTGCATCCCTTGGCGGGCTTTGGGGGGACCGAGGTTGTGGTCGATCACGCCTCGGGCCCCGTCCGCCGACTGACGATCCCCATGCCGATTTCGCCCGGTCAGCCGGTGTTTGACATCCGCGCCATCACCCATCAACCGGTTGCAGGCCTGACGGTCGAGACGCGGTTTGCGGGCGATGTGTTCGAGATGGAGGATCAGCGCAACTGGTCCGACGCCTCGTTCAAGACCTATAGCCGACCGATCGGCCTGCCCCACCCCTATCGCCTGATGCCAGACGCGCCGGTCACGCAATCAGTGACGGTGACAATCACGGATACGGGTGAACAAGGCGCCGCCGTTGCGGTGCACGCCCCAAAGATCAGCGGCCAGTGCCTGCCGGACTATGCCTTGCCGCTCGACCGCCTGACGGATGCGGCCGAGGCGCTGGCCTCGCCAAAGGCGCTGCTGGCCTTGGCGCCGCAGTGGATTTTGCTGCGGTTGGTGCGGGTGGGGGACCTGGGGCCACTGGCGCGGTTGATGGACCTGACCAAGGCGCGGCTGGAGGTGATGGTGATGCTGACCGCTGCCGATGATGCTGCGGCGGAGGATGAGATTGCCTCGGTGGCTGAGGGGTTCCGGGCGGCGGGGCTTGTGGTCAGCCGGGTCAGCGCATTTGCCAAGGTGGACGAGCAAAGCTTTCAACCCGGTCAGGCCCGCCCGCCGCATCCCGCCGAACCGGCCATCGCCGCCAGCCTTGCGAGGCATTTCGACGGGGCCGAACGTATCGGCGGCACACCGGCCTATTTCACCGAGTTCAACCGCAAACGCCCCGATCCGGCCCTGTGGCAGGGCTTGCGTTTTGCCACGACGCCGGTGGTTCATGCCGCCGATGACGCCTCGGTCATGGAAACGCTGGAGGCTTTGCCGCATATCATGGGATCGGCCAGCGCTCTTGCGGCGGGGCTGGGGCTGTCGATTGGGCCGGTCGGGATTGGCGCGCGGATCAACCCATATGGGCCGGAACCCAGCGCGAATGACCCGCAGGCGCGTGTTGGCATGGCTGCGCGGGACCCCCGGCAGCGCGGGCTGTTCGCGGCGGCATGGACGGTGGGGTATCTGGCGCGGGTCGTGCCTTTTGGGGTGGGGCAATTTGCCTTTGGGGCGGCTGTGGGGCCGTTCGGGCTGCTGTCGACCCGGCAGGACTATCCGCGCGATCTGTGGGACGATCTGGCCGAGGCGGCGTTGTATCCGCTTTACCACGTCGCCCGCTGGATCGCTGCCGGGGCAGGGGGTCAGGTTTTGCTGGCCGAGACTGTCGACGGTTCGGCGCGGATCGTCTGGCGAAAGAACGGGTATCGGCAGGCGTTGGTGGCCAATCTGACGGCGGCGGGGTTGCCTGTGCCGGTGATGGCGATGACGGCGGCGCGGGCTTGCGTGTTGGACGCCGCAAGTCTGGTCGATCTTGCTGTGGGGCGCGCGCCTTTGTGTCCGATGCCTGTGGAACTCGACGCCTATGCCGTGGCGTTTCTGGACGAAAGGGAAGACAGGGTATGACCCGAAAACTGCGGGGGTTTTTCATCGGCGCGGGGTTCTTTTCGCGCAATCATCTGAACGCCTGGGCCGATGTCGAAGGGGCAGAGATTGTCGCGATCTGTGACCGCGACCCGTTGCGGGCCGAAAAGGCCGCGACCGAGTTTGGCATTGCCGACTGGCATGACGATGCCACTGCGCTGCGTGCGGGCAATTACGATTTCGTCGATATCTGCACCACGATGGACACCCACGAGGCGCTGGTCGGCCTTGCGGTTGATGCGGGTGTGCCGGTGATCGTGCAAAAGCCGTTCGCGCC
>JBBQGU010000153.1:0-9113 GCA_038323315.1 Rhodobacterales bacterium | reverse complement strand
GGTATGGGACAGTTTGCTAACATGATGGCGGCGCGGGTTTTGGCCTTTGATCCGCGGGCGGGCGCGGAGGTCGCGGCGCGCTTTGCTGACCTGCATGAGGCGGATTTTTTGGGGGTTGTGGCGGGAGGCTCGCCCTACCTGAAGGGTTTGATGCTGCGGGAAGAGGGCTTTTTGCGGGCGGCTTTGGGGGGGCAGGTGGCGGCAGCGGTGCCGGGGGAGATTGCCCTGATCGCGGACCTGTCGCCCGAGACCTTGGCAAGTGGGATGCGGCGGGCCAAGCGGCGGGTGGCGTTGTGGACAGGCCTGTGTGATCTGGGCGGGGTTTGGGGCTTGGACGAGGTCACCGGGGCCTTGACCGATCTGGCGGACGCCTGTGTCGCGGTTTGTGTGCAACGGTTGGTCGAGGAGGAGGTTCGGCGGGGGAAGTTGCCCGACGCGACGGGGGCCGGGGGCGCGACGGGGGCCGGGGGCACGACGGGGGCCGGGGGCATGGTCGTGCTGGCGATGGGCAAGATGGGGGCGGGGGAATTGAACTACTCCTCGGACATCGACCTGATCTGTTTGTTTGATGAGGGGCGGTATCCGGGGGCGGAGCAGGAGGCGCGGGCGTGTTTTGTGCGGGTTGTGCGGCGGATGACGGGGGTGTTGTCGGATATCACCGCGGAAGGTTATGTGTTTCGGGTGGATTTGCGGTTGCGGCCGGATGCCTCGGTGACGCCGGTGTGTATTTCGATGGCGGCGGCGGAGGCGTATTACGAGGCCGAGGGGCGGACCTGGGAGCGGGCGGCATTTATCAAGGCGCGGGTTTGTGGCGGCGATCGGGACGCGGGGGCGCGGTTTTTGAAGGGGCTGGTGCCGTTTGTCTGGCGCAAGCATCTGGATTTCGCCGCCATTCAGGATGCCCATGACATGCGCCTGCGCATCCGCGAACATCGTGGGTTGAAGGGGGCTTTGGCGGTCGAGGGCCATGATTTGAAGCTGGGGCGCGGCGGGATACGTGAGATCGAGTTTTTCACCCAGACGCGGCAGCTGATTGCGGGCGGGCGGGATGTGGATCTGCGGCTGGGGGGGACGGTCGCTGCGTTGCGGGCGCTTGAAGCAAAGGGGTGGGTTCCGCCTGAGGTGGTGGAAGAGTTGGTAGCGGCGTATCTGGCGCACCGCGCTTTGGAACATCGGTTGCAAATGGTGCTGGATGAGCAGACCCACCGGTTGCCGGTGACTGTCGAGGGGGTGGCGCGGGTGGCCGCGTTGTCGGGCCTGCCTGAAGTTGAGTTTCGGGCGGACCTGTTGCACCGGTTGGCGCGGGTGGAGGCGCTGACCGAGGGGTTCTTTACGCCCGTGGCGACCGAGGCGGCACCGGTGCTGTCCGACCGGGCGCGGGGCATTGTCGAGCGGTGGTGGCGCTTTCCGGCGCTGCGGTCGGAACGGGCGCAGGTGATCTTCCGGCGGCTGCTGCCGGTCATCTTGCGCAAGCTGGCGGCGGCGGCGCATGGCGATGAGGCCCTGCTGGCGCTGGACGGATTTCTGGGCGGCTTGCCGGCGGGGGTGCAGATATTCTCGTTGTTCGATGCCAATCCGGCTTTGGTCGATCTGATCATCGACATTGCGGCAACCTCGCCCGATCTGGCACGGCATCTGGCGCGGCATGCGGGCGTGCTGGATGCGGTAATCGGCGGCAGTTTCTTTGCGCCCTGGCCGGGGGGGGCGGCACTGACCGCGGCACTGGCGGCGCGCTTGGCGGGGGTCGAGGATTATGAGCGGGCGCTGGATGCGGCGCGGGTCTGGATGCGGGAGTGGCATTTCCGGGTGGGCGTGCATCATCTGCGTGGGTTGGTGGATGGGGACGAGGCGGGGGGGCAGTATGCCGATCTTGCGGGCGCTGTGGTGACGGCGTTGTGGCCGGTGGTGGTGCGGGCTTTTGCGGTGCGGCATGGGACGCCGCCGGGGCGGGGCGCGGTGGTGGTGGCGATGGGCTCGCTGGGAGCTGCGCGGCTGACGGCGGGGTCGGACCTGGACCTGATCGTGATCTATGATGCGGCGGGGGTGGAGGCGTCGGACGGTGTCCGGCCCTTGGCGGCGCGGGCCTATTACGCGCGGCTGACCCAAAGCCTGGTCACGGCCCTGACGGTGCCGATGGCCGAGGGGCAATTGTACGAGGTGGATATGCGGCTGCGACCCTCGGGCCGGCAGGGGCCGGTGGCCACCTCGGTCGAGGGGTTCCGGGCCTATCAGATGGACGAGGCCTGGACCTGGGAGCATCTGGCCCTGACGCGGGCGCGGGTTTTGACAGGGGACGACGGATTGGCGGCGGAGGTCGAGGGGTTGCGCTGTGCGGTGTTGACGGCGAAAAGCGGCGGTGCGGCGGTGCTGCGGGACGTGGCCGGGATGCGGGCGCGGTTGGCCGAGGCACGGCCGGGACTGGGGGTGCTGGAGGCCAAGGCAGGCCCCGGCAAGATGATGGATGTCGAATTGTTCGCCCAGATGCTGGCCCTGCAATGCGGTTCAGCGGCGCGCGGGGTCGAGGGTCAGGTGGCGGCGGGGGTTACGGCGGGCAAAGTGTCGCAAACAGAGGCGACGGTTCTGCTGAAGGCCTACAGGTTTTGCTGGCGCCTGCGCGTGGCGTTGCGGCTGATCGCGGATAAGGCGGCGGATCAGTCGGCGGCGCCTGCGGCTTTGGGGCAGGGTGCAGTGGGGTTCGTGTTGCGTGAGACGGGGGAGGCCTCAGCCGCGTCGCTGGTGGCGGGGTTGGCCTGGTCAGCTGAGGCGGCGGATGCGGTGATTTCGGCCAAACTGGGCCAATAGGAGGCGGCATGGACGAGCCTGTGATGGATTTGGCGGAAGCGGACCCCAAGGGGTTGGTGCGGGAAAGCTATCAGATCGAGGGGATCACGGCGGGCGAATGCCGGTCGATCTTTCTGGACTGGGCGCTGAGTGTGGACAAGGGGCAGGATGTCCCGACGGCGATTGTGCGGCTGGTTGCGGAATATGCGGACGTCAACCCGGGGCATCCCATGAACGAAGTTCTGGCGCAGGGTTTGGGCAAGACCGAACCGCCGCGCCGCCGGGGTGGGCATATGGGGCGGGTTTGAATAGGTTCGGTCATGGCATTGCAACCTGTGACGTCGATTGAACGCATTTGGGGTGGCAGGATCAGGCTTCGGCAGCCTCAAGGGCGTCGATGTCGATCTTGACCATCCCCATCATCGCCCGCATGACACGGCCGGTCGTGTCGTTCTGCAGCAAGCGGGGCAGGGCGCGCAGGATGATTTGCCAGCTCAGGCCGAAGCGATCGGTCAGCCATCCACATCGGCTGGGCTGGCCGCCGAGCAGCAGAGCGTCCCACAGATGGTCGATCTCCTCCTGGCTGTCGACATTGGCAATGATGGAGGCCGCTGGTGTCAGCTTGCAATGCGGGCCGCCGTTCAAGGCGGTGCAGGATTGGCCCTGTAGAGTGAATTCCACCAGAAACGCCCGGCCCTGAGGGTCGCCGTGTTGCGGCATGCGTTGCGTGATGCTGGAGTCGGGAAAAAGGCTGCAATGCAGCGTCGCGGCCTGCTCGGCTTGGGCTTCGTACCAAAGACATGTGGAGATGAAAGGTGCTGACATCTTTGCCGCCCCCTGTCATGTGACAGCGTGCTGCAAAGTACGGCGGAAATCAAGTCTGACGCAGGATTGCAGCCTCGGCGGCAAGCCGGGTGATCGCGGCCCAATCGCCGCGCGCCATTGCTTCGCGCGGCGCAACCCAAGACCCGCCGACGCACAGGATGTTTGACAGGCTGAGGTAGTCGCGGGCCCTGTTCAGGCCAATACCGCCAGTCGGGCAGAACTTGACCTGCGGGATGGGCGAGCCGATGGATTTCAGGAACGCCGCCCCGCCGGATTGTTCAGCTGGAAAGAATTTCTGCACGGTGTAGCCCTTTTCCAACAAGGCCATGATTTCGCTTGCAGTGGCGGCGCCGGGCAGCAGGGGCAGGTCATACTCGGCACAGGCGTCCAGGATGCGGTCGGTCGCGCCGGGCGAGACGCCAAAGGTCGCCCCCGCCGCTTTCGCGGCCTTTACATCGGCAGGGGTCAGCAGGGTGCCTGCGCCGACACGACCACCTGGCACTGCGGCCATCAAGCGGATCGCCTCGAGCGCCACTGGAGTGCGCAGGGTGACCTCCAGCACGGGCAAGCCACCAGCCACCAAAGCCTCGGCGAGTTTGGCGGCATGGGTCAGATCGTCGATAACCAGCACCGGTACGACCGGGGCCAGACGGCAGATTTCGGCAGCGTGGCGGGATTGCTCGGCGGGCGTCATGGGCGGGCTCCTTTGCCGTGTCGGGCAGACGGGTTGCGGGGCAGGAGCCTCCGGCGGGGATATTTTTGTCAGAATGAATGGAAGGTTTCGTTTGGGCACCCGCATCTCGGGCCGTTTGGGAACGGGGGAGATGCGGGGCTTTCACTCTGAACGGTCATCGGCGTCCCCGCCTGTACCGTGTCTGGAGTATTTTACGAAAACCCTTTCATTCTGATTAAAATATCCCCGCCGGAGGCTATCTTTCTTTTTCCGTCAGTACAGGCTGCTGGCACCCATTGTCGAGGGTCCGACCGACATGCGGAAGCTGTGGAACAGGTCGCGGCCGGTGCCGGATTGGTTGGGGGTCAGGTCGACTGACACAGGCTCGCGGCTGTCGAAATCGTTGGCCAGCACGGACAGGGTGCCGGACGTGGCATCCAGACGGACGATATCGCCGTCGCGCAGGCGGGCGAGGGGGCCGCCGGCTGCGGCCTCGGGCGAGACGTGGATGGCGGCGGGGACCTTTCCCGAGGCGCCGGACATGCGGCCGTCGGTCACCAGCGCCACTTTCAGGCCGCGTTCCTGCAGGATGGACAGGGTCGGCGTCAACGAGTGCAGTTCGGGCATGCCGTTGGCTTGGGGGCCCTGGAAGCGGACGACGACCACGGTGTCGGTGGTGAACTCGTTGTTTTTGAATGCCTCTTTTACATCGTTCTGGTCTTGGAAGATGCGGGCGGGGGCCTCGATCACATGGCGTTCGGGGGCCACGGCCGAGATTTTGATGACGCCACGGCCGAGGTTGCCGTTAAGTTGCTTGAGCCCTCCGGTGGCGGCAAAGGGGTCGGAGGTGGGGCGAAGGATCTTTTCGTTCAGGCTGTGGGCAGCACCTTTTTCCCAGATCAGCGCGCCGTCGTGGAGTTTGGGCTCGGTGCGGTAGGCGGCGAGCCCGTCGCCAAGGATCGTGCGGGCGTCGGTGTGCAAGAGGCCTGCATCGCCCAGTTGGCCGATCAGATAGCCGATGCCGCCCGCCGCATGGAAGTGGTTCACATCTGCCAGGCCGTTGGGATAGACCTTGGCCATCAGCGGCACGATCTGGCTGATGTCGTCGAAATCCTGCAGGTCCAGCAGCACGCCCGAGGCGCGGGCCATGGCGGGCAGGTGCAGGACGAGATTGGTCGAGCCGCCGGTCGCCATCAGGCCGACCAGACCGTTGACATAGGCGCGTTCGTCCAGCACCTCGCCGGCCGGGCGGTAGTCTTGGCCGAGCGCGGTGATCTGGGTCGCGCGCTCGACAGCGGTGACGGTCAGGGCGTCGCGCAGGGGGGTGCCGGGGTTGACAAAGCTGGAGCCGGGCAGGTGCAGGCCCATGAACTCCATCAGCATCTGGTTGGTGTTGGCGGTGCCATAAAAGGTGCAGGTGCCGATGCCGTGATAGCTGGCCATTTCGGCGGCCATCAGTTCGGTGCGGGTGGCGGTGCCGTTGGCATAGGCGTTGCGGATGCGGGATTTTTCGTCGTTGGGGATGCCGGAGGTCATGGGGCCCGCGGGCACGAACACGGCAGGCAGGTGGCCAAAAGAGGCGGCGGCGATGATCAGGCCGGGGACGATCTTGTCGCAGACGCCCAGATACACGGCGGCATCGAAGACGTTGTGTGACAGGGCGATGCCGGCGGCCATGGCGATGACGTCGCGGGAGAAGAGCGACAGCTCCATCCCCGAGCGGCCCTGGGTCACGCCGTCGCACATGGCGGGGACGCCGCCTGCGACCTGTGCGGTGGCGCCGAGGCGGCGGGCGGTGGCGCGAATCAGTTCGGGGTAGTGTTCATAAGGTTGGTGGGCGGACAACATGTCATTATAGGCCGTGACCACGCCGATATTGGGCGCGCGTGCGGCGGTCAGGGCCGGTTTGTCCGTCGTACTCGCTGCATAGGCGTGGGCCTGATTGCCGCAGGACAGGTGGGCGCGGGCCGGACCTTCGCTTTTGGCCGTGGCGATCCGGTCGAGATAGGCCGCGCGGCTGGCAAGCGAACGTTCGCGGATGCGGTCGGTGACGCGGGCGAGGGTGGGGTGCAGCGGCATGGTGGCTCCTGTGGCTTTGGCGCAACTTAGCAGAGACTGTTAGCGCTAACAACTTTTTTCTGCGTGATGATAACCTGGAAGGCTTGCAGCATGATGACGGGTTGCGGGTCTTTTCTTGCGGCTGTTTGCACAGTAAAGGGGGGAATGATCAGCTCAACCCCCCTCCCGCCCGAAACCGATTTTTCTGAAACCGCTGCGCCGGCGCATGGCCGCCCTGTGGTGCGCCTGAAACCGAAAGCCGAGGCGCGGGCGATCCGGCATGGGTTTCCCTGGGTCTATGCCGATGAGTTGGTGACGGATCGGCGCACGCAGGGCTTGGAGCCCGGCGCTTTGGCGGTGCTGGAGGATGGTGAACGGCGGCCGCTGGGGTTGGTGACGGTCAATGGCAAGTCGAAAATCATTTGTCGGATGCTGGACCGCGACCCCATGGCGGTAATTGATCAGGCGTGGTTTGCGGTGCGGTTGAGCCGTGCATTGGACCTGCGGGCAAGGCTTTTCGACGCGCCGTTCTACCGGTTGGTGCATGCCGAGGCGGATGGCTTGCCTGGCGTGGTTATCGACCGGTTTGGCGATGTGGCGGTGGTGCAGCCGAATGCGGCCTGGGCCGAGGCGCATCTTTCGGAGTTGGTTGCGGCTTTGGTGCAGGTCACCGGGGTTTCGGCGGTCGTCAAGAACGGTGCGGGGCGTGCGCGGGGCTTGGAAGGGCTGGCCGAGGATACGCGGGTTCTGCTGGGGGCGGTCGAGGCACCGGTGCCGGTGGTGATGAACGGGGCGACCTATCTGGCCGATCTGATGGGCGGGCAGAAGACGGGGTTGTTCTTTGACCAGCGGTCCAATCATGCGTTTGCGGCTGGGTTGGCTGATGGCGCGCGGGTGCTGGATATGTTTGCCCATGTCGGCGGCTTTGGCCTTGCGGCATTGGCGGGGGGGGCGGTTTCGGCTTTGGCCGTCGATGCCTCGGCCCCTGCGTTGGCTTTGGCGGTGCAGGGGGCTGCGGCCTCGGGGTTTGGCGACAGGTTTGCGGTCAGGCAGGGCGATGCGTTCGAGGTGATGGAGGCTTTGGGCACGGAGGGGGCGGTTTACGACCTGGTGATCTGTGATCCGCCGGCGTTTGCGCCTGCCAAGCCTGCACTGGAGGCAGGCTTGCGGGCCTATGAGCGGTTGGCGCGGTTGGCAGCGCCCTTGGTGGCACCCGGCGGGTATCTGGTGTTGTGTTCGTGCAGCCATGCCGCCGATTTGCAGGCGTTTCGCAATGCGTCTGCCCGGGGGATCGGGCGGGGCGGGCGGCGGGCGCAACTGCTGCAGACCGGGTTTGCCGGGCCGGATCATCCGATGCTGTTGCAACTGGCGGAAAGTGCCTACCTCAAGTCGTTGTTTTTCCGGCTGAACTGATGCGGGCGGTTCTGGACGCCTGCGTGATCTATCCCACGGTTTTGCGTGAGATCTTGTTGGGGGTCGCGGCACGGGGGCTGTATGAGCCCTTCTGGTCGGACCGCATCTTGCGCGAATGGGTGCTGGCGACCGCCAAGCTTGGGCCGCTCGCGCAGTTGCAGGCCGAGGGGGAGGCGTTGCGGATGCGCGCCGGGTTTCCGCGTGCGATGATGCGTGAACAACCCGACATCGAGGCGCGGCTGCTGTTGCCGGACCCCGGCGATGTGCATGTGCTGGCGGTGGCGGTGGCGGCTCATGCGTATTGCATCGTGACCTTCAACGCCAAGGATTTTCCGCGCCATGTGCTGGCCGAGGAGGGCATCGCGCGGCGTGACCCGGATGGGTTGTTGTGGCAGTTGTGGTCGGATCAGCCGGACGTCGTGGGCGGCGTGGTGGCTGCGGTTCATGCCGAGGCGGAGCGGTTGGCGGGGCAGGCGGTGCCGCTGAAGGCGCTGCTGAAGCGGGCGCAGTTGCCGAAATTGGCCAAGGCTGTTCTGGCGCAGGGCTGAACGGGGCGGTTCAGCCCATACGGTCGAGAAAGACCGAAATCACCAGCCCCAGCAGACCGAAGGCCACGGCAAAACCCGCGCCATATTGCAGGGCGTCCAGTTTGCGGCCCCCACGGCGCAAGGCGGTGACGGCGCCGTAGACAGCACCGACCAGAATTCCTGCTGTCCAGATCATGACGTCCCTTTCAAAACCGCGGCAGATCCGGGTTCGGGGACCCGGCCTGCGCGCTGCCGAAGCCATATCGCGCGGCGGGAAGACTGTCGAGACGCAGTGCCTGACCTGCGGCAGTCTGACCAAGTTGGGTCAGTGCCTCGGCTTTCAGCAGCGACAGACTGGCGATCAGGACGGCGTTCTGGGCCGCACGGGCGAGCGTCAGGGCCTGATCCGTCTTGGCGATGGCCTGATCCGGTTGGCCTGCCGCAAGGTCGATGGCCGCGAGTTGCAGCAGGGCGTGGGCCAGACGCGCGCCGCCATCGGGCAAGCGGGCAAAAATGGCGGCGGCTGGGGCAAAGTGCTGTGCGGCCTCGGACATGTTTTGCGGGTCTTGCAGGCGGCCGAGGGCGAAATGAGCGAAGCCGGTGCGGGCGTCTTGCCAGCCTTGCGACAGTGCCAGCATTTGCCGGGCAGCGGCGCGGCGGGTGTCGGGCGTGCCGGTCGGCCCAAGGGCGGCCTGGACGGCATCGGTAAAGGCGCGGGGGGTATCGGGGTTGTTCCACCGGCCGGGACGCTCGCCTGCGGGGTTCAGGCGATTTAACAGGGCGGGCAGGCGGGCTGCGACCTCGGCCTCTGTCATGCCGGGGGCGAGGTCGGGGTC
>JBBQGU010000152.1:0-9122 GCA_038323315.1 Rhodobacterales bacterium | reverse complement strand
CTTTCTATGCAGTCATTCCGCTGGTTCTGGTGGTGGGCGGTATCATCGGGGCGGCACAGGGCTATTGGGTGGCCTATTGGCGCATTCCGTCGTTCATCGTCACGCTTGCGGGCATGATGGTGTTTCGCGGTGCGACGCTGTGGTTGCTGGGCGGGCAGAATATCGGGCCGTTCCCGACCGGGTTTCAGGCCCTGTCGAACGGGTTCGTGCCGGATCTGTTCAGCACCGGCAAGCCCAACGTGCTGGCGCTGTGCGTCATCGCCCTGGCCGTCGGCCTGCAATTCTGGCTGGGGTTTCGCGCCCGTGCGCGCGATGCCGAGTTTGGCGTGGTGGCCGAACCGATGGCTGTGTTCCTCGGCCGCACCCTGATCGTGGCGGCGGGCACCGCCTTTGTCGGCTATCAACTCGCCTATTTCCGCGGTTTGCCCAATGTGCTGGTCGTGCTGGTCGTGCTGACGACCCTGTATGCGTTCTTTACCGAAAACACGACGACCGGGCGGCGCATCTATGCGCTGGGCGGCAATGAAAAGGCCGCGAAACTGTCCGGCATCCGCACCGACCGGCTGGTGTTCTTGTGCTTTGTCAACATGGGCGTGCTGGCGGCTCTCGCTGGGATGGTGGTGACGGCGCGCCTGAACTCGGCCACGCCCAAGGCGGGGACCGGGTTCGAACTGGACGCCATCGCATCCGTCTTTATCGGCGGGGCGTCGATGACCGGCGGGTCGGGCAAGATCGTCGGCGTCGTGATCGGTGCGCTGATCATGGGTGTGATGAACATGGGGATGTCGATCCTCGGCGTCGGCATCGAATACCAACAGGTGATCAAGGGCATGGTCCTGCTGATCGCCGTGATCTTTGACGTCTATAACAAATCGAAGTGAGGCATCCGATGCATATTTCCCAACTCCGACTGCCCTCGGGGCAAGCCGTCGTCGCCCGCGAAGGTGACACAGCCCATGTCGTCCAGAACACCGCCACGGTCTATGATCTGGCACAAGCGGCCATCGCGGCAGGCCACGGCATCGCAGACGAGGTGCACAAGCGCGGTTTGGGTGAGGCGGTTCAGCTGCAAGGTGCCGCCTTCGACCTGCCGGTCAGCCACCCCGACCCCGCCCACCTGCACCTGACCGGCACCGGCCTGACCCACCTGGGGTCGGCCTCGGCCCGCGACGCCATGCATGCCAAGCTGGACGCGACCGAAGACCTGACCGACAGCATGAAGATGTTCCGCATGGGGCTGGAAACCGGTCGCCCGGCGGCAGGTCAGGTCGGCGCACAGCCGGAATGGTTCTACAAAGGCAACGGCCACGCCGCCGTCGCCCCCGACGCCCCCCTGATCGCGCCCGGTTTTGCCGAGGATGGCGGCGAAGAGCCCGAGATTGCCGGCATCTACCTGATCGGCCCCGACGGCACTGTCCACCGCATCGGCTGGGCCTTGGGCAACGAGTTTTCCGACCATGTGACCGAGCGGGTCAATTACCTGTGGCTGGCCCATTCCAAACTGCGCGTCGCCTCTTATGGCCCCGAGATTCTGGTGGGGCCGTTGCCCGCCGATGTGCGGGGCATGAGCCGCATCAAACGAGATGGTGCCGTGATCTGGGAAAAGCCGTTCCTGTCTGGCGAGGCGAACATGTCGCACACCATCGCCAATCTGGAACACCACCATTTCAAGTACGATATCTTCTGCCAACCCGGCGATCTGCATGTGCATTTCTTTGGTACGGCAACCCTGTCCGTCGCCGATGGCATCAAGACCCAGGCCGGCGATGTGTTCGAGATCGAGGCCGAGGCGTTCGGCCAACCCCTGCGCAACGCCCTTCAATTCGCGCCCGCCCCTGCGGGTGCTACAACCGTAAAGGCACTGTAATGACCTTCCAACCCGCTGCATGGCCCCGCAAACTGCGCTCGCAAACCTGGTTTGGCGGCACGTCCAAGGACAATATCTATCATCGGGCGTGGATGAAGAACCAAGGCTTTCCGCCGGATCTGTTCGACGGTCGCCCGGTGATCGGCATTCTGAACACCTGGTCGGAACTGACGCCGTGCAATGCGCATCTGAATGATCTGGCGCAGCGGGTGAAGCACGGGATTTACGAGGCGGGCGGCTTTCCGGTCGAAGTGCCGGTGTTTTCCGTCAGCGAAAGCGCCTTCCGCCCCACCGCCATGATGTTCCGCAATCTGGCCGCGATGGCGGTCGAAGAACAGATGCGCGGCCTGCCGATGGATGGCTGCGTTCTGATGGTCGGCTGCGACAAGACCACGCCGTCCCTGTTGATGGCGGCGGCCTCGACCGACCTGCCGTCGATCATCGTGACCGGCGGCCCGATGCTGAACGGGTATTACAAGAACGAACGTGTCGGCTCTGGCACCCATCTGTGGAAATTCTCCGAAGCGGTCAAGGCCGGGACCATGACCAAGGAGGATTTTGTCGAGGCCGAGGCGTCGATGAGCCGCTCGCCCGGTTCGTGCAACACCATGGGCACCGCCAGCACGATGGCGTCGATGGCCGAAGCCTTGGGCATGGCCCTGTCCGGCAATGCGGCGATCCCGGCCGTCGACTCACGTCGCCGCGTGATGGCGCAACTGACCGGGCGGCGGATTGTCCAGATGGTCAAGGACAACCTGAAACCGTCAGACATCCTGACCCGGCAGGCCTTCGAAAACGCCATCCGCACCAACGCGGCCATCGGCGGCAGCACCAATGCCGTGATCCACCTCCTGGCCATCGCAGGCCGCGTCGGCATCGACCTGACGCTGGAGGATTGGGACCGCTGTGGCCGCGACGTGCCCACCATCGTCAACCTGATGCCCTCGGGCAAATACCTGATGGAGGAGTTTTTCTATGCCGGCGGCCTTCCCGTCGTCATCAAACGGCTGGGCGAGGCTGGCCTGTTGCACAAGGACGCACTGACAGTGTCGGGCGAGACGGCCTGGGATCAGGTCAAGGATGTGCAGAACCACAACGAAGACGTCATCCTGCCCGCCGACAAGGCGCTGACCCAGTCCGGCGGCGTCGTGGTGGTCAAAGGCAACATGGCCCCCAAAGGTGCGGTGTTGAAGCCCTCTGCCGCCACACCCGCCTTGCTGACCCACCGTGGCCGCGCCGTGGTGTTCGAGGATATCGACGACTACAAGGCCAGGATCAATGACGAGGATCTGGACATCGACGAGACCTGCATCATGGTCCTGAAGAACTGCGGCCCCAAGGGCTATCCCGGCATGGCCGAGGTCGGTAATATGGGCTTGCCGCCCAAGGTGCTGCGCAAGGGCATCACCGACATGGTCCGCATTTCGGACGCGCGCATGTCTGGCACCGCCTACGGCACCGTGGTCCTGCATGCCTCGCCCGAGGCGGCTGCGGGCGGCCCGCTGGCCGTCGTACAGAACGGCGATTATATCGAGTTGGACGTGCCCAACCGCCGCCTGCATCTGGACATCTCCGACGCCGACCTCGCCGCGCGTCTGGCCAAATGGCAAAACCGCATCTCGCCCCCGGCTTCGGGCTATGCCCTGATGCACCACATGCATGTGCAGGGCGCCGATACCGGGGCCGATCTCGACTTTCTGAACGGCCCGCGTGGCAACACGGTCGGCAGGGATTCGCACTAGATGAAAATCGCATTGGCAGGCATCGGCAAGATCGCCGTCGATCAACACGTCCCGGCGATCCAAGCCTCGCCCGATTGGGACCTGGCCGCGACCGTCAGCCGCAATGGCGCGGTCGCGGGGGTGGACGGCTTCACCGACTTTGCGACCTTCCTGTCGGCCCGCCCCGACGTGACGGTGGTGGCGCTGTGCATGCCCCCCGTCCCGCGTTATGCCTATGCCGAGGCGGCCCTGCTGGCCGGCCGGCATGTCATGCTGGAAAAGCCGCCCGGTGCCACCCTTTCCGAAGTGCAGGCTTTGACCACCCTGGCCGCCGCCAAGGGCCTGACCCTGTATGCCACGTGGCACAGCCGCATGGCCTATGCCGTGGCCCCGGCCAAGGCCTGGCTGGCCGACAAGCAGATCACCAAGGCGCACATCACCTGGCGCGAGGATGTCCGCCGCTGGCATCCGGGTCAGGACTGGGTGTTTCAACCCGGCGGCATGGGCGTCTTCGACCCCGGCATCAACGCCCTGTCGATCCTGACCGAAATACTGCCAAGCCCCGTCCACCTGACCGCCGCCACACTGACCTACCCCGAAAACTGCCACACCCCGATCGCCGCCGACCTGACCTTTTCGGGCCAGATCACCGCCGATTTCGATTGGCGGCAAACGGGTCCGCAAACCTGGGACATCGACGTGCAAACCACCGCCGGAGCCCTCGCCCTGCGCATGGGCGGCAACCGGCTGGACATAGACGGCGTCGAAATGGCCGGACAAAACTCGATCATGGGCGAATACCCCGCCCTTTACGCCCGCATGGCCGAACTTGTCGCCAATGGCCAGTCCGAGGTCGACCTCGCCCCCGCCACCCATGTCGCCGACGCCTTTTCACTGGGCCGTCGCGTCACCGTCCCCGCCTTTCACTTGTAATCATTCACTTTGGCCCAAATATCCCACGGGGGTCTGGGGGTGTGAAACCCCCGGGCTGCCCGAAAAGGAGACCACCATGCTCACCGGAAAACACCTTATCGCGGGCCAATGGGTCGCGGGCGATACGACCTTTCAATCCTCGCCCGCCGCGGGCGCGCCGCTGACCTTCGCGGTCGGCACCCCCGCCCATGTCGATGCCGCAGCTACCGCCGCCGAGGCGGCGTTTCCCAGCTTCGCCGCCCTGACCCGGGAAGACCGTGCGGTCTTCCTTGAAAAGATCGCCGAGGAAATTGATGCCCGCGGCCCCGAAATCACCGCCATCGGCACATCGGAAACCGGCCTGCCCGCGGCACGGCTGGAGGGGGAGCGTGGCCGCACGACCGGCCAGTTGCGCCTGTTCGCCGCACATATCCGCGCGGGCGCTTACCTCGACCGCCGCCATGACGCCGCCGAACCCGACCGCAAACCCGCCCCCCGCGCCGAGATCAGGATGATGGAACGCCCCATCGGTCCGGTCGCGGTGTTCGGTGCCTCCAACTTCCCCCTCGCGTTCTCGACCGCAGGTGGCGACACGGCTTCGGCCTTGGCGGCTGGCTGCCCTGTGGTCGTCAAAGGCCATTCGGCCCATCCCGGCACGGGGGAGATCGTCGCCCAGGCCATCGATGCCGCAATCAAGGCGCTTGGCCTGCATCCTGGCGTGTTTTCGCTGGTTCAGGGCGGCAAACGCGACGTCGGCGAAAGCCTGGTCCAGCACCCGCTGATCCGGGCCGTGGGCTTCACCGGCTCGCTCGGCGGTGGTCGCGCCCTGTTCGACCTTTGCGCCCGCAGGCATGAGCCGATCCCGTTCTTTGGCGAGTTGGGCTCGGTCAACCCGATGTTCCTGCTGCCGCAGGCCGTCAAGGCGCGCGGCGAGGCGATCGCGAAAGGCTGGGCCGGCTCGCTGACGATGGGGGCCGGTCAGTTCTGCACCAATCCCGGCATCGCCGTGGTGATCGATGGCCCCGACGCGCAAGCCTTCATCACCGCCGCCAAGGATGCGCTGTCCCGGTTCGGTGCGCAGACCATGCTGACCGATGGCATCGCAGCCGCCTACAGGCAGGGCCGCGACCGCGTTGCGGCGCAGACCGGCGTGCGTGAGGTGCTGACCTCGGTCTGCGACCTGCGGCAGGCCACGCCCTATCTGTTCGAGGTGACAGGTGCAGATTGGCTGGGCAACCATGCGCTGGGCGAGGAAGTATTCGGGCCCTTGGGCCTGATCGTCCGCGTCAAGGATGCCTCTGAAATGCTGGCCGTGGCGCAGGCGCTCGAGGGGCAGTTGACCTGCACCCTGCATCTGGACGACGCGGATACTGCACTGGGCCAGTCGCTGATGCCGATCCTGGAACGCAAAGCTGGACGACTGTTGGCCAATGGCTTCCCAACAGGCGTCGAAGTGGTGGATGCGCAGGTCCATGGCGGCCCGTATCCCGCCAGCACCAACTTTGGTGCAACGTCGGTCGGCACATTGTCGATCCGCCGTTGGCTGCGTCCGGTGGCCTATCAAAACCTGCCCGACGCGCTGTTGCCAGCGGACCTGCGTTAGACAGAGACAGGATGGGCGCCGCGCCAATCTTCTCCGAGGGGCCTTTCACACCGTGATGAAGTCGCGCACAAAGACACTCGCAGGCTTGGCGCGGATGTCGCCGGGGCGGCCGATCTGTTCGATGCGGCCCATCGACATGACCACGACCAGATCGGCCAGCTCCATCGCTTCCTCCTGATCATGGGTCACAAAGATCGTCGTCAGGCCGGTTGTGTCATGGATTTCGCGCAACCCTTGCCGCAATTCGCGGCGCACGCGGGCATCCAACGCGCCAAAGGGTTCGTCCAGCAGCAGCATGCGTGGCTCGATCGCCAGGGCCCGCGCCAGGGCCACGCGCTGCCGTTGTCCTCCGGATAACTGGCTGGGGTACCGGCTGGCGATGTCTGGCAACTGGATCAGCGTCATCAGCTTGTTCACGCGGCGGACGATCTCGGCCTGTTCTGGACGCTGCGACTTGGCACGGGCGCGCAGGCCATAGGCGATATTCTCGAACACCGTCATATGCTTGAACAGGGCATAGTTCTGAAACACGAACCCCGCCCGCCGCTCCTGCACCGTCAGCCCGGTCGCATCCTGACCGTCATACATCACCCGTCCGGTCGAGGGATATTCCAAGCCCCCCAGAATGCGCAGCAGCGTGGTCTTGCCCGACCCCGACGGCCCCAGCAGCGCGACCAGCGCCCCCGACGGCACCGACAGGCTGACCGGATGCAGGGCCGCCGTCCGGCCAAACTCCTTGGAAATCTCGTCAATCTTGATGTGCATGTCAGAAATCCTTCAATGACGATGGGTTGCGGCCAACTGGTCGGCGAAATGCCATTCCAGCGCGGTTTTCAGGAAAAGCGTGACCAGCGCCAGCAGCGCCAGTACGGCAGCCAAGGTAAAGGCGGCGACCGAAAGGTATTCGTTGTACAACATCTCGATGCTGATCGGCATCGTCGCAGTGACGCCCCGGATCTTGCCTGATACCACCGCCACCGCACCAAACTCGCCCATCGCGCGGGCATTGCACAACAGCACGCCATACAGCAGTGCCCAGCGGATTTTCGGCAAGGTCACGGTGAAGAACACCCGCCAACCGCCCGCGCCCAGCGTCAGGGCCGCCTCCTCCTCCAACCGCCCCTGTTCGATCATCACCGGGATCAACTCGCGCGCCACAAAGGGAAAGGTCACGAACAGGCTGGCCAGAATGATCCCCGGCAGCGCAAAGATCACCGGATAGCCAGATGCCACCAATATCCCGCCCAGCGTCGAATTGGCCCCGAACAGCAGCACCAGACAAAGGCCGGCGACGACGGGCGAGACCGAGAAGGGCAGGTCGATCAGCGTGATCAGAAACGCCTTGCCGCGAAAGTCGAACTTGGTGATGGCCCAGGCGGCGGCCACGCCAAAGGCTGCGTTCAGCGGCAAGACCACGGCGGCGACGGTCAGGGTCAGCCGGATGGCCGACCGCGCCTCGGGTTTGGTCAGCGAGGTCAGCGCCGCCCCCAGTCCCTTTGCGAGGGCTTCGGCAAACACCACCAGCAACGGTGCATAGACCAGCACTGCCAGGATCGCGACGACGCCGATGATCAGGGTCCAGCGGGCTGCCGGGCTTTCCTCGGTCGGGCGGCGAAAGGCGCGGGGGTCGTGGTGGATCACGGTCCCGTCGTTCAATGGGGTTGCGTCAGACAAGACCAATCCTCCTGCGGCTGAAAATCTGGATCAGGTTGATGAACAGCAGCATGGCAAAGGATATGACCAGCATGGCGATGCCGATGGCTGCGGCGGCGTCATAGTCATATTCCTCCAACCGGATCACGATCAGCAGGGGGGCAATCTCGGTTTTCATCGGCAGATTGCCCGCGATGAAGATGACCGAGCCGTACTCGCCCACCGACCGCGCCAAAGCGAGCGCGAACCCGGTCAACGCAGCCGGTGCCAACATCGGCAGCACGATCCGCCGTAAGGTCATCAGGCGGTTGGCCCCCAGCGTGGCCGAGGCCTCCTCGACCTCCTGCTCGATCTCTTCGATCACCGGTTGCACGGTGCGGGTGACGAAGGGCAGGCCGACAAAGACCAGCGCGACGAAGATGCCCCATTGGGTATAGGCAATCCGGGTGCCAAACTCCGCCGCCCATTGGCCAAACACGCCATTCGGCGCATACAGCGTCGTCAGCGCGATCCCGGCAACGGCGGTCGGCAGGGCAAAGGGCAGATCGACCGAGGCATCGACGATCTTGCGGAACGGAAAGTCATAGCGGGCCAGCACCCAGGCCAGCGCCACCCCGAACACCAGATTGAACGCGGCCGCGAACAGCGCCAGCCGGAACGACAGGAACAACGCCGCCCAGACCCGCTCGGTATTGACCACGCGCCAGACCTCGCTTGGCCCGAACGCCGCACCCTTCCAAAGCAATGCGCCGATCGGCAGCAGCACGACCAGCGACAGCATGGTCAGGGTGATCCCCATGCTCAGGCCAAAGCCCGGCATGGGAGAGTGCGCCATCCACCGGCGCGCTGCCGGTCTGACCGCGACGTTCATTTGGCCACATAGATCTGATCGAACACACCACCGTCGGCGAAGTGTTCTTGCTGTACCTTGGACCAGCCGCCGAACGCGGCGATGTCGACCAGTTCCAGCTTGGGGAACCGCGCCAAATCCTCCGGGTCCGCCTTGGACGCATCCCAGCCACGATAAAAGTTGGCAAAGATGATCGCCTGCGCTTCGGGGGTATACAGAAAATCCAGATACGCCCTGGCCAGTTCACGCTGGGCATCGGTCTTGATATTGGCCTCGACGATGGCAACAGGCGGTTCGGCCAGCACCGAGATCGAAGGCACCACGATATCAAACTGATCCTCGCCCAACTCCTTTTTCGCCAGATATGCCTCGTTTTCCCAGGCCAGCAGCACGTCACCGATGCCACGCTGGGCGAATGTCGTGGTCGCGCCACGCGCGCCGCTATCCAGCACGGGCACATTCGAGTACAGCGCCTTGACGAAGTCAGCCGGGTCCTTGCCGTTCTTTTCGGCCCAG
>JBBQGU010000151.1:0-9181 GCA_038323315.1 Rhodobacterales bacterium | reverse complement strand
CCTGATCAAGGGCCGCGCCGGTCTGCGCGCCTTCCATGACTTCCCGGCCGGGCATTGAAGACTATTCGCACCACGAACCCCATCGAAAGCACCTTTGCCACGGTCAGGCACCGAACCACCAAGACCAAGGGGTACCTCAGCCGCCTGCGGGAGGTTCCCAAAACATCCTGCGCCATCTCGGCCAGATCACCTGCCAGATGGGCCGCAGTGCGCGCCCGGTTCAACCTGAAAAATTCCCCGACGACGATCGCGAGCAAACTGACAACACAAGGCATCGCACACTCTCCACCGGGCTGGCGGAAGGTTGGGGGTCCGGGTGTCACGGAGCCGATCCGCAAACGCCGCGCCAAATCAGGGCCGGGCCGAAATTGTGGCAGACCGTTATATCTAAGCGACACCGGAACCTGTTGCTTGCAAACAGCCAGTGCCATGCCCCGCCGCAGGCGTCACGCAGCAGGCTGGTGCAGGGCACCAACAGGCTCCAAAGGCGGCGCTTCCCGCCTTTGGAGAGGATCACTTGCCCGCAAGGGCTCCGTGAGTTCACCTCAGATCAGGTGCCGAGCATCCGGGTGACCATCTCGCCAAGGTCGCGGCTGAGGCCCGGGACAGCCTGGATGCGACGCAATTCGGCCTGGACCTGGCACTGGCGGCCCGCATCATAGCGCCGCCAGGTTTCGAACGCGGTGGACATGCGGGCGGCGGTTTGCGGGTTTACCGGGTCCAGTTTGATCAGCCATTCGGCCAGCAGCCGGTAGCCCGCGCCTGAAACATGGTGGAAACCGGCATGATTGCCCGCCAATGCCCCGATCACCGACCGGAACCGGTTGGGGTTCTTCCAGTCGAACAGCGGGTGCCGGGTCAAAGCCTCGGTCAGGGTCGCCGTCTGGTCCGGTGCGGACATCAGGATCTGCAAGCCAAACCATTTGTCCATCACCAACCGCTCGCCCTGCCAGCGGTCATGGAATTGCTGCAAGGCCCCGGTTCCCACGCCGTTGTCCAGCAGAATGGCCAGCGTCCCCAACTCTTCGGTCATGTTGTCTGCCGCCCGGTGGGCCGCCATCGCGGCCTTGCCATCGTCGATCCGGGCCAGCAGGCCAAGGCAGACCAAGCGCAACGCACGCCGCCCCGCACCTTTGGCATCGGGCGAAAAGGGGCCGTTCGGGCGCAATGCCTGCTCCATCCCGCCCAGATGCGGCTGCATGTAACGCGCCATTGCCAATCCCAGCGACTTGCGGGCGTCATGGATGGCCTGCGGGTCGGGGATATGTCCGACAGCAGACAGGCTGGCTGCAATCTCATCCTCGCCCGGCAGGCGCAGGGCCATGGCGCGGAAGGCGGGGTCAAGCGTCGTGTCGCGCAGCAGCAGCCACAGGCCCTGGATCAGGTCATCCGACGGGGCCGCCCCATCGCGGATCATCGCGATCAGCACGTCGCGGGCCAGCGACCGCCCCGCCTCGAACCGGTTGAAGGCGTCGGTGTCATGGGCCAGCAATAGAACACGCTCGGCCACCGGCACCGGTCGGTTCAGCACAACGGGCGCCGAAAACCCGCGCAGGATTGACGGCACCGGACGGGTTGCAAGGCCCGGAAAGTCGAAGCTTTGCGTGGTTTCGGTCAGTTCCAGCACGCGGGTCGGCACGACCTCGTCGCCATTGGGGTTCAGCAGGCCCACGGCGACCGGGATCACCTTGGGGTCCTTGTCGGGCTGGCCGGGTGTCGCCGGGTTGGTCTGGGTCAGGGTCAGGCGGTAGGTGCCGCCTTGCGCCTCGGGCAACCAGTCTTCGGACACGCTGATCTGCGGGGTTCCGGCTTGGGAATACCAGCGTTTGAACTGGGTCAGGTCGCGGCCTGTGGTGTCTTCAAACACCTTCAGCCAATCCTCGATCGTCGCGGCCTGACCGTCATGGCGGTCGAAATACAGGTCCAGCGCGCGGGCATAGTCGGCATCCCCGACAAGGCGCTTGAGCATCCCGATCACCTCGGCGCCCTTTTCATAGATGGTGGCGGTGTAGAAATTGTTGATCTCGACAAAGCTTTCGGGCCGGACGGGGTGGGCCAGGGGCCCTGCATCCTCGCGGAACTGGCGACCGCGCAGGGTCAGGACATCCTCGATCCGTTTGACATCGCGCGACCGCATGTCGCCGGTGAACTGCTGGTCGCGGAAGACGGTCAGCCCCTCTTTCAGGCTCAACTGGAACCAATCGCGGCAGGTGATGCGGTTGCCGGTCCAGTTGTGGAAGTATTCATGCGCGATCACGCCTTCGATGCGGTTGTAGTCGTCATCGGTGGCGGTTTCGGGCGAGGCCAGAACCAGTTTCGAGTTGAAGATGTTCAGCCCCTTGTTTTCCATCGCGCCCATGTTGAAATCATCCACGGCGACGATGTTGAACACGTCCAGATCGTATTCGCGGCCATAGGCGGTCTCGTCCCACCGCATCGAGCGGATCAGGCTGTCCATCGCATACGCGCAGCGCGTCTGATCCCCCGGACGGACCCAGATGTGCAGATCGACCGGCTTGCCCGAGGCTGTGGTGAAGTGATCCGAATGCGCAACCAGATCGCCGGCCACCAGCGCGAACAGATAGGCCGGTTTCGGCCAGGGGTCGGACCATTCAGCCCAGCCGGGGCCAGCGCCCTGCGGATTGCCGTTCGACAACAGGACGGGCATGTCGCTTTCGATGCGCACGTCGAACCGCGCCATCACATCGGGGCGGTCGGGATAGAAAGTGATGTGCCGGAAGCCCTGCGCCTCGCACTGGCTGCAATAGATGCCGCCGGACATGTACAGACCCTCCAGCGCGGTGTTGGCGGCGGGGTCGATCTCGACCTCGGTTTCCAGGATGAAGCGGCTGGCGGGCAGCAGGGCGGCGGGCACGGTCAGGCCGGTGGCGTCGGGCGTCAGGTTCAGGGCCGCGCCATTCAGGGTGGCGCTGATCAGCCGGACCCCCTCGCCATCCAGTCGCAGGTCATGGGTGCCGGGGCGCAGGGGGTTGGGCGACAGCGTCAGCCGTGTCACCACGCGGGTGGTGTGGGGGGCCAGGTGGAAGGTCAGGTGGACCTGATCGACCAGATGGGTAAACGGCTGGTAGTCGGACAGATGGATGGTTTGCGGCACTTGCGCGTTCAGCATGATGGACCTTTCCTGTTTGCCCGCTTGGATAGCGCAAGCGGGCAAGGAAAGGAAAGGTTTACAGCGCCTCGGCGACAGCCGCGAGTTTGCCCATTGTCTGCAACCCCAACCGGTCGGCCCCATAGCGCAAGGCCCCCTGTTTCGCGTCAACCGATGGCAAAGTCATGGTCTGGGTCAGCCTTGTGCCAGTGCCTTGCGGGGTCAGTGTGACGACGACCTGCATGGGTTCGGTGGCGTCGTCATCGCCAACAGCGCCTCCAGCCGGTCGGTCCGCGCCTCCCATTGCAGACGTTGGGTCGACAGCCAGTCTTCGGTGGCGGCCAGGGTTTCGGGAAGGGCCGCACACATCCGCGTTCGGCCCTGCTTTTCGGTGGTGATCAATCCGGCCCCCTCCAGCACCGACAGGTGACGCAGGATGGTGGGCAGCGCCATGCCGGTCGGACGGGCAAGCTCGGTGACCGGCAGCGCGCCTTGTCCGATGCGCGCCAACATCGCGCGGCGGGTGGGGTCGGACAGTGCCTGAAAGATCAAGTCCAGATTGAGGTCATGTTTAGCCATATTGCTAAGTAACACAGGTCAAACGTCTTGGGAAGAGGCTTGCCGGTCGCCGCAATTCGTGTCTGATGGCGCACGAACCCAACTGTCGGAGGATGTCATGGCGCAACGCGTGGAACGGTCGGGGTTGCAGGTCGATCAGGTTCTGGCCGCATTCGTCGAAACGCAGGCCCTGCCGGGATCGGGGGTTGAGCCCGCCGCGTTCTGGAGCGGGTTTGCCGACCTTTTGCACGATTTCGGGCCGCGCAACCGCGCCTTGCTGGACAAGCGCGCCAGCATGCAGGCCTTGATCGACGATTGGCACCGGGCCCGGCGGACCGAGCCGTTTGACCATGGAGCCTATGCCGAATTTCTGCGCAGCATCGACTATCTGCTGCCCGAGGGGGATGATTTCCAGATCGAGACGACGGGGGTGGACCCTGAAATTGCCGCGATACCCGGCCCGCAACTGGTCGTGCCGATCACCAATGCGCGCTATGTCCTGAACGCCGCCAATGCCCGCTGGGGGTCGCTGTATGACGCCTTGTACGGCACGGATGCGATGGGGGCGCTGCCGCCTGCCGGGGGCTATGACCGGGGCAGGGGCGCGCGGGTGGTGGCGCGGGCGCGGGTGTTTCTGGATGATGCCTTTCCGATTGCCGGCACCAGCCATGCCGATGTGCGGCGGTATCAGGTCGTCGCGGGCGCGTTGCTGGTCGATGATCTGCCGCTGATCAGTCCGGAAAAATTTGTGGGCTACCGGGGCAACCCCAAGGCGCCGGATGCGGTTTTGCTGCGCAACAACGGCCTGCATGTCGAACTGGTCTTTGACCGCGCCCATCTGATCGGCAGCCGGGATCAGGCCGCCTTGGCCGATATCGTGCTGGAAAGCGCCGTCTCGGCCATTGTCGACTGCGAGGATTCGGTCGCCTGCGTGGATGCCGAGGACAAGGTGGCGGCCTATGCCAACTGGCTGGGCCTGATGCAGGGCAATCTGACCGCCGATTTTGACAAGGGCGGGCGGCGGATGACGCGGGCCTTGAACGCGGACCGCGCCTTTGTCGGGCCATCAGGTGCGCCCTTGGTGGTCAAGGGCCGGGCGTTGTTGTGGATACGCAATGTCGGCCATCTGATGACCAATCCCGCGATCCTGGACCGGGACGGGGCCGAGGTGTTCGAGGGCCTGATGGATGCCATGTTGACCGTTCTGATCGCCAAGCATGATCTGGCGCGGTCGGGGGGCCTCAGGAACGCGCATCACGGGTCGGTCTATGTGGTCAAGCCAAAGATGCACGGGCCGGAGGAAGTGGCCTTCACCAATGAGATTTTTGCCAAGGTCGAGGATGTGCTGGCTCTGCCGCGATACACGGTCAAGCTGGGGATCATGGATGAGGAGCGGCGCACCTCGGTCAACCTGAAGGAATGTATCCGGGCAGCCAAGCACCGGGTCGCCTTTATCAACACCGGTTTTCTGGACCGGACCGGCGATGAGATCCACACCTCGATGGAGGCGGGGCCGTTCAGCCGCAAGGATTTCATCAAGCGCAAGTCGTGGATCGGGGCCTATGAGGATCAGAACGTCGATATCGGGCTGGACTGCGGATTGTCGGGGCGGGCGCAGATCGGCAAGGGCATGTGGGCGGCCCCCGATCTGATGGCCGCGATGCTGGAACAGAAGATCGAGCATCCCAAGGCTGGGGCCAACTGCGCCTGGGTGCCGTCACCGACGGCGGCGACCTTACATGCCTTGCATTACCACAAGATCGACGTATTCGCGGTGCAGCGGCGGTTGACGGCGGCGGGTCGGCGGGCCTTTGTCGAGACGTTGCTGGAGATTCCGTTGGCCAGTTACCGCCGCTGGCCCGAGGCGCAGATCTTGCGCGAGGTCGAGAATAACGCGCAGGGCATCCTTGGCTATGTCGTGCGCTGGGTGGATCAGGGGGTGGGGTGTTCCAAGGTGCCGGACATGAATGATGTGGGGCTGATGGAGGACCGGGCGACTTGCCGGATTTCGTCACAGCATATCGCGAACTGGCTGCATCATGGCATCGTCAGCGAGGGTCAGGTCGAGGCGGCGCTGCGGAAGATGGCCGTTTTGGTCGACCGGCAGAATGCGGGCGATGCCCTGTATCAACCGATGGGGCCGGATTTCGACGGCATCGCCTTTGGTGCGGCGCGGGAGTTGGTGTTCAAGGGGCGCGAGCAGCCGTCAGGTTATACCGAACCGGTTCTGCATGCCCGGCGGCTGCTGAAAAAGGCGGGGAATCACTGAGGGCGCAGGGCTCCTGCACGTGGGGGAATTTTTGAAACATATTTGACGCAGTGGGTGGACGTTCAGACCCTGCCGACTGGCCGCAGTGTCATGTCAGGGCAAAGCGGTAGCGGATATGGCCGTCCGCCGGGCCAAAACTGTCATACAGCCGCCGTGCCGCGGCGTTGTCCTGGTTGGTGTGCCAGTACAGCCGGTTCCAGCCGCGCGCCTTGGCCAGTGCCTGCAAATCGACGATCAGCGCGCGCCCGATGCCTTGGCCGCGCGCGCCGGGGTCCACGAACAGATCCTCCAGATAGCAGTCATCGCCCATGACCCAGGTCGAGGGGTGGTGCTGGTGGATCGCAAAGCCCAGCAGGCCCGCATCCCCCTCGGCCAGCCGCAGGTGCATGGGGCTGGCGGGGTCCATCAGCCGGGCCCATGTATGGTCGGTGATGGCCGGGTTCAGGTCCGTTTCGTAAAAGTCCAGAAACCCCTGCCACAGGGGTCGCCAGCCGTCACGGTCTGCGGGGGTTGCGTCGCGGATGATCACGACAGGCGGGCCAGAATGCGTGCCCAGGACCGCATCCCCTTGTGGAAGGATCGGACATCGTATTTCTCATTCGGGGAATGGATCAGGTCGTCGTCCTGACCAAAGCCGATCAGCATCGAATCCATACCCAGAATGGTCTTGAAATAGCCCGCAATCGGGATCGAGCCGCCGCTTCCCACAAAGGCCGCCGGGCGGGGCCATTCGTCCGACAGCGCGGCGCGGGCCTTTTCAAACGCGGGGTTGGTGGTCGCCATGACCGAGGCTGGCGAATTGCCGTGGCCGTGAAATTCCACGCTGCAATCGGCGGGCAGCAGGGCGCTGACCATCTGGCGAAAGCTGTCACGGATCTTGTCGGGGTCCTGGGTGCCAACCAGGCGGAAGCTGATCTTGGCGCGGGCCTGCGACGGCAGCACGGTCTTGAACCCGTCGCCGGTATAGCCGCCGGTGATGCCGTTCACCTCGCAGGTCGGGCGGGCCCAGATCATCTCCAGCACCGAGCGTCCTTGTTCGCCCGCAGGCACGGACAGACCGACATCGCCAAGGAAGGCTTTGGCGTCAAAGCCCAGATCCTCCCACTGGGCGCGTTGGGCGTTCGACAGTTCGGTCACGCCGTCATAGAAACCGGGCACGGTGACGCGGCCGGTATCGTCGTGCAAGGCGGCGATGATGCGCGACAATACGCGGACCGGGTTCATCGCGGCACCGCCATAAGAGCCGGAATGCAGGTCCATCTTCGGGCCGGTGATGGTGATCTCCTCGCCCAGCAGCCCGCGCAGCATGGTTGTGATGGCGGGGGTGTCAGTGTCGAACAGGCCGGTGTCGCAGATCAGGGCGATGTCGCTGGTCAGTTCGGCGGCATTGTCGCGCAGGAAGGGGATCAGCGAGGGGGAACCGGATTCCTCCTCGCCCTCCAGGAACACGGTCAGGCGGCAGGGTAGGGTGCCGTGAACCGCCTTCCAGGCCCGGCAAGCCTCGATAAAGGTCATCAACTGGCCCTTGTCGTCGGAGGTGCCACGGCCCCGGATCACCTGACCCTTGGGCGTGTCCTGCAAGGCCGGGTCAAAGGGCGGGCGGTGCCAAAGGCTCAGGGGATCGACCGGTTGCACATCGTAATGGCCGTAGAACAGCAGGTGCGGCCCCGTCTGACCGGCATGGGCGACCACCATCGGATGACCGGGCGTCGGCCGCGATGACGCGTCGAACCCCAGGCTTTGCAGATCGGCCACCAGCATGTCCGCCGCCTGCGCGCAGTCGGCCTTGTAGGCCGGGTCGGTCGAGATCGAGGGCACGCGCAGCAACGCCATCAGACGGTCGAGCGCCTCCGGCAGGCTGTGGTCGATTTGGGCAAGTACGGCGTCGAGGGTCATCATGATCTCCATCCAATCGGCAGGCCTAAGCCTAACATCAGGACGGGGACTGTCCAGTGGCCGCGACCTGCGCTAAAATGCAAGGCAAATCAGGTGGAGATCGAGATGCGGTATCTATTGGCGACATGTGGTCTGGTGGCGGGACTGGCGCAGGGCGCCTGGGCGCAGGAGGTTCCGGTCGAGGTGAGCACGCTGGCGGGTCAGCAGATCACCCTGCATGTCTATCCCTTTCTGGGGGAGGGCGATCTGAAAACCCTGCGGCTGGTTGCGACCAACAAGCAGGCGTTGCAATTGTTCGTGACCTCCAAAGGTCATTCGGCCATCGCGGTGTCGCCGGACGAGGGCTTTGCGCCGGAGGGCGTGCCGGCCCCTTCGGCGGTGGCGATCGGCGATTTTTCCGATGCAGCGACCGCCGCGACCGAGGCTCTCAAGGGCTGCGACGAAAAGCGGACCGGCGAGGCACCCTGCGTCGTGGTGCTGGAAGTTGGCCCGCTGCCATAAGCAGGCCCGCTGCCGTAAGCAAGCCCGCTGCCATAAGCAAGACGGTAGGCCACAGCGTCAATATGACCAATGTCGGCGGCCCGGGCTTTGGTGCAGACCCCCGCGGGAAAGCGGGTCCTGGCCATAGTGGGACCCTTGGCCGGAGAATGACGATGAAATACGAAGCCGCGCTGACCACCGCCCTGAACCATCTGCATGACGAGGGGCGCTATCGGCAGTTCATCGACGTCGCGCGCGTCAGCGGTGATTTCCCCAAGGCCAAGTGGCATCACCCCGACGGGTCGGTCCGCGATATCACCATCTGGTGCGGCAATGATTACCTGGGCATGGGCCAGCACCCGGATGTCATGGCCGCGATGCATGAGGCGTTGGACCTGGCGGGCGCTGGTTCGGGTGGGACGCGCAATATCTCGGGCACCACGGTGTGGCACAAGCGGCTGGAGGCGGAACTGGCCGATCTGCACGGCAAGGACGCGGCTTTGGTGTTTACAAGCGCCTATGTCGCCAACGATGCCACGCTGTCGACGCTGCCCCGGATCTTTCCCGGCCTGATCATCTATTCCGACGCCCTGAACCACGCCTCGATGATCGAGGGGGTGCGGCGCAACGGCGGGGCCAAGCGGGTGTTTCGGCACAACGATGTGGCCCATCTGCGCGAATTGCTGGCGGCGGATGACCCCGCGCTGCCCAAGCTGATTGCGTTCGAATCGATCTACTCGATGGACGGCGATTTCGGGCCGATCAAGGCGATCTGCGATCTGGCCGAGGAGTTTGGTGCACTGACCTACATCGACGAAGTTCACGCGGTCGGCATGTATGGCCCCCGGGGTGCCGGCGTGGCCGAACGG
>JBBQGU010000150.1:0-9206 GCA_038323315.1 Rhodobacterales bacterium | reverse complement strand
AACCCGCTGACGGTACAAACCCTGAAACCGAGGGGGCAGAGCTGCTGCGCGTCGATATCCCCCAGGGTGCCTATAGCGGTGAAAGCCCCGAACTTCTGCTGATGCCGGGCCGCTACCTGATCGACATTCTCAGCGAAGGCTCCAGCCCCTATCGCCTGCGGTTTGCAGCCACGACGCCAAAGGCGCAGGAAGCGGAACCGAATGACAGCCCGGATCAGGCGACGCCGTTGCCTTATGACACTGTCACCTCCGGCGCAGTGCAGGGCCAGCCGGATATCTTCGCGCTGACCGTCACCGCAGCGGATGCCAAACGCCATAGCGACATCGCCATCAACGGCGCCCTCGGCAGTTTTCTTTCTGTCGAACTGCAAAATGCGGCAGGCGAGGTTCTTCTGCGATCAGGTGCCACGATCCAGCGACCGATGCACCTGACGGATCTGGGTCTGAACCCCGGGAATTACCACCTGAAAATCCTGCCGGTCTCGGATAACGAAAACCCCTACACGATCAAACTGACCCATGCCGGGCCAAGAATTCCGGGACGCGAGGAAGAGCCGAATGACACGCTCGCCACAGCCAAAACGCTGACAGGCGGGCGCGCCATCGCGGGCAGACTTGCCCAGCCGGGCGATACCGACATTTACGCATTTGACGCGGTCGGTGCCGACAAACTGGTGAACTTCACCCTGACGGCGCGCAACAGCCGTGGTCTGTGTCTGACGGATGCCATTGGGTCAGAGCTGCAATGCCGCAGCGGAAATTCGGCCGCACTGATGGGCCTCGCATTGCCGAAGGGGCGCTATGGTTTGATCGTCTCGGGCACCAATGATTTAGATGACAGCTATCAAATCCTGGCCCGGATCGCAGGGCCGCGCCGTGAGGGCACCGAGACCGAGCCGAACGACAAGCCGCAATATGCCACGCCCCTGACAGCCTCACTGCCGATGAAAGGACAACTTTCGGGCCGCGAGGAAGATTTCTACCGTCTGCATGTAAAGGGCGATCCCCAGCTTTGGACCATGGCGGCGGTGGGTGCAGGTGTTGATGTCGTCGCTGTTACCGACTTTCAACAGATCCCGCTAGGGTCTGGACAAAGCACTGACGGCACGTCGGGTGCCAGCGCCACCGACGTCTTTCTGCTGCCCGGCGACTATTGGATCAAGGTCAGCGGCACCGATGGCCGCTATATGCTGACCGCCACACCGACCGGCCCGCCCGACCTTGGTTCTGAACGAGAGCCGAATAACACCGACGACCAATCGCAACGCCTGCTGGTAGGTCAGCCAAGGTCGGGGCACCTGTCCGACAGTTCCGACCGCGACGTCTATCGCTTTTCGCTGTTTGCACCAGATCATGTCAGGTTGGAGGTGGCTTCACCCACTGCCGCCGACATCGGCGTGGTGATCGAATGGGGCTACCCCTCGCCAAAGCAACCCCAAGGAACCGCTGGCGCGGTGCCCTTCACATATGACGCCGTTCTGGACCCGGGGGATTATGTGGTCCGCCTGACCTCTGGCAGTCGCGCGTCGTTGCCGTACAGCATTGCGATGACACGCGGCGATCCCTTCGTGATGCCCGATGATCTGGAGCCGAACGACACCCAGACCCAGGCTCAGGCGCTGCCGGCGACATTTGCGGCCAAGGGCAGCGTTTCCGACACCGACAAGGACTGGTTCATCCTGCCGGTGACGGATGTGCCGACCACCCTGCGACTGCAGGTCAGCGGCACGGTACAGCCGACCCTGATGGACGGAGCAACGGAAATTGCACCGGATTGGCAAAGCGGCGCGGGCTCGTTTGTGGCTGACGTACCTGCGGGTCGTCCGGTGCATCTTGGCCTGCGGGGCGATGGGGTTTATGACCTGAGGGTCAGCTATGCGGACGGTCCCAAGCCTGCACCCGCACTCGCCGCTTTACCTGTGACGGTGACGGTCAACCTTACCGAAACCCGGGTTGCCGCGTTCTGGATCAGAGGGCAGCGAGTGCCGGGAACCCTGACGCTTACCAATTCAGGCAGCAGGGCACTAGACCTGCGCGTGGCCATGCTCAGCAGCCATTTTGCCTATCTGCCAGCCCTCAGCACCGACCAAATCTCGATTGCACCGGGTCAGTCCGGCTCTGTGCCTTTTGACATCGTGGTCGGCCCGGATGCCTGGGCGAACCAGAATGTCGATATCGTCGCCCGCGTTACCGATGCCACCGGCGCCGGTGTCACCGCTGCCACCACATTGCAGGCAGATGCGACTGTCCTGCCGGTCCATCAAGAGGTCGCGTTTCCTCTGCCGACCGCTCTGCTGGGCGGCTTCAACGTGGCGAGTGCGGCGCTTGGCGGCGTGATGAGCTTGCCGCCCGGCGACAGCACCGAAAATCCGGTTGTTTTGCAGGACGGCTTTGTCGGCGATGTCGATACCGGCGTGTTTGCGGTCGACGCCGCGCTGCTGCCTTACACCCTCACCAACACCTTCGCGGCCACCCACCCTTGGACCATCGCGGGCATCACCATTCACCCCCAAGGCCAGGGCCGCATTTATCCCGCCGAGCAACTGAATGCCTTTGACCTGCTGCTGTCCGGAGATGGAACCACGTTCGACAAAGTGCTGTCGGGCGCGCTGTCCACACTGCCCGTCGAACAGTCCTTTGTTCTCGATCAGCCCTATCCTGCGCGTGCAGCACAACTGGTCCTCAAATCCAACCATGCCGACAATATCGGCCGTGTCGGCCTTAGCGAATGGAAGGTGATCGTGGTGCCAGGCGAACCGGACGGCTTGTCGGCTGACATTGCCGAATCATCGCGGGGCGGGCATGTCGTGTGGAGCAATGTCACCATTGGTGCCTCGTCGGATGATCAGCGCGCGATGCTGGGCGGCCATCGTGCGGTCGCGGTGACATCCGGGCTGGCGCCGGAATGGGTGATCGGTTTCAACGACGACCGCGCCGCGCAGATTTCGGCGCTGGACTGGACCGAAGGCGAGATGGCATCGAACCAGCAGCCCCTTGGCGCGATGACCGTGGCGGTGTCCGTCGATGGCCCGTTCGGACCTTGGCGCACCTTGGCACGTTGGGCCCCGACCCCTGTAGCGTCCAGACTGGACCTGCCGGCCCCGGTCTGGGCGAGATTCGTCAAATTCACTGTCCAAGACAAACCCGTAAATGACGTGATCTGGTCCTATCCCCAATCGCTGACCATCTATGAACGACCGACGGCTCCGGGCTATCGGTCCATCTTGGGCGAGTGGGGTCAATACAATCGCGACGGTCCGTATGAGGCGACCGCCCCCATCCCGCAAAGCAACCCCGCAACGCCCAAGTCCCGTCCGACAAAAGCCGAGGCCGAGCGTCTGGATCTTGCCGAACCGGTCGCTGGCGAAGTTCGGTTGAACGCGCGGGAAGACTGGTTTGCCGTCGATATACCCGCCGGTCGGAACAGACTGGACCTGACGGCCACGGGCGAGCCCACAGTGGATGTCGCGATTGATCTGCAAACCGATGCCGGACAAGCGATCCCGTTGATAATCCTCCCCTCTTCCGCCAGCACATTGCAGTTTGTGGCCGAGGTCACCGCTGGCACCCGCTATTACCTGCGCGTCCACGAACCGCCACGTTCGGTGGCCATTGCCTATGATACCAGCCCCAGCCTGTCCGACTTTGCGTCGATCATCCGTCATGCCGTCGCAGCCTTTGCCGAAGGCGTGGTGCCGGGGCGGGAATATGTGAACTTCATGACCTTTGCGTCGCCCTTTATCCTGAACCAGTGGAGCGATCAGCCTTGGCTGCTGGCAGGCGCCATTCTGGCCAAACAGGACGCGACACAGCAGGACTCCAGCGATTTGCCGCAGACACTGACACTTTTGAACGCCGCTTTACGGCAACGGCTGGGGGTTCATGCTGCCATTGTCGTAACCGATGCCGAAACCCCGGGCTATGATCAAGAGGCCGCCGTCTGGGCCGACCTTGGCAAGCTGCGGCCCCGGATCTTTGCCGCCCATATCGGTGCCGGGCGCGACCCCTTGCGCGAAAAGCAGATCATGCAGGACATCGCCCTGATCAACGGCGGCTACTATGCCTCGGCCCGCACACAGGCCGAGATGGATGTGGTCGCGGACCGCGCAGCGGCCTGGCTGCGGCGTCCGACGCGGTACCAGCTGACGGCGGCGGTGCGCAACGAGGTGCCCCCTGAACCCGGCAGCCTGCGCGTCACCTTGGCGCCAGCCGTTCAGGCCGGCTCGGGCGCCCGGCAACTGCCCGCCGACGGCGCGGTGGAACTGATCCTTGACGCGTCGGGCAGCATGCTGAAACGTCTGAACGGCGAGAGGCGGATCGAGACGGCGCGCAAGGTGCTGCAGCGCCTCGTCAGCGAGACATTGTCACCCGGTCAACCTTTGGCGCTGCGTGTTTTCGGCAATGACAAAGCCAATTCCTGTCAAACCTACCTGGAGGTTCCCTTATCACCCTTGGATCCGGATGCTCTGGTCGAACGCATCGCCGGGGTCAAGTCTATCAACCTCGCGAAAACCGCAATCGCGGCCTCACTCCGTGCCGTCGCCGATGATCTGGCGGGGGCACAGGGGCTGCGGACCGTGATCCTCGTCACCGATGGCGAGGAAACCTGTGGCGGCGATCCGCAGGCCGAGATCGCGGCGTTGCGGGCCAAAGGCTTTGACGTCCGCGTCAATATCGTTGGCTTTGCCGTGGCGGACGAGATGTTGAAATCCACATTCAGCGACTGGGCCAAACTTGGCGGCGGCGCCTATTTCGATGCCACCAGTGCCAACGAACTCAACAGCGCGATCCAGTCTGCCGTCGCGCCAACATTCCGTGTGCTGGATGCCGCAGGCGCGGTTGTCGGTACCGGGACAATAGGCGGTCCGGCGCTGACACTGCCCGCCGCGACCTACAAGATCGAGATTGGAACGACCGTTGCGGTTAGCATCAATGATGTGATCGTGCAGCCAAATCAGGAAACGTCAATCAATTATCCACCGCCCTGAATTACAGACAGAGGTTCACCGTGGCCCATCGTATCGCTTTGAAGAACCTGTTCACCACTGCGCTGTCCGCCGCCCTGCTTTTTGTCTGGTGCGGCGCGCCCCTGGCGCAGGTGGGGCAAGATGCTGAGGCCGCAGCTTTTGCGGCGCAGGTTCAGGCCAGCATGCTGGCGCTGGAGGACGGCGACCGTGATGCGCCGCGCGACCATTGGGACCCGCAATATGTTGTGGATACCGTCGGCATCGAGCCAGCCGCCCTGTATGCCTGGACCCGGGAAAACGTTACGTTCATGCCCTATCAGGGCCTGTTGCGCGGCGCCGAGGGCGTTTTGATGGACCGCGTGGGCAACAGTCTGGATCAGTCCGTCCTGCTGGCAACCCTGCTGACGGATGCTGGATATGAAGTGCGTCTGGCCCGTGCGACGCTGTCCGCTGACAAGGTCGATGCGGTCTGGGCAGCCCTGGCTGCTGCGCGTCAGCCGCCGATCGAGGAAGATCCTCAGGTTGAAAACGCATCGGTTGTCGCCACTGCGGAACAGTATGGCATCGACTCAGCCACCGTAGGGGATGTGATCGACGTGACGAATGACCAGGCTGTCGGAATTCTCTCCGATCTCGGGATGCAAGTCACCGACCAGACCGCCCGTTTGTCCGAGATTGTCGGCCCGATGCAAACAGCGGAACTGGCCGCACAAACGGTGGCCGACGCCCGCCTTGCCATCGCAGATCATTGGTGGGTGGAATATCAGGACAACGGTGTCTGGACCTCGCTTGACCTGATGCCAGACGCCGCGGTTACTGCCGCAGCGACGTTGGACCCCGCAGCCCTGCCCGCCGGACTGGAACACCAGGTCACTATCCGCGTTGTCACCGAACAGCTGAAAGACGGTGCGCTGACCAACACCGTCATTCTGGAACAGGTTGTCACCCCGCGCCAATTGCTGGGCACGACGCTCGGCTTTCGGCACTTTCCCATGGCTTGGCCAGAGGACTGGCCACAGATGACGCCGGATGATGTGCAGATCAAACTCCGCTCTGCGCTGTATGCTCAAAGCGAGTGGATGCCGGTTCTGGTGCTGGGCGATGCGGTATTTGGCACCCAAGGCGTCTTTGATACCGGTGCGATGGACCCGAACCCGCGCCCTGTGAACCCCTTCATGCAGATGTCGGTGGCGATGATCGGCGTGGTCAGCAAGGCCACCGACACCCTTGCAACCGGCGGCGACCCCGACGCACTGCTGCCCGCCGATCCTACGCTGGATGTGCCTTACCCGCCAAGGCCCGAGGGCGAACTGGTGGCCGAATGGCTGGAATATGAAATCACGGTGCCCGGACATGCGCCCCGGAAAACCACCCGTGAGGTGTTTGACCTGCTCGGCCCTGCCGCCCGCGCCAAAGGTGACTTTTCGGCGTTTGCCATGACAAGGCAGATGGCCCTGGACCGCGCCATGGCCATGATGGGCGAAAGCCAGATCCAGATCTTGTCCAGCAAACTCGCCCCGGATTTCCTGCTGCATCTGGGGGCCGTATCCGCGTTGGACAACCGGCCGGTGCTGGATGAACTGGCCAGCGATCCCTTCGGTAAGCTGCCGTCGAACTATATGGAGCTGTTTTCCAAGCTGAAGGGTCTGCCTTCGGCGCTGTATAACCTCGCCACACTGCGCTTTGCCGCCAACCCGTTCAGCGACTGGATATATATTGACCGCCCGACCATTGTTGCCCAGCATACAAGCCTGCACAGGGCCGGCGGCGGCGATTTCGTGGCCAAGGTCAGCCTGGATATCGTTGAAAACGGCATGGGCGTCGATCCCTTTGCAGCGGATCACGCGGCCCTGCTGCGGGTCAGTCAGGGGGTGGCCGACACCAATGCCGAGGCGCAGGCCCTCAGCGATGTCGGCCCGGTCCTGCCCAATACGGCGCAGGTTTTCTCGGCCGCCCAGCCCGCCGGGTCTGGCTGGATTGCGCTGCGGGCGGGGGATGAGGCGCTGTTGGTCAAACTTGGTCGCGACCCGGATACCGTCGCCCGCATCTCGGCTGACCTTGCGCAAGGCCTGACCGTGGTGCTGCCGGCCCACCCGACCGCCGAACAAACCGCAGCAGGCTGGTGGCGTATCGACCCTGACACCGGGAATACTCTGGGCATCGGCCCCTCGGGCCACGGTCAGGCCATGGTCGAATATGCGCTGATCATCATCATCGAAACCATGATGGCGGCCGCGCAATGTGCGCTGGAAGCCTCGCTGACCAAGGCGCTGGAAAAGACGCTGCAGGAAAAGGCCAGAGGTGCCGGTTCAGGTCAGGCGACCGGTGCCGGGCTCAAAGCGGGTTATGCGCAGGCCGCCAAGGACTTGGGCAACACGGGCAATCGCAACCGCTGTATCGCGATGGGCTTGTTCGCGGGGTTCAAAGGTCTGCTGTTGGGCTTTGCCATGCATGCCGTCAGGACCTCCGGCAACAAGGGTTATGATGGCTCGAAGCCAGGAAATTCGTTTGAAACCAATTCCGTCAGAAACGCCCGCAACGCCTCTAATGCTGCGCCGGGGCGGCCGGGCGCGCCCGCACGCAGCGGTACGCCCACCATCCCCGGTGTCGCACCCCAAGCTGGCGGTCCGCGCGGATCGAACACCCCCACCCAACCCGGGTTGGGGCCGGGCGCCAAAGGCGCCCCGACAAATGCCGAGTCCGCTGGCACCAAGCCCGCCCCCAGAACGCCCACGCCAGACGAGGCTGCAGATACCCGGCGCGCGCCCAAGACACCTAGTGCGGACGAAGCGGCACAGACCGAACGCGTACCTGGCCAGTCATCCCCGCGCGATCGTCTGTTAAATGCGCAGGAGCGCGCGGCCAAGGCGCAGCAGGATCTGGCCAACCACACCCCCATCGACACGCCACAGGGACGGGCCGAAACGGACCAATTATGGAAGGACCTCGATAAGGCCAACCGCAAACGCATCGAGGCTTGGGATGATCTGCCAAATAACCAGCGGCCCATTGCCCCCCCATCCTTGCCCGATGTCCCGAGGGTCGAGCGTACCGGACCACCGCCACCATCGCAGCGCACGACGCAAGATGCACCAGCCCAGCCCGCACCGGGCAGCGGCAAGCAGGACCCCGCATTGGCCGACACCCAGCCGCAATCCGCAGCGCCCATGGGGACCAAGGGTCAAACAGCGCCCCTGCCGCGCCCGCCACGCACTGGGACTGCGCCAATGCCGGGTGTCACACCGGCTCAGGCCACCCGCGCCTCGGGCATGGCCGGCCTTGCGGGTGCTCTGCAGCCGATAAGCGGACAGTAACACTGGTCCTAACCCTCACGAGGTCATCATGATACGCCTTCTTCGCTTGTCCACCGCAGTTGCCGTGACGTTGGCCGCCAATGCCACTGCACAAACCATCGATCCCGTTGCGGCCAAACTCTGCCCGATCCTCGCCAGAATTCTGACCGATTCTTCCGGCGCTGCTCCGGAATTCATGCAAGGATTATTGGTGATCAACGTCGCCGAGGCTTACGGCTACGATCACGACCAACTGACCACCGTCCAGGCGACCGCCGACGCCGTCACAACCGCCACCTGCCCCGACGACCGCGATGCCATCCTAAAAGCGACCAACCAGCCGACCCTTGCCGACGCGATGCGCTGAACAGGCACTTTGCGCCGTCAGGTATTTGGCGTTGCCCATTGACCATGATGAGTCGCCTGGACAGCGAAGGCGTCGCCGACACATTCCCGGTCCCAGCCCAATGCGCATCGATTATTCACTCCAGAGAACAGTCCTATCAGCCTGATACCAACCCCCGCTCAGACGGACCCGATGGATGGATTTCGTTTGCCCTTTGCGTGATCCGGGCGCTTCCTCGGTGCTTTCGATGTTGGATCAATCCAGCCATTCGTGCCCGACAGTGCGGTTGTAGAGCTCGATATTACCGTTCTGCTGTGGCTGTCCGGGTTGGAGGTGCCGGATCGTAACGCCGGGTTTCTCAGCCCATTCTTTCAGCGTTTCACTGATGGGCACCTCGATTTTTGACTGTTTTCGCGGCAACGGCATAGCAGGTTCTGCCCGAAGCGCGGCAGCGACCTCCAGCTGACCGATTGTTGCCTTGGTTTTTATGATCTGCCGCCCATTTCGCCTCGCGGACCTTCGGTTCAGGGCTGTTTTCGTGATGTGCAGGGCGATCTGCGTCCTTGGCCGGCCGTTTTCAGGCTGGGTGCGGGTTGATGC
>JBBQGU010000149.1:0-9269 GCA_038323315.1 Rhodobacterales bacterium | reverse complement strand
ATCTGCTGGTTGATGTTCATGCGTCCGTCGAAGACGAACAGGACCCAGGCGGTATCCTCATGCAGGGCGTAGAAGATGTTATGTCGGCGTTGGAAGATTAGCCGTCGGATGCCACGTGCTGCGTGCCAGATATGGCCGATTTCTGGGTTCTCACTGATCGCATCGCGGATGAACCGGTCGATGTCGCGTTGAAACGTATCAGCCAGCTGCTCGGAATAGAGCCGGTCGTGGTCCCAGATTGCCCAGAGGCAGTCATCAGCCGTCTCGGTCAGAACGACTT
Source organism: Rhodobacterales bacterium (assembly GCA_038323315.1). Classification (GTDB taxonomy): domain Bacteria; phylum Pseudomonadota; class Alphaproteobacteria; order Rhodobacterales; family Rhodobacteraceae; genus Stagnihabitans. Next base: position 8,989 of record JBBQGU010000149.1, on the reverse strand, counting down.
TCATGCTTTAGCAGCACGCACCCGGAAACGTGCAAGTCGCTGCTCCAGTGCAGCATCTGTCATTTCCACCACACGACCAGCAGCTACATCATCCAAACCCGCTGCAATGCCCCGCTCGATCCGCAAGGATACGAGTTCTTCCCAGTCAGCAACCGAAACGGTGACAGCGACAGGCCGGTCCTTCTTGGTCAGCAGTACAGGCTCTCGCTGTGCCGCATCGATGAACCGGCCGAACTCTTTGCTGGCGGCTGTGGCAGACATGGTTTTCATGGTGGGCCCCCGCGACTCTTGTTGCTGTTCCGGATTATACGGATTTTCCGGGATAAGGGAAGTAGCGTCTTGCGATTACAGTCCCGCGGCCTTGGTCAGGTTTACTCGGAACCTGTCACGCCTGCGCTGGTAGCGCCGCGTCATCTCCGCCGAAGCATGGCCGAGTTGCTTCTGGACATATCGCTCATCGACCTCGGCCGATGAAGCAAGGCCTGCGCGCAAGCTGTGGCCAGAATAGAGCCGCAAGCGTTCAGCCGTGGAGAGTTCTGGGCGCAGACCGGCTTTTTCGACCGTGTGCTTGATCAGTCGGGCGACATGCTTGTCCGACAGCCGGTCCTGTGTGGCTTTCAACCCGTTGCGCGACACGGAGACAAAGATCGGGCCGAAGTCGATGCGGGCGTAATGCAGCCATTGTGTCAGGGCGTGAACCGGGCAGGTTTGGGCACTGCCGCCGCGCCCGATTTCAACCTCGCGCCACCCGGTCTTGCCGCGCAGGGTGATCAGGACGCCACCCTCTAGAACCTGCACCCAGCCGCCGGAATCTGGAGTGTCATCTTTGCCGTGGTCAAGGGAGACGATCTCCGAGCGGCGGAGCCCGCCCGCAAAACCGATCAACAGAAGGGTCCGGTCGCGCAAGCCGCGCAAATTATGGGGGAGGGTAGCCAGCATGTCGCGGATGTCCTCCGGCAAGATAGCCTCTTTCTGCACTGGCGGGCGGGCATGCTTACGCCGGATGCCGGCCAGAACAGTCGCGATGTGGCGGTCCTTTCGGTCCAGGCGCTGCCCTCGCTGCGCATAGCCCCAGGACAGGCCGGACAGGCGGCGCTCGATCGAAGCGACCGACAGGGCAGGGGCCTTGCCGGATGGCGCCGCCAGATCGGCGATGTATAGACCGATCAGTTCGGGCGAGGAGGGCAGGGGGTCCGCCCCGCGCATCCGGCACCAGCGGGCGAAGGCGGCCCAATCCGCGGCATAGGCAGCAAGGGTGTTTTCGGAAACGGCGGCCCGCGCATAGTCCCGCGCGGTTTCCACCAGACGATCCAGCGCGCCAGAGCCCGCAAGCTGAGAGGGCAGGGCGATTGCGTCACTGCGGCTCTGGTCGCCTTCATGGGAGTCAGGGCTCTTCGGCGCGTCCGCGGGCGGTTTGTGGGGCGTTTCTTCCATACCGCCGAGCCTACTCTTTTTACGTCCGATAATGCAAACTTATTGGACATTGCAGCGACAAGAAAGGTGCGGCGCAATTGAGACATTGAGGTAGCGCAAAGCGCCGGGACGGGTTAGGATGAACCTATGAGAAAGCCGCCTGCGATGCCTGATGAAGCCCTTCCCGTGCTGCCTCCGCTGCCGGGTTGGATCACGGCAGCGTCGGACGAAACCCCTGAGCCGGCTGCATTCCGTTCCGGGGCTGCATTGGCGCACCTGAGCCTCGCGACTGCCTGCGACGATGTGCCGGACGCGCTGTGGCGTGACCGTCTTGCATTGCAGGCGGCTGAGGTCTGCCTGAGGATTGCCGGGCGCCGGGAAGGGACCAGCACGATGCGAGACGCCCTGCATCTGGCGCGGCCAGGCGATGATCCCGGCCCGGCGGGGCGGGTTCTCCGGCAATGGTCGCGAGTCGTTGCGCGACCGATCTCGGTGGCAGGGCTGTCCAAAGCGCTGGGGGGGGCGCTCGAGGGGGTGACCCCTGAGTGGATCGCGCTTTGCCTTCATACGGCGGGGGCGACGCCGGTAGACCGGGCAGCGCAGGTCATCGAGGCAGTGCTGGCCGATAACCCGCGCGGCGAGACGGCAACCTTGATCCTTGCGGACGCGGTGTTGGCGAAGTCGCTGGGCGGGACGCATGTCCTGCCACTCTTGTCGCTCGGCCTGACGGCGCGGGATCTGCGTCTGCGTGGCGATGACCTGCGGCTATGCTGTCACCGGGCCGCTGTACGGGGGGTCGGCCAGGCTCTGCCCCTTGCGGGCACTCTGGCGCGGGCGGCGGCACGTCTGCGCGCGGTGGTGCCGAAGCTGCGGGCCAAGGGGGCCGCGCGGGCGGTGGAGATGTTCCTGTCGCAGGATGCCCTGACCCCCGTGGCGCTAGCCCGGGCGATGCCGGATAGCCTATCGGACCGTGCCGCGCGGCGGCTTTGTGAGCGGCTGGTGGAACTGGGTGCGCTGCGGGAACTGACCGGGCGCGACACCTTCCGCCTGTACGGGGTCTGAGCATGGCACGGCGCGAAGAGGTAGGGCTTGACCGGGAACTGGCTGACCTGCCGCCTGAACTGCGTTGGCGGGAATGGATTCGCCGGATCGAGGCGGTGCTGTTTGCGAGTGCGAGCCCGGTGGCGCGTGCCGATCTGTCAAGGGTGGTGGGGCAGGGGGCATCAGTCGATCTGTTGATCGAAGATCTGGCGGTGGATCTGGAGGGTCGCCCCTATGAGGTGGCCCATGTGGGCGCGGGATGGATGCTGCGCACCAGGCCCGCCTATGCCCCCGTGATCCGCGCTGCTGCAGATGTCGGAAGCCAGGCCCTGAACCTGTCCCAGTTCGACCTCGCCGTGCTGGCCGCGATCGCGTTTCATCAGCCGATCAGTCGCGATGGGTTGAAGGACATCTTCGGGAAAGAGATCAGCCGTGACCTGATCGGCCGACTTTCCGAGCTCGACCTGATCGGCACCGGCCCCCGCGAACCTCGCCGCGGAGCGCCCTATACCTTCGTCACGACCGAGGCCTTCCTTGCCGCCTTCGGGATGGAGTCCCTGCGCGATCTGCCTGATCCTGAGCAACTCGCCGATGCCGGACTATCGGCCTCATCGGGTGCGTCGGCGCCATAGGATGTTGGCTGACCTTGGTCGTGGAACCAGCGGTTTGCATGAAGGCGCGTTGCTGCCGGCAGCAGATTGCGGCAGAGGAGGTCTGCTTGCAACCCGACACCTGCAGAAAGTTGCACCGTCAATGCGCTCACCAATCCCTCATGGTTCGGAGCGGCATCGGCAAGCGGGGCCAGTGTTTCAGCGGTGGGCCGCCGTGGTCGTCCTGTAGGCGAAACCGCCCCTCTGACCGCCGTCGGAATAAAAACATGGCGAACCTGAATGCGACCGACGCGAGATCGATGGCTTCGTAGCGCCCAATGTCACCGGGCTCATGGCGAGCATCTCCGGGAGGGATTTTCCACACTTAGAGCCTCGCTGGTCCTGGCCAACACGGCGACCGGATGGAAGCGTTGGTAATTGCAGGACAGATTGCTGCCAGCGATGGGAAGGGTGCGATCTTCGCGCCCTTGGTCATGGGCGGGGCAGGGGGGCTGAGCTCCCGTGGGGCACCGGCCAGAACGGTCAATCCGATGGCTCAACGGGATTAAGAGTGCCATCATGACCGCGATGCGCCATCTGGACGAAGTTAAACCCTCTGGTCAATAACCGCCGATAACGTCATCGCATCACTATCGGGCTGCACGCCACCGGCTTTGCGCAATGCGCCGGACCCGGATCCGGCGCGGCGTACAAAAACGGGCGGTCGAAAGGTGGATGTGAATCGGGGTGAACGGAACGGGAGGGTGTCGTTCGAATGTCTACCCGGCCTGATGATGAGCGGTATTTGTCGGTCGATGATCTTTGAGGCAGCGTGAAGCTTTCTGGCGCAGCCAATGCGTAGATACCCTGCAGAACTACGGCGCGCTCCCGCCGAAAAATCCTTGTTCCCGGTCCCACGGAAAGATGGAATCACCGGCACAGACCTATGCCCTGAAAGCGACAGGCAGGAGGCAAGAAGTTGAGAGCTTTTGTGGCGCTGGTGTTGATCGTGCTTTCGCTGGCCGTGCTGGAATACGCGCGGTCTGGCGTTGAGATCCGACGTTTTACGGTTGGGCAAACTCCGGTCACTGAATATGCGGTTTCGGGCGGGGTTGGACCGGTCGCGTTTATTGCACATCGCTTTGCCGGGTCCGAACAGATGATGCAGGGTTATGCTCTGCCTTTGGCAAAAGCGGGCTACCGCGTCTATGTGTTTGAATTCCTTGGGCAGGGGCGGCATCCGGTTCCTATGTCGGGCGATGTCACTTCGGTAGATGGCTCAACGCGGCTGCTGGTCGAACAGACGGCTAAGGTGATTGGCGCGGTGAACCCTGCCGGCGGCAGGGTGGCTTTGCTCGGCCATTCAATGGCTACCGACATTCTGGTGCGGGTCGCAGCGGGTCGGGCTGACATCGGGCCGATCGTGCTGCTCTCGGCCTTTTCGAACGATATCGACGCTACCGCCCCCTCCGACCTCCTTCTTATCTCCGGCGCTTGGGAGCCGCCGTTGCGCGCCTTCGCAATAGACGCATTGCAGATGGTGCAGTCGGGTGCGCTTGAGGGCACCACCGCCTCAAAGGATGACGTGCTTCGACGTGCGGTCGTAGCCCCTTATGCCGAGCATGTGTCGGTCTTGCACAGCCGGGCTGGGCGGCGTGAGGCGGTGGGATGGCTGGATCGGGCCTACAGTCGCACTTCGGATGTCGCCATCCCCCCAACGGGAGAGGCCATTCTGGCGCTTATCTCCGGGCTGGTGTTGCTCTTTCGCCGCATCGCCGGGCTTTTGCCGGTGCAGGTCGAAACAGCCCTGCGGCCAAGCAGGATGCAATTCGGCACCTTACTGATCGTACCTGCCGTGCTGGCCCCGCTGATAGCGGTTCCTTTGAACCCCAGTTTCCTGCCGGTTCTGGTGGCGGATTACCTTGGGCTACATCTGTTGATCTATGGCGCTTTGCAACTGGAAATGTTGTGGCGCTGGGGAATGATGACTCGCCAGTTTTCCTGGGCCGCCTTTGGGCTTATGCTGCTGTGGTGCGCGGTTTTCGGCATTGCCCTTGACCGCTATGCCGCAAATTTCTGGCCAACGGCGGGCCGGCTTTGGATCATCGCCGTCATGCTGATCGGGGCCGTGCCCTACATGGTGGCTGACGCCATGCTGACCGCACGTACCTCACTTTTGCGGCGGCTGGGCATCCGGACGGCGTTCCTTGTGTCGCTCGGGATTGCCGTCGCGCTGGATTTCGAGGCGCTATTCTTTCTGGTGCTGATCGCACCAATAATGATCCTGTTCTACCTTGTGTTCGGAACCATGGGCCGCGACATGACGCTACGGCGCGGAGCATTGCCGTCGGGCCTGGCCCTTGGAGTGGTGCTCGCATTGGCACTGGGCGTCAGCTTTCCGCTGTTTCAGGGCTTTGATGATATGCCCTCCCCCTGACGTCATCTGTGTATCAAGGGGGACTGCGAGCATCCACAGAGGAGAGCGGTCACACAATCGGAGCCGCGGAGGCCAAAAATCGGCCGTGGTTCTGCGACAGATCCACACCCGACTCTGGCGTTTCCTGGACCGTCATCCTTCGGACCCGGATAAGAACCACAGACAACGCGAAGGACCCCAAGATCATGCAGCTTATCATGGATAGGGCTTCCCGAGCCGACATCTCATGTGTCGCTGCCGAAGCCGAGAGGCTGGCGAGCGCGGATTGCACGACTCCGTCAGGCGACAAAAACCAAAGATACACGGGAATCGCCAAGCCGATCGAAACGCCAAGCTTGACAACAACTCCCAGCATCAGCGGTGCCAAATCCTGATGCCTGCATGCAAAGGTCATCAGGGTTCCAAGTGATGCGCCTAATAAGATGAACAGGCCTTCTTCCATTTTAATCCCTACTCAATTTCGTTGTTCCGATTTACGTGTCCAACGTGCGGCCCAAGCTGCGTGTCCCGTGATATGCGGTATTTCGACCGAACGCCGCGACAAGTCTGAGGAACAAGTTGTAGAAGCATCCACGACTGCTCGGGGTTTTGGCTCATTCCGCTGCAATACCAATTCCCTCCAGCCGATCTTCGAGTTCGTCGGCCGCATCCTGGAGAGCTGCAAGCGTTGCGGCGTCAGCTTTCCAATAGCTTCGGTCGTGTGCCTCCAGCAGCCGGTTGGCCATTCGTACAGAAGCTTTCGGGTTAAGATCGGCAAGACGTTTGCGCATCGCATCGTCCAGCACAAATGTCTCGGTCATGCGCTGATAAACCCATGGCTGGACTTCGCCGGTCGTCGCCGACCAACCCACTGTATTTGTGAGCTGCGCTTCGATCTGGCGTACGCCTTCATGGCCGTGCTTCAGCATCCCTTCGTACCATTTCGGATTTAATGTGCGGGTGCGCGTCTCTAGCGATACTTGCTCGGCCAGCGTGCGGACCTTGCCTTCGCCGCGTGTCTGGTCGGTGATGTATGTGGGCGCGGCTTTGCCACTGGCGCATTTAACCGCGCGCCCAATGCCGCCAAGCGTATCGAAGTAATGGTCGATCGTGGTTACACCGAGTTCGGCAGATTCCAGATTCTGGTATGCTAGATCGACCTTGCTCAGAACGCTTTTCAGAAGATCGGGTTGCGCTGCGGCGACACCGTTGCGTCCATAGGCAAAGCACTTCCGCTTGGTGTAGGCCTCGGCCAGTTCGTCTTCTTCGTTCCAAGCGCCGCTGTCGACAAGGAGGTTGACGTTCGCACCGTAGGCCCCGTCAGCATTCGAGAACACCCGCAGAGACGCCGTTTCCAGGTCGCAGCCCTTGTCCTCCATGTAGGCCAGAGCATTGGCCCGGACAAAGTTCATCTCCAGCGGCTCATCGGCGGATGCGGCCAGCCACGCCGCCTCGGCGAGAAGCCGCGTTTGAAGCGGCAGCAGGTCACGGAAAATGCCCGAAAGGGTGGTCATAACGTCGATGCGCGGACGACCAAGTTGGTCGAGTGGCACAAGCTGTGCCCCGCAGACGCGGCCGTAGCCGTCAAAGCGCGGGGCCGCCCCCATAAGTGCGAGTGCCTGCGCCATCTGGCTTCCCTCGGATTTGAGGTTGTCAGCCCCCCAGAGAACGACAGCGATCGTGCGAGGCATTTCGGCCCCCCGTTCCATGTGCGCTTCGATCAACCGTTGCGCCTGACGCGCGCCGTCTACGATTGCGAAGGCCGATGGGATGCGGAACGGGTCGAAGCCATGGACATTGCGCCCCGTCGGCAGCACCTCGGGCGTGCGAACGATATCCCCCCCGGGGGCGGGACTGACATAGCGCCCATCAAGCGCGCGGATCAGGCCGGGAATCTCTGATTGCATTGTCAAAAGCCGATCGGTCTCGGCCAGTGCCCGCAGGACAGCCACGTCGCCGCCGCCACTCCGTGCTGCCGCCTCGGGGCTCGCGCCCCCAACCAGTGCCTCCAGCGACGCGCGTGGAATCTGGACACCGTGGGTCGCCTCGGCGACCGCATAGAGCATATCCGCGCGCCCCTCGATGCTGGGGGACTGCCCAACGATATGCAAACCGTGCGGGATGAGTTCGTACTCCATCTCCAGGATCTTGACGGACAGCTTAGTGGCCTCATGCGCCGGGTTGCGCCATGCGGGTTCTGCCTCGGCGAGATCCACTGTGGCCGCCTGCGCCTGGATCAGCTCCAGAAGGTCTGCGCATTCCTGCTCTGCAACGGGCGAGGCGGAACGCCACCGTAGCAGTGTACCTTTCAGGTCAGTCAGCCCCTTGTAAAGCCCCGCCGAGGCAAGCGGCGGCGTCATGTAACTGACCAGCGTCGCGTTCGCCCGGCGTTTGGCAAGCGCCCCCTCTGACGGGGTGTTGGCGGCATAGAGATAGATGTTGGGCAGATCACCGATCAGGCGGTCTGGCCAGTCCGCGGCGCTTAGCCCGGTCTGCTTTCCGGGCATGAATTCAAGCGCACCGTGGGTGCCGAAATGCAGCACGGCATGGGCGTCGAACTCCTCCCGCAGCCAACGATAATAGGCGCTGAAGGCATGGGTCGGTGCGAAGCCTTTCTCGAACAGAAGGCGCATCGGATCGCCCTCATAGCCGAAGCTGGGCTGGATCCCGACAAACACGTTCCCGAACCGCTCGCCCAGAATGAAGATGTCGCGACCATCGCTCAGTTGCCGGCCCGGTGCCGGACCCCACTGCGCCTCGATCTCGGCGAGATAGGGCTCGCGCCTGACCTGATCTTTGGCTGAAATGCGTGCATGAACATTGGCGTCCTGACCATAGGTTCCAGAATTACCGCCCAGAACCCGGGCGCGAAGCTCGTCGACATTTGCGGGCACATCGACAACATAGCCTTCGTCGCGCAGCGACCGAAGTGTGTTCTGAAGCGACTCGAACACTGACATATAGGCCGCTGTCCCCGTGGCGCCGGCATTGGGCGGGAAGTTGAACAAGGTAATCGCAATCCGCCGCTCGGCCCGTTCGGTCTTGCGCATGCGGACGATCTTGGCGACGCGGGCGACCAGCTTCTCGGCGCGTTCCTGGCACACAATCATGTCGCGCGCGGATGTCGCGGCGTCGAAGACGCATTGGCGCGCGCAGCCCTCACAATGCCCTGAGGCGGAACTCGACCGTCCTCCAAATACGGTGGGGCTGGTGGCGCCGTCGATCTCGGGAATCGCGACCATGATCGTCGCCTCGATGGGAGAAAGACCGCGCCCGTCGCGGTTCCATTCCTCAAGCGTCTGGAACTCAAGCGCGTGAGCGGCGATGTAGGGGACATCGAGCCGGGACAGGATCTCCTGGGCAGCTGTTGCGTCGTTGTAGGCGGGCCCACCGACGAGCGAGAAGCCAGACAGCGACACGACCGCGTCAACGGTGGCATGCCCATCCTTCAGGAAGAAGGTCTCGATTGCGGGCCTCGAATCAAGGCCGCTTGAGAAGGCAGGGATGACGCGCAAACCTTGCCTCTCCA
>JBBQGU010000148.1:0-9375 GCA_038323315.1 Rhodobacterales bacterium | reverse complement strand
CAATCATTTCTAGCTTTTCGTATTTGTCAATCTTAGATTTCATTTCACTTAATAATTATTAATATACTTTAAGGCCTTTAATTATAATTAATAAAATATGACTGAGTATCTATACGATAGAGACAACCCTAAGAGTCATTTTAGATAGAGAATTACAGGCATTCAAGGTCTATTCTTTGGTGTACCCAACATCAACGAAAGAGCCGATATGATTGGCAGGTACAATCAATAATTTTCAACAATAACTCATTAACAACTCAAATAGATCACTTGCAAAGGAAACTGATGGAGATTTTGCAAAGTTCGTGCTAACAACAAGAAAGCCAAGGGATATGGCTCAGAAGTGGAGAGCATTCAAGAATATTGCTAGATTCTTCAAAAATCCATGGTCTTACATGTACTGGAAAGTTCAGCCACTGATTCTCCAGAACAGGATAAGGTTCATCTGGCTTCTGCTCTGCTGGCACCTTTACCAGTCCTTCCTTTTGTGGATGATGGTCAAGAACAGTAATTCCCCAGCTTAAACCCATGCTTGTAGAGAAGGAGAGAATGCTCGAGCACTGGAGATACAGACTCGGAGAGACCAACAAGCAGCACGGTGCTCCTCACAGAGACAGGAGATTCCCAGTCGACAGAAAGAAGAACTATGTTAGATACTCAAACTTCCACTAGATTAGAAGAAATAAACGCTTGAACATGATCTGGACCAACTGGTGGTGCAGAGACCAAAACTTCAGAAAGTATTTCGAAATGAGAAAGAGACACGGTGTCAGACCATCACTTTCTGGCTTCTATCACGAGAAAATCTACAAGGATGTGGAAAAGAAGAACTGGGAACTCGCACAAATGAGAGCTTCTAGAAATGCTGTGTGATCGAATGCGGTCTTGATAGAGCATTTCTCTGCGCTATTTAATTTAAACAGTTCAATTCCATACATCTTTTGAAGCGTAATACATTTCAAAATGCGCTTTTAGCTTATCTTCCATTATTCTGAAACAATGGGGTTTTGGGGTCGCTTGATGTGAGGTCCGGGGGGGGGCAAACACGGCCCCGCCCAACCCTCCCCCCAGACTTGACCCAAGGCGCCGCAGCATATGCTTACCTACACCCTTCGCAGGCTCATGCTCGCAATACCGACGCTTTTGGCCATCTCTTTGGTGATCTTTCTGCTGGTGGACCTCGCACCCGGCAGTCCGATGTCCGAGATTCCCCTGACCGTCCCGCCCGAAGTACGTCAAAAGATGATTGCGGCGCTGGGCGCAGATCAGCCAGTGTTCGTGCGCTACGTGCTTTGGCTGCGGCAGTTTTTCTGGGTGGAACCCGCCCAGTTGATGAACCATTGGTTCGGCACCGAGTTGGCGGTCGGCGAACAGCGCATTCTGTCCTGGCAATCGCGCAGTCCGGTATTCACGGTGATCGGCCAGCGTATTCCGCAAACGCTGACGGTCATCGGCACGGCCTATCTGCTGGGCATCGCGATTGCCTTGCCGATCGGGATTTATTCGGCCTACCGGCAATACTCGCTGTTCGACCAGTTGGGCACGCTGTTCGCCATGATCGGCTTTTCGGTGCCAACGTTCTTTTCGGGCACGCTGCTGATCATCGTCTTTGCGGTCTGGCTGGGTTGGTTTCCGACCAAATATGACACCATGATGTCGGTGACGGATTGGGACAGTTTTGTGAAACAGGTGCGGCAAATGGCATTGCCGGTGATGACGCTGGGGCTGGCCAATGCCGCCACGATCAGCCGCTATATGCGGTCGTCGATGCTGGAGAATATGGGGGCCGATTATGTCCGCACCGCGCGGGCCAAGGGCATGTCGGAACGGGTGGTGGTGCTGAAACATGTGCTGCGCAACTCGATGATCCCGGTGGTGACGGTGATTGCACTGGGCATTCCGTCGATCTTCGGCGGTGCGATCATCACGGAGAACCTGTTTGGGGTAAACGGGATCGGCGCGGCGCTGATCCTGGCCATTCGTGCCAACGACCTGCCCATGGTGCAGACGTTGGCCTTTATCTTTGCCGTGCTGATCGTGCTGTTCAACCTGATTGCCGATATCCTGTATGGCTTTCTAGACCCAAGGATCCGCTATGACTGATCTGTCCGCGCTGAAACCCGAAAGCCAGCTGCGCGCGATATGGAGCCAGTTTCGCAACCATAAGGGTGCTGCCTTTGGCCTGTTCGTGCTGGGCCTGCTGGTGCTGATGGTGGTGTTCGGGCCGCTGGTCTGGCAGCCCCCCAAACTGACCGTGGTCGAGGCGCTTAAATCCAAGAACATGGGCCCCTCATTGCGCTTTCCTCTCGGCACCGATCAGATCGGGCGCGATATGTTGGCGCGGATGATTCAGGCGGGCAAGGTGTCGCTGGCGGTGGGGTTCGTGGCCATGACCATTGCGATCGTTGTCGGCACGGCTGTCGGCGTCCTGGCAGGCTATTACCGCAGGCTGGACGGGCCTTTGATGCGGCTGACCGACATGTTTCTGGCGCTGCCGCTGATCCCGCTGCTGCTGGTTATGGTCATGCTGTTTCGCGACAAGGTCGCCGGACTGATCGGGCCGGAGTTGGGGGCCTTTACGCTGATCGTGTTCGCCATCGGGATGACCTCATGGATGCAGGCGGCGCGGATCGTGCGGGGTGAAGTACTGGCCCTGAAAGAGCGGGAATATGTGCTGGCCGCCCGGTCCATCGGCACCCCGTCACGCCGCATCATCCTGCGCCATATCCTGCCCAATGTCGTCTCGCCGGTCATGGTGGCGGCAACGCTTGGGATTGCCGATGCGATCATCACGGAAAGTGTTTTGTCCTTCCTCGGCCTTGGCTTTCCGCCCGATTTCCCGACGTGGGGCCGGTTGCTGTTCGACGGGTTGCAATACATGCAGCTTTACCCTGAACGGGTGATCTGGCCCGGTCTGGCCATCTCGTTGACGGTGCTGTCGGTGAACTACATCGGTGACGGACTGCGCGATGCATTGGACCCGAGGATCAGAGGGCGCTAGCTTGACCGTCGTGCTGGATCGATGTTGCCCCGTGAAATGCGGACAGGTTCAGTTGCGCGTCTCCATCCCAGCGCGGATGCGGCGAACCGTCAGCCATACCGCACCCACGACCAATGGCGTCAACGCTGCCATGGTCCACGGTTTTGCAACACCAAAACTTTCCCCCACAGGCGCGACGAGAAAGGCGGCCAGCGACAAGGCATAGTAGCTGATTGCAACCACCGACAGCCCCTCGACCGTGTGTTGCAGGCGCAGCGCAAGGTCAGCGCGACGGTCCATGCTGGCCAGCAGGTCCTGATTCTGGGCAGACCGCTGCACATCGACCCGCGTCCGCAGCAATTCCGCAGCGCGTTGGGCCCGGTCTGCCATGCTTTTCAACCGCGTGTCAGTGGATTTCACCGTGCGCATTGCCGGGTCATAGCGGCGCATCATGAACTCGCCAAAGGTTTGCCGGGCGGCGATGCGCTCCTCACGCAGCGCCTCGATCCGCTGGTTGACGATCGCCTCATAGGCCAAGGTCGCGCCGAAGCGAAACGATGCGGTGACAGCCAGGTTTTCCAGATCGGCGGCGATGGTCAGCAGTTCATGCAACACGGCATCCGCCTGACGATCTTCGGAATTCAGGTCGGCCATCAGGGTGCTGAGGCGCGGATCAAGTCGGTTCAGGGACGCGCCCAGTTCACGCGCCTTGATCAGGCCCAGCATCGACATGGCGCGGTAGGTTTCAATCTCGCACAGCCGCTGCACGATACGTCCGACACGTGCACTTTGGGTGCCGGGCCGCACAAAAATTGCAACCCGCATGTGCCCGGCCGGATCGATGCGGAAATCGGTCGCCACGACAGCGGCGTCTTCGATGACCCGCGCTGCGGCCAGACTTTCGGGGACGAACCAGCTTTCCAGCTTGGTGATCAGCGTCGCCTCCTCGTTTGGCAATTCCTCGACCCGCACCAGAACCGAGGCGACGCGTTGGCCCGCCGCCTGTTCCAGCCAGTCGCCCGGCAAAACCTCGGCCCCGGCCGGATCAAAGGGGCGCTCGGACAGGCCGGGCGTGAAGGCGGAATAGGTGACGAACTCGGTATGGCTTTCCCATTTCAGGACCGACCGCCCGATGGCACCAGAAAAATGGGTGGCGTCGGGTTGCGGATGCGCCGTGGCATGACGGTCCAACAAGGCGATCAGATGCGCTCTGTCGACCGCCTTGTTCCGGGTCGCCTGATCTTCCGGCTCTTTGATGGCCACAAAAACCGCCGTGCAGGGTGCCTGCAAAACCGGGAACGGTCTGGCGTGCAGTTCGTTCACCAGGGCATAGCGAAGGGGATGGTCGGTAATGGGCATGTCACGCTCTGTCAGTTTCCTCACCCTTATCGGATTCTAAGGGCGGGGGAAGGTGAAACTTAAATGAAATCGGTATCTTAGCAGTATACCTTCGTAGACTGGCAAAACTGCAAATGTTTTGGTCTGATCGCCCGATGAATAAACGTCCGATGGATAATCATGCAATCACGCCGGAAAGTCGTGTTGGCACCTTTGTGCGTCAGGCGCCAAAACGGCTGCGGAACCGAAAATCCCGACACTCACTTGTCGTTGCAGAACGACGCCGAGATGATGCAATTGGTCGTGAATTCATCGCATTGGGTCAATGCGGTATCCTCGGCCTTGGCGAAGGACTTGTCCGCTGAAAACCCCATGCCAAAACCGTCACCAACGGACAGTGCGGCACAATTCGGAAACACGACGACGGTATCGCAATCATCGACGCCACACTGCGTCACGGCCTCTGACTGCGCATCCGCTTTGTTGGCCGTATTTTTGACCCAGCCAAATTTGCCGGTCGATGATGAGAAAGCAATGGCACCAAAGACCTTTTCGGCCATGGCGGGGGCTGCACCCAGCGACAGGGCACAGACTATCAATACGGTAGCATACTTGCGCATCGAAGTTCCTTTTGGACCGCTTTCCATATGTATTTGGCAAGCCGGGGCCCGCCCGTCAAGACCTTGTCCCGATTAACCGCTGTGCTGCAGCTTTCCCATCCGCGCGACACGAATTCATTTGGCCCCTGCCGTGCCGTTTGCGCCGCAAAACCCGTCGCCAAACTGCTTTTCTTTTGCTTGCAGTGCCATTAGGTTGACCCGCAGGACAAAGATCCAACATGGGAGACAACAATGAAAAAGCTGCTACTTGCCTCGGCTGCCACCGCCTTGATTGCGGGCGCTGCATCGGCCGAAGACGTCAAGGTCGGTATCCTGATCGGCTTCACTGGCCCGATCGAATCGCTGACCGGTCACATGGCCAATGCCGCCGAAGCCGCGATGGCCGAGGTAAATGCATCGGGCAAGGCACTGAATGGGTGGAACTTTGTATCCGTCCGTGGCGATTCGACCTGCACCGACGCTGCCGCAGCACAGACCGCCGCGACAAAGATGGTAACGGCCGATGGTATCAAAGGGATGATTGGCGGCGACTGCTCGGGCGTCACCAGCGCAGTTTTGCAAAACGTGGCGCGTCCGAATGGCATGGTGATGATATCGCCGTCTGCCACCTCGCCCGCTCTGACCACCGCTGAAGATGACGGCCTGTTCTTCCGCACCGCCCCGTCTGACGCCCGAGAAGGCGAAGTTATGGCTGACGTGCTGACCGAACGTGGCGTCAAGTCCATCGCGCTGACCTACTCCAACAGCGACTACGGCAAGGGTCTGGCCGATGCGATTGCGACCTCGTTCGAGAAGGTCGGCGGCAAAGTCACGATCAATATCGCCCATGAAGACGGCAAGTCGGACTATTCGGCCGAAGTCGCTGCATTGGCGGCGGCGGGCGGCGATTTGCTGGTCGTGGCCGGCTATCTGGACCAGGGCGGCAAGGGCATCGTGCAGGCCTCGCTGGATTCTGGCGCGTACAGCAAGTTCGGTCTGCCCGGCGGCATGGTGGGCGACAGTCTGCCGGTCGCCATCGGCCCGGCTTTGGACGGCTCGTATGGTCAGGTTGCACAGTCTGACTCGGACGGTGCCAAGATGCTCGCCGACATGGGCACAGCCGCATCGCCCGCCTATGACGCCACCTCGCCCTACACGATGGAAAGTTACGACGCGGCGGCACTGATCATGCTGGCGATGCAAGCGTCGAATTCCACCGACCCGAAAGTGTACAAGGACAAGGTTCTGGAAATCGCCAATGGTCCGGCTGACGGTTCGGGCGAAAAGATCCTGCCGGGCCAGTTGGGCATGGCGATGGAGCTGATCGCGGCGGGCAAGTCGGTCGATTATGACGGCGCGTCAGGCGTGACCTTGATTGGCCCCGGCGAATCTGCTGGTCGGTACAAGGAGTTCGAGGTCAAGGGCGGCAAATACGAAACCATCAAATTCCGTTGAACTGACCTTATCTGACCACATGGCCCGGGGTATCGCACCCCGGGCCATGTTTTACCAAAGCCGCGCAAGATGCCGCAAAGGCACAGATGACGCCGCAGGGGGAACCATGATCGTAGTCGAGGATATGCACCGGCATTTCGGCGCTTTTCGTGCCGTTGACGGCGCATCGCTGGAAATTGCCACCGGGTCAATCACCGGCCTGATCGGACCGAATGGCGCAGGCAAGACCACGTTGTTCAACGTCATCGCAGGTCGTCTGCCGCCCACATCTGGCCGTGTCATGATGGACGGACAAGATATCACCGGCCTGCCTCCACATGTGCTGTTTGCGAAGGGCTTGCTCAGAACATTCCAGATCGCCCATGAGTTTCCGTCGATGACCGTCCGCGAAAATCTGATGATGGTGCCGGGGGATCAGGCGGGTGAAAGCCTTTGGAACACATGGTTCCGCCGGGGTGCCATAGCGGCCGAGGAACGCGCCTTGCGGCAAAAGGCCGATGAAGTGCTGGAGTTTCTGACAATCTCGCATTTGGCCGACCAAAAGGCGGGCAATATATCTGGCGGGCAGAAGAAACTGCTGGAACTGGGTCGCACGATGATGGTCGATGCCAAGGTTGTTTTCCTCGACGAGGTCGGCGCGGGCGTGAACCGCACCCTGCTGAACACCATTGGCGATGCAATAGTCCGGCTGAACAAGGAACGCGGTTATACTTTTTGCGTCATCGAACATGACATGGATTTCATCGCGCGCCTGTGTGACCCGGTGATCGTAATGGCCGAGGGCAAGGTTCTGGCCAAAGGCACCGTCGACGAGGTGAAAAACGATGACCGTGTGATCGAGGCCTATCTGGGGACCGGGTTGAAGAACAAGGTGGTCGCCCATGGTTGACTTGACCCTACAAATTTTCTGCGAAAATTTCTGCGCCGAATTTTCGCAGAAAATTCATTCGCCCAGCGGCTATTCCAGAAAACTCACACCTTTGAACCCCACATGAATGAGCCCTTCCTGATTGGCGAGGCGATGACTGGCGGGTATGGCGCAGTCGACATCCTGCACGGCTGCACCATCGCCGTGAACAAGGGCGAAATCGCCGTGATCGTCGGTCCGAATGGTGCAGGGAAATCCACCGCCATGAAGGCCGTCTTCGGCATGCTCAACCTGCGCGGTGGCCATGTCCGGCTGAACGGCGAGGATATCACGGCGCTGTCCCCTCAGGCCCGTGTCGCCAAAGGCATGGCATTTGTGCCGCAGACCCACAACATCTTCACCTCGATGACCGTCGAGGAAAACCTTGAAATGGGTGCCTTCCTGCGCCGAGACGATATCAAGGTCACCATAGCACAAATCTACGACCTGTTTCCGATCCTGAAAGCAAAACGGTTTCAGGCAGCGGGTGAATTATCCGGCGGTCAGCGCCAGCAGGTCGCCGTGGGCCGCGCACTTATGACCCAGCCAAGGGTTCTTATGCTTGATGAACCCACGGCAGGTGTGTCACCCATCGTGATGGATGAACTGTTTGATCGCATTATCGAGGTGGCCCGCACCGGGATTTCCATTCTGATGGTCGAACAGAACGCACGTCAGGCGCTTGAAATCGCCGACCGTGGCTTCGTTCTTGTGCAAGGTGCCAACCGATTCACAGATACCGGGGCGGCCCTGCTGGCCGACCCGGAAGTCCGTCGTTCGTTTCTGGGAGGTTGAGCCATGGACTATCTTAACGCGCTCGTCGCCTTTCTGAACTTTGTCTTCGTCCCGGCGCTGTCCTATGGCTCCCAACTTGCCATCGGGGCGCTGGGTGTCACGCTGATCTTCGCCGTGCTGCGCTTTTCCAACTTTGCCTGGGGCGACACGATGGCTTTTGGCACCGCCGTGGTGATCTGGACGACATGGGGTTTTCAGTCGGTTGGCATCAGCGCAGGCCCCCTGCCCACTGCCCTTCTGGCTTTGCCTGTAGGGTTTCTCGCGACCGCCGCACTGGTTCTGGGCACCGACAAGGTTGTCTATAAATTCTATCGCCAGCAAAAAGCCAAGCCGATCATCTTTGTCATCGTCTCGGCCGGCGTCATGTTCGTGATGAACGGCATCGTCCGTGCCGTGATCGGCGTGCAGGAGCAGAACTTTTCGGACGGCGCGCGGTTCGTCATGGGTGCGCAGCAATTCAAGGACTTGACCGGTCTGGCCGAGGGCCTGGCAATCAAGACCACCACCGTCGTGACCGTCGTCACCGCCGTTCTGACCATGGCTGCGTTGTTCTGGTTCCTGCAAAAGACCCGCACCGGCAAATCCATGCGCGCTTTTTCCGATAACGAGGATCTGGCGCTTCTCTCCGGCATCAACCCCGAGCGTGTGGTGCAGGTGACCTGGATCATTGCCGCCGCCCTCGCCGTGATCGCAGGCACGCTCTATGGTCTCGACAAGTCCTACCGCCCGTTCATCTATTTCCAACTGCTGCTGCCGATCTTTTCGGCGGCGGTGGTGGGGGGCCTCGGCTCGCCGATGGGTGCTGTCGCCGGGGCCTATGTCGTCGCATTTTCCGAGGTTGTGGTGACCTATGCCTGGAAAAAGGTGCTGACCTATCTCCTGCCTGCCGAATGGGCACCCGAGGGGCTGATGCAACTGCTTTCCACCGATTACAAATTCGCCGTCAGCTTCTCGATCCTGATCATCGTGCTGCTGTTCATGCCCACCGGGCTTTTCAAGGGAAAATGACATGAACCGTTCAGTCACCCTGTTCGCAACCGTAAGCCTGCTGTTTGTCGCAACGGGGTTCCTGCTGTCGTGGAATGTCAGCCTGTTCACGCTGAACATCGGGATACTGTCCGCTATCATGGCCCTGGGCGTCAATATGCAATGGGGCTATGCCGGGCTGTTCTCGACCGGCATCATGGGGTCGGTTGCCCTTGGAGGGCTGGCCGTCGTCATCGTCTCTGGCGACCCCGTGCCGCAGGCTTTTGCGGCAGGCGGCTGGCAGGTGCTCGGGGGCCTCGCCATCGCCGTCGCCA
>JBBQGU010000147.1:0-9375 GCA_038323315.1 Rhodobacterales bacterium | reverse complement strand
CACATCCAACCTGCCGGGCGGGGTCGCGCCGGGATCGCTGTCGATGGACCCGCCGCCCTCTTTGATCGCCGCGAGGGGGACCACGCGCCAGATGATGCCCGAGGGCGTGGCGGCAAAGCCCTGGCCGCCAAGGACAGACTGGTACAACTCCCACACGCCATCGCGGTCGAGCGCCTGGGATGAAATGACGGTGACAGTGCCGGTGACAGCGGGGTCAAGGACCAGCGTGCGCCCGGTGATCTGCGAGACCTGTTCGGACAGCGCCTTTATATCGGCGTCGCGCAGGTTGATGGTGAAGGTTTCGGGCGGGGTTTGGGCGAGGACGGGTTGCAGCAGCAGGGACAGCAGGGTCAGTGCGTAGAGGAGTATCCTCATGGCAGGATCACCTGCAAGTTTAAGGTCTGCCCGGCCCGTGCCACCACGACGGTCGCCTGACCCGTGGCCGCAACTTCGTCGAGGAAGGCGCTGTCGGACAGGATGTCACCGACCGGCTGGCCGTTGATCCGGGTGATAAGGTCGCCCGGTTGCAGGCCGGTTTCGGTCACAGGCGTGTCGGAGCCGATCAGATAGCCACCCATGTCGCCGGTGATGTCATATTCGGACAAAAGGCCTTCGGGATCGATTTGCAACTGTTCGCGCAAGGACGACAGCGTTGGCAAGGTCGGCTTGGACTGCGGGATCAGATTTTGCAGTTTTGCGGAAAAGCCGGGACCCTCGGTTTCGCTGGTAGCGGTCTGGATGGGCGCATTGGGGAAATCGAGGCGTTGCGGGCCGTTATCGGTGGTCAGGGTGACGTGGTCGGCGGCGATCGCGGTCAGGGTCATGCCGGGGGCCACGCCCTGCCCTACCCGGTAGCTGCTGCTGTCACCGATGCCGCCCGCGATGATGGCGCGCGAGGCTGCGGGATCAGCGCTGACGGACAAGCCTTGCAGGATCAGGTTGGTATCACTGGCCATGGCGGCGGTCTGCGGTGTGGCGGCGCGGCCAAAAGGGGCGAAGTCGAGGATGGGGGACAGGTCGACACGGGGGGTGCCAAGGGCGTCCGTCGCCCCGGTTGCGTCGGCTTGGGTGGCGGCGGTCCAGGCCTGATCGGCGGCGGAAAAGCGCGCAACGACCGGCAAGGCCGCGACGGCGACCGAAACAGCGCCACTTAGTGCCGTCAGCAAAATCAGGGCACCGGGGATACGCAAGGTCATGGTTGGGCCGCCATATTGGTGTTGGTTTCGCCGGTGTCCAGAAAGCCCGTCAGGCGGCCAAACGCAGTTGTGGTGCCCGGTTCGGTGGCGGTCAGGGTGACTTGGGTCAGGGCGGGATCCTTGGTTGGCGTTCGCGTTTCGGTAACGTCGAAGGCAATGCCCAGCATGGCGGGCGGGGGGGCGGGCGTCAAGCCAAGCGACAGTTCCGCAAGGTGATTTTCCGTCACCCACGCCGCGGCGGCGCGGGTCTCAAGACCACCGATCCGGGTGATATGCGCCTCGGTCGCGGTCAGCAAGGCGACCGAGGTGACGGCGAGAATGACGAGGGCCACCAGCGTTTCGATCAGGGTAAAGCCGCTGTCGGTTGGTCGGGTCAGGGCAGCGGGTCGGGTCAGGGCAGCGGGTCGGGTCATGGCAGGACCGGGCCATCGGCGTCAGAGTTGCGGACCATCGCCTGCAATCCGTTGAAATCGACGCGCCATGCGGCATCGGGCGAGGCCAGCATGAAGCGCGCGGGTAAGGCTATACCGCCGGGCGCGATCATCAACGGCCCGGCTTGACCATCGTTGCGGTTCAGCGACAGCCCAGCGGCCAAGGGGGCTGCGGCGACGGCGGGTTGCCAACCCAAGCCCGGTTTGAAGGTGTCGACACGGTAGCTGTCGGTCGACCAGATCAGCACGCTGGGGTTGCCGGAATAGAGTGCGGTTTCAGCGGCTTGGGACAAGGTGTCGGCCAGTCGCCCCGCCTCGACCCGCGGGTCGGAATTGGCAGGGCCGGAGAAGCGCAGGATCAGGACGCCTGCCGCGACGCTGATGATGGACAAGACCACCAGCATCTCGATCAGCGTCACGCCTGCCTGCGCGTTGCGTTTCACATCAGCCGCCTGTCTTGATGGTCGAGATATCGGCATTGACGCCGTCGCCGCCTGCCACGCCGTCAGCCCCAAACGAGGTCAAGACATAGGGCGCGCCATCGGCGGGCGATTGGTACAGATAGGGCTTGCCCCAGGGGTCCATTGGCAGGGTTGGAAGATATCCACCACCGGACCAGGTGTCGGGAACCGGAGTTTCGGTCGGTTTCTCGATCAGCGCCTTTAGCCCTTGGGTGGTCGTGGGATAGGTGCGGGCGTCGAGGCGGTACATCTCAAGGCTTGCGGCAATGGTGCGCAGGTCGGATTTGGCGACGGCAGCGCGGGCTTCATCGGGGCGGCCGATGACGTTGGGGACGATCAGGGCGGCGACGATGCCGATGATGACCAGAACCACCATCATCTCGATCAGCGTCACGCCGCTGTCGGGATGGCGTCTGGGCGGCGTCTGGCGGTATTTACGGTTCATTCCGGCGTCTTCCCCATAACCTGCAAGGCACTTATTGGCCGCCTGGACATGTCGCCGTTCTTTTACGGTCGAATATATCTATGCTTTAGGCTAAACGTGGTGAAACTCCAATTGGTTTCATGACGTTGTTGAAATAGTGGGTTTGGAGGGCGATTTGGCAGACGGCAGCACAGAGATGGCGGCGCCCGGATTGGTGGCGCCCGCATTGGTGGTGCCCGCATTGGTGGTGCCGGCCGGGGTCGCGTGGCTGCCGACCGAGCAGGTGTTGCTGCTGAGCGCCGCGTTGCCACCCTTGCCTGCGGCGCAGCGCCGGACGGCAGTGGGATTTGCGGTCGAGGACCGGATTGCGCAGCCGTTGGATCAGGTCGCGGTGGTATTGGGTCCGGTGTTCGCGGGGGCCAATGTGATCGCGGTGGCAGCGCGTCAGGATATTGCAGCATGGCGGGCGACTTGGCCTGCGATGCGGCTGGTGCCGGATGTGCTGGCGCTGCCGGTGCCGGTGAACGGCTGGGCGGTGTGGGTCGGTGGTGGTCGCGCCTTGGTGCGGCTGGCGGATGGCACCGGGTTTGCGGTGCCGGTGGGTGATCTGCTGACGCGGTGGCAGCATGGGGACAGTCCGGAGGTCGTACTATGCGGCGGGGAACTGCCGGAGGGGATGGTGGCGGCGGGTGTTATGCCGCTGGTGCCGATGGGGCGGGTTTGGGCGCGGTTTGATCTGGGGTCGGGGTCGGACCGCGACGGGTTGCTGCGGCTGCCGCGCGGGATCTGGGCGCTGGCGGGGGTGCTGGTGCTGGCGGCGGCGTTGCATCTGGGGTTGATCTGGGCCGATGTGGTGACCGAGCGGCGGGTTCTGGCGCAGCGTGAGGCGGGCTTGCGGGCCGCGCTTACGGCTGCGGGACAGGCCGACAGCGGCAGTCTGGACGGCGATCTGGCGTCGGCCTTGAGTGCCGCCGCGCCGGTTCGGCAAAGCGGGTTCTTGCCATTGATGGCGGCAAGCTCGGCGGCCTTGAGCGAGGTGCCGGGGGTGATCGTGCAGGCGCTGTCCTGGGGCGATGCCAGCCTGCGGTTGGATCTGCAGGCGCCCGATCTGGCGGGGTTGCAGGCGGCGGAGGCGGCGCTGACGACGGCGGGGCTGACGGTGCGGGTGGGATCAGCCGTCAACGCGGACGGGGCGGCCAAGGTTTCGATGACGGTGGAGGCGGGGCCATGAACCGTTTGACGGATTGGCTGGCGACACGGGCGCTGCGCGAACAGGGGTTGATGCTGGCGGCCTTGGTGTCGGGGGTGATCTATGTCGGGATGACGCTGATATGGTGGCCGCTGATGGCGGAGCGGGCGCAGGTTTTGGCGAGGGTCGGGCAGATGGACCATGCGTTGACGGTGGTGGCGGGGTTGCCTGCGCGGGAGGTGGTGGTGGCTGACGACCGGCCCGTGTCGCGGATATTGACCGAGACGGCACCGGATTTCGGGCTGTCGATCCGGCGGATCGATGTGACGGAGGCGGGGGCCGATCTGACGCTGGATGATGCCGCATTTGACGGCGTGGTGCTGTGGCTGGATGCGTTGGAGGCGGAGCATGGGTTGTCGGTGGCGGCCTTGCAGGTGACGCGGCGGCCCGAGTTGGGGCAAGTCGCTGCGACGATGACGTTGCGGGGCGCGCCATGATGCGGGTGTTGCCCTATGGCTTTGCGCGGTCGCAGGGGGTGGTCTTGCATGGGGGTTTTTGTGCGGTCAGGGCGAATGCGGCGCTGTCGGCTTTGGCCGAGGTGCGCCGGGTCGCGGGCGAGGTGACGTTTCAGGCGCTGGACGATGCGGGGTTCGAGGCGTTGTTGGCGCAGGTGTATCGGGACTCGGCATCCGAGGCGTCGGATGCGGCGGGGGCGGATGGCGGGTTGGCCAGTTTGGCCGACAGTGCGGCGGTGGTCGATGACCTGCTGGACCAAAGCGAGGATGCGCCGGTGGTGCGGTTGATCAACGCGCTGTTGTCCGAGGCGATCAAGGAGGGGGCCTCGGATATTCATATCGAGACGCAGGAGCGGCGCTTGGTCGTGCGGTTCCGGATCGACGGGATATTGCGGGAGATGGTCGAGCCGAGGCGCGCGTTGGCGCCGCTTTTGGTCAGCCGGATCAAGGTGATGGCACGGCTGGACATTGCTGAGAAACGCTTGCCGCAGGATGGGCGGGTGTCGCTGCGGGTTGGCGGGCATGAGGTGGATGTGCGGGTGTCCACGATCCCCAGTCAGTATGGCGAGCGGGTGGTGATGCGACTGCTGGACCGGGGGGCGACCCGGTTGGGGCTGGAGCGGTTGGGGATGAGCCCGCGCGACGCCGAGGTTTTGACGCGGTTGCTGGCGCGGCCGGACGGGATGGTTCTGGTCACGGGGCCGACGGGATCGGGCAAGACGACGACCTTATATGCCGCCTTGGACCGGCTGAATGACCGGTCACGGAATATCATGACGGTCGAGGACCCGATTGAGTATTCGTTGGACGGGATCGGCCAGATGCAGGTCAACCCACGGACGGAGTTGACCTTTGCGCGGGGCCTTAGGGCGATCCTGCGTCAGGACCCGGATGTGATCATGATCGGGGAAATCCGCGACCGCGAGACGGCGGAGGTCGCGGTCGAGTCAGCCATGACGGGGCATTTTGTGCTGTCAACGCTGCATACCAATACGGCGATCGGCGCGGTCTCGCGGTTGATTGACATGGGGGTGGAGCGGTTTTTGCTGGCACCGATGTTGGCCGGGGTGATGGCGCAAAGGCTGGTGCGGCGGTTGTGTGTGGTGTGCCGTGAGGCGGCGATGGCGGATCAAACCGACATTGACTTGCTGCCGGGATTGGTTTTGGGCGAGGCGGTGTTTCACGCCAAGGGCTGCCCGACCTGTCATGGCTTGGGGTACAAGGGGCGGTCGGGGTTGTATGAGGTGGTCGAGATCACGCGGGGGATGGAGGCGGCGATCCACGGTGGATCATCCGAGGCGGCGTTGACGGCGCTGGCGCGGGAGGCGGGGCCGGGGTTGATGGAGGACGGGTTAAGGGCAGTCAGGGCGGGCATGACCACGGTGGGCGAAGTCGCCCGTGTGGCGCAGGAGGTCTAAGTGGCGGTGTTTGCATACCGCGCAGTGGATGGGGCGGGCAAGGCGTTTTCCGGCGTCGTGGAAGCCGTCAGTGCGGCAGCGGCGCGGGCGGATTTGCGCGGGCGGGGGTTGTTGCCGGTCGAGGTGACGGCGGCCAATGCGGCGCAGGCGACGCCATTTCGGGCGGCGCTGCCGTTGCAGGCCTTGGTGTTGGTGACGCGGCAGATGGCGACCTTGTTGCAGTCGGGATTGCGGATCGAGGATGCGTTGGCGATCATTGCCCAAGGCCAGCCGACGCGGGTGGCGGGGTTGATGATGGCGGTCCGCACGAGCGTGCTGGAGGGGCGGAGTTTTGCGTCGGCTATCGACTTGTTTCCGCGGGCGTTTTCGGCGTTTTACCGGGCCTCGGTCGCGGCGGGCGAGGCTTCGGGGCGGTTGGATCAGGTGATGGCGCATCTGGCGAATTTTGTGGAAAACCGGGCGCGCAACCGGCAGACGGTGATACTGGCGCTGTTGTATCCGGCCTTGTTGGGGCTGGTCAGTCTGGGGATCATTGCGGCGCTGATGACCTTTGTGGTGCCGGATATCACGCGGGTGTTTATCACTCGGGGGACGGCGCTGCCGTTTTTGACGCGGGCGTTGATCGGGGTTTCGGCGTTTTTACAGGATTATGGGCTGGTGGCGCTGCTGGCTTTGGGCGCGGTCGGGGCGCTGTGGGGGCGGTGGCTGGCGGTGGGCAAGAACCGGCAGCGGTTCGATGGCTGGCTTGCGCGCAACCGGGTCACGCGCAAAGTGGTCCAGCGGATCAATGCGGCGCAATTTGCGGGGACGCTGGCGACGCTGGTGCAAAGCCGGGTGCCGTTGATCGAGGCGTTGCAGGCGGCGGCGGGCGTTACGCCCAATCGGTTCATCCGGGCACGGATCGTGCAGATCGGCGACACGGTTCGGCAGGGCATGAGCCTGAAGCGCGCGATGGAGGAGGCGCAGGTCTTTCCCGCCATGCTGGTCGCCATGGTGGCGAGTGGCGAGGCGAGCGGCAATCTGGGCGTGGCGCTGGAGCGGGCGGCAAGCGATCAGCAGCGCGATCTGGATGCGTGGATCAAGGCGCTTGTGGCACTGGTGGAACCGGGTATCTTGTTGATCATGGGGGGATTGGTGATGATGATGGTGCTGGCCATCCTGTTGCCCATAGTCTCGATGAACTCACTGGTGGGGCTTTGATCGCGATGGATACAGGGTTTGCGCTGTCGCGCAGGCGGTTCGGGATGCTGGGGCTGTCGGCCTTTGCTTTGGCCGGGTGTGAGGCATCTGGGTTTGCGGCGCCGTCGCAGCGCGGAGCCGGGGAGGCGGCGTTGTTGCTGCCGATGACCGGGGCGAACGCGGCGATTGGGGCGGCGATGGGCAAGGCGGCCGATCTGGCCGGGTTCGGCCGTGCGCCCGAGGCGATGCCACGGCGCTATGACACGGCGGATACAGCGGAGGGGGCTGCGGCGGCGGCGCAGGCGGCGCTGGATGGTGGCGCGCGGATGCTGATGGGGCCGCTGCGGTCGGATCAGACGCCGGCGGTGCTGGCGGTGGCAGGGTCGGTGCCGGTGGTGACATTTTCCAACGATGACCGGCTGGTCGGGGCCTATGTGTTCGGCGTGACGGCGGCGCAGTCGGTGGCGGCGATGTTCAGTTATGCGGTCGCGCGGGGGTTTACGCGGGTGGCGGTGGTGGGGTCGCCGGGCGCGCTGGGGGCGGCGACCGGGGATGCGGCGGTGCGGATCGCGGCGGCGGGGGGGTTGAACCTGTCGGCGGTGGTGCTGCGCGATCCTTCGGCACCGGGATTGGTGCAGGCGGTGCGTGAGGCGAGCGGCGGGGTGCTGCCGCAGGCGGTGTTTCTACCGGATGGCGGGGCGGCACTAGCGGGGTTTGCGCAGGGGTTGCGGGGCAGTTCGATGCAGGTTTTAGGCTCGGTTCAGTGGGGGATTGGCGATGCGTTGGCCAATCCGGGGTTGGAGGGGGCGGCGTTTGCGGCCCCTGCCCCGGATTTGTTCCAGCCGTTTTCGGATCGGTATCTGGCAGCTTTTGGGGCAGAGCCGGGCATTGTCGCGGCGTTGGGGCATGATGCGGTGCTGATGGCGTTGGGGTTGGGCGATGTGGGGGCGCTGAATAAGCGCGGGTTGCAACGCAAGGCGGGGTTTACGGGGGTGTTGGGCGGTTTCCGGTTTGATGCCTCGGGGCGGTGTCACAGGGATTTGGCAGTGCTGGGGATCGAGGACGGCAAGGTGGTGATCCGGGCCGAGGTCGCGGGGACATGACACGCCGCCGCCCGGCGCGCGATGGGGCGGCGGGGGTGACGCTGATCGAGGTGCTCGTGTCGCTGTCGATCTTTGCGGTCATCGGAGTTGCGGGCTATGCCATGCTGGATCTGGTGACGCGGACGGATCGGCTATCCGAGGGGCGGTTGCAGCGGCTGGGGCAGATGCAGCGGGCGATGTATCTGATGGATATGGATTTTCATCAAGCCGAGGATCGGTCTTTGGTCGTTGATGGCAGTGCTGTCGCCATCCGGCGGGCGGCACCTGACGCGGCGGGCGGGCAGGTCACGTTGAGCTACAGCGTGACCGGGGATCGGCTGGTGCGGCGGATGCTGGATCAGCAGGGTACGGTTCTGGCCGAACAGGATCTGTTGCCGGGGGTGACCGCTGTCGCCTGGCAGTTTCTGGGACGGGATTGGGGCACGGTCTGGCCGCAGGAGGCGGTGGTGGACGGGCTGCCGCAGAACCCGCGCGCGGTGGAAGTGACGCTGACGCTGGCGGATGGCAAGGCTTTGCGGCGGGTCGCGGTGCTGCCGGGAGCGCTGCCGTGAGACGGCAGGACGACCGGGGGGTCACGCTGTTGTTCGTGCTGGTCATCCTCGCGCTGTGTTCGGGGGTGGTGGTGGCGATGGTGACGGTGTCAGAATCCTCGGTCACGCGGACACGCATCTATGACGAGGCGGTGGCGGCGGGGGCGCTGGTCGCGGCGGGCGAGGCGACGGCGGTGATTGCACTGCGCCGCGATCTGGTGACCGGTCCCGATCTGGACCATGCGAGGGAGCCTTGGGCCAGCACCAACCAGGCGGAGGTGGCGATTGCCGACGGGCGGTTCAGCCTGACGCTGGCGGATGCCCAAGGGCTGTACAACCTGACCAATCTGGGAACCGAGGGCGTTCTGGCGCAACAGCGGCTGGCGGATATCCTGTTGGCGCTGGACCTGAAGGCGGATCTGTTGGGCAAGATCATCGCCGCGTCCCCTGCCCGGCTGGATCAGTTGCGCGGTCTGATGGCAGGCGAGGACTTGGCCAGGTTTGCCACGATGGTGACGGTTCTTCCGCAGGCGACGGATGTGAACATCAATTCGGTTCGCGAGGCGCTGCTGTCGGTTTTGCTGAACAACACGGTTCAGGCCAAGCTGCTGGTGGCACGGCGGGCGAAGCTGGGCTTTTTGACGCCGGACGATGTCGCGGGGCTGGGCATCATCCTGCCTGCGGGCGTGGTCTATCGTTCCAGCTTTTTTGACCTGACGGTGACAGCGCAGGTTGGTGATACCGTTGTGACGGAACAGGCCCTGATCGCACGGCGGTTGGATGAGGACGGTGTGCCCAAGGCCGCAGTGGTCGCCCGGCAGACGGGTGGAAAAATGGCGGCAGAGTTGCCTCTGCCGCCATAAAACTGGTTAACACACTCTACCGTTTGCCCTGAGGCAAAGGTATTACTTCGAGCCGGGCAGAGGGGT
>JBBQGU010000146.1:0-9402 GCA_038323315.1 Rhodobacterales bacterium | reverse complement strand
AAGCGGATCGGGTGGCAATAGCCGGATAGCCAGCCGATCTGACCCTCGTCCGAATACAGATACTCCATCCACAGTTTGGCGGCGCTGGGGTGCGGCGCATAGGCCGAGATTGCCTGAACATAGACGCCGGCAATCACGCTGTCGGACGGAATGATGACCTCGACCGGGGGGTTGCCGGCCAGATTGTCGCGCATGGCCAGCAGGTTGTAATCCCAGTCAAAGTAGATGGGCGTGGTACCTTGGGCCAGGTTCTGCGAACTGCCGTCGACCGGAACCAGGTTGCCGGACGCCTTCAGCTTCTTGAAATAGGCGATGCCAGCGTTCAGCGCATCGGCACCGGCCAGTTTGGCGTCGCCCGACAGGCCAGCGGCATAGACGGTCATCATCGACGAATTGCCGGTGCGCGGGTCACCCGGCATGGCGACGGAATTCGCGAACTTGGGATCAGCCAGGTCGGCAAAGCTGGTCGGGACGTCGGTAATGATATCCTTGTTCACGCCGATCGCCAGAACGCCGTAATAGTCGCCGTACCAATAACCATCGGCATCCTTGACGCTGTCCGGAATTTCGTCCCAGGTGGCGACCTTGTAGGGCTGGATCAGACCTTCGGCCTTGGCAGCGGGCCCAAAGCTGAGGCCGACATCGATGACGTCCGGGGCCTGCGGGCCGGTGTTGCCCTTGTTGGCCTTGATCGCTTCAAGTTCGTCGGCCGAACCGGCATTTGGGTTCAGTTCGTTGACGGTGATTTCAGGGTATTTTGTTTTGAAGCCCTCGATGACGGCACCATAGTTGCACCAATCATGCGGCAAGGCGATGAGGGTCAACATGCCTTCCACTTTGGCGGCAGCCTCCAGATCGGACATGGCATCGGCCGAAGCAACCGTCGCCGACATCATGGCGAGCAGGCTGACGCCCGAGAAAAAGGCTTTGGTTTTGGTCATTGCAGTCTCCTGTCAAGTTGGTGAGATCGAGGCTTGGGTCCTCCGGGCGGGCAGGTGTTTGCCGATCTGCGGCTGGCATTAAGGCGGCAATGTAACGGTGCAGCGTCGGTGGGTTGAAGGTTTTGTGAATGTGGTGGGCCATGAAACTGTCATGCAGATCGGGTTTGGTGGCGTGAGCACATGGAGGGACGGATGACGGGTTTGCAGATTGCGGTGGACGGCCATGTAACGCGGCTGAAATGGCACCGGTTGCGGCGGTCGTTGGCCGATCCGGTCTTTGGCGCGGCGGTATTGGCCGAGGGGTTGCGACGGGGCGCATCGATGGAACTGGATTTGCAGGTGCGCCGGGATGGCGGTTTTGTCGTGCTGCATGACGCCACGCTGGAGGGTGAGACGACGGGAACCGGGCCGGTTGCCGGAATGGATGGGGCCGGGATTGTGGCTCTGCGGTTGCGGGATCAGGATCGGGCGCCGATCTTGTCCGAGGAGTTGGCGGGGATGCTGGTTGGCGGTCATCCGGCGGCGATGTTGCAGTTTGATATGAAGAACACCCTGGGCGAGGTGGGGCCTTTGGGGCTGGACCATTTCGCCGCGCTGTTTGCGGGGGCGGCGGTGCCGATCATCGTGTCGGGGGGTGATCTGCCCTTGATCCGGGCTTTGGCGGGCCGGTTGCCGGACCTGAAGCGCGGCTATGATCCGACGGATGATATGTTGGCATTGTGGCCGGATTTGGCGGGGATCGAGCGGCATTTGACTGCGGTTCTGCGCGATGCCGTCAAACCGGATATGGTGTATTTGCAGTGGGAAATGGTCGTGGCGGCGGCGCGGCAAGGGTTGGATATGATCGCATTGGCGCATGCCGAGGGGGTCGAGGTCGATGCCTGGACTCACGCGTTGATCGACCCTGTAATGGGGTTTTCGGATGCGGAATGGGTCGAGTTTGCGGCGCTGCTGGCGCTGAAGCCGGATCAGATCACCACGGATGAACCGGTGGCGACCGAAGCGGCCGTTGTGGCGCGATCAGGTCACGAAAATCGGGTTGGTGACGGCGTGTAGCAGACCGGTGGCATCGCGCAGTTCGGCCATCACAAAGCGGGTGGCGTCGGTCAATGTGGCCTGACCATGCGAGTCGGGCGGGATAGATTGGCCGGTGTCGCGGCCATTGGCATCGTTGAAGTGCAGGGTCAGCGGCACATGCTCGCTGCGCCAATCAGCATGGAAGGTCGAGCCTTGGGGCACCGTTTCGCCCATGCCCGCGACGCCTTCGGGGGTGTGTGCGGTCAGGATCAGGGTTGGACCGGAGGACAGATAGTTGCGGCCTTGGGACACGGCGCGCAGGATGGCGGCTTCGGTCAGGGCGTCAGCCTCGACATGGTTGAAACCGATCTGCCCCATGCTTTCGGGACCATGGATATCGCTGCCTGCCGTAGCGCGCAGGCGGTGGCCAAGGGCGAGCCAGTGTTGGTACAGCGCCAGACCCTCCTCGTTATAGTCGGACCATGGGCCGCCGTTCCAGATTTCGACCAGTTTGGCGGGGCCGGGCATGGTATCGGCATACTCCCACCGGCAGCCGGTGCAGGACGGGTCGCCGGGCGACATCGGGTGCGCGATGACGAACAGGGCACCGCCGGACATCACCTGGTCGGCCAGCATCGGCATGGTGCGGCCCGTGACCGGACCAACGCGCCATTCGTGCCAATCGGAACCGCCGAGGGCAAGGGCGTGGCCCCAATGCGTGGTCAACTCGACCCCGCCCATGGTCAGCAGGTCGTCGCTGGCAAGGGAATGGGCCTGCGCCTGGCCCGACGTGGTGTTGTGGTCGGACAGGGTCATGAAATCGAGGCGGCGGTGGCGGGCCCAGGCGATCAGATCAGGCACGTCCCAACTGGCGTCGGAGTGCAAGGTGTGGGCGTGCAGATCGCCGCGATACCAGCCTTTGCCGCGCGGGTTGGTTGGGCGTCGTTGGCAGGCGGGGTGCTGGCCTTCGGGCGTGGCGTGGCAGGTGATTTCGAGGGTATAGTCGACGGGGCCGAGCAAGCGAAAACTGTCCATGTAAACGGCCCACTGGCCCGGCTCGATAGGGCCGGGCAGGTAGCCGGGGGTGGCATGGGTGGCGGTGATGGTGAAATCGCGGACGGGGTTGTTGTGGCGCGCACCGCGGGGGCCCGCCGGGCCAAAGACGCTGAGGCAGACCATGTTGTCAAAGAACGCGCCGGGTTCGCGGGTGGGGGTGGTTGTAAAGCGTGCCTCCAGTCGTGTGGTGCCGGCGGGAACGTCAAAGTGCAGGGGGATGTGGGATTTGTGCTGGGCTGCGGTCAGTTGGCCGGACAGGATCATGGCTGGGTTTCCAAGGCTGGGGCCTTATCAAGCAAGGCAGGTTCGGGCTGGTCGATCAGGCCGAGCAGCACGCCATCGCGGAAAACGTGCAGGCGGCGGGGCAGCAGCGTGATATCGTCGCCGGTGTCGGGGGCATCGTCACGCGGACAGGTCCAGGTCAGCAAGTCGCCGTGCGCGGTCATCAGGGTGACGCGCATCAGAGGGCCGAGGTCAATCACGCGGGACACTTTCGCCTTTGCACCCTGCGGGCTGCGATACAGGTCTTCGGGGCGGCATAGCAGGGCGGCTTCGCCATCCGTCAGGGGCAAGTGCAGGGTTTGACCGTACCAATCGGCGTGGGCCAGATGCAGGCGGGTGGTGCAGGTGTTCATCGCGCCGATGAATTGCGCGACACCCAGGGTCTGCGGGTTGCGGTACAGGCTGCCGGGCGGGGCAAATTGCTCGACCTTGCCCTGCTGCATGACGACGATGCGGTCGGCCAGTTCCATCGCCTCCTCTTGGTCATGGGTCACGAAGATCGTGGTCAGGTCGAGGCGGCGTTGCAGGGCCTTCAACTCCTCCCGCAGGGATTTGCGCAGATGGGCGTCGAGGGCGGAAAAGGGTTCGTCCATCAGCAGGACATTGGGTTCCACCACCAGACAACGGGCGAGGGCGACGCGCTGCGCCTGACCGCCGGACAATTCAGACGGCAGGCGCTTGCCGAACGCGCCAAGGCCGACGAGGTCGAGGACGGTGGCGGTCTTGGCGGCAATCGCGGCCTTGGCCAGACCGCGCACACGCAGGCCGAAGCCGACGTTTTGCGCGACGGTCATATGCGACCACAGAGCGTGGCTTTGAAAGACCATTGCGGTCGGGCGACGGTTGGCGGGGGTGCTGGTCATGTCGGTCCCCTCGATCCGGACCTTGCCGCTGTCGGCGTCGGTCAGGCCGGAGATGATGCGTAACAGGGTCGATTTTCCGCAGCCCGACGGGCCGAGCAGGCAGACAAGCTCGCCCCGGTCGACGGTAAAGGATGCGCCACGGACGGCGGGGGCACCGGCGAAGGTTTTGGTGATGGTGTCGATTTGCAGCATGGTCAGCCCCCGAATCCCTGGGCGATGCCCTTGGCGCTCATGAAACGGCGGGTCAGCAGCAGCACGGCAAAACACGGGACCCAGATCAGCACGCACAAAACTGCGGCTTCCTGAACGATGATCTGGTTGGACAGGGACATCAGCAGCAGGGGCATGGTGGTCACGCTGGGCGCGCCGATCAGCAGGGCACCGTCAACCTCGAACAGGATCGACACAAAGGCCAGGACGTAGCTGGCGGCAAGGGCGGGCATGGCCTGCGGCAGAGTGATCATCAGAAAGACGCGCAGGCGGGATGCGCCGAGGTCGAAGGCGGCCTCCTCCAGCATCGGTGGGATGCCGCGAAAGGCGGCGGTGGGGATCCAGATCATGAACAGGACGGCGGACAGCATCTGGACAAGGACGACACCCCAGAAATTGCCGACCAGACCCAGTTGCAGAAAGATCACCGAAATCGACACGAACAAGGCGAATTTCGGCACGGCCTGGGCCGCGATGAACGAGAACAGCAGCATTTGGCGGCCGGGGAATTTCAGGCGGGCAAAGGCATAGGCGGCGGGCCAGCAGATCAGCGCGGCGGTGGTGGTGGCGATCGACGTCAGGGCAAGCGAGGTCAGGACGGGGGTGATGACACTCTCCCGCCCCAGCATCGCGCCCCAGTATTTCATGCCCCATTCCGTCGGCAGCAGATTGGGATAGCGCCATTTCACGGCAAAGGCCCACAGGATCACAGTCAGGATCGGCCCAAGCATTGCCAGCGCCATGGAGCCGAGGATCAGCAGGCCGCCAAGCGGGGTACGCTTCATGGTTGGTCCCTCTGGGATTTCAGCATGGTGGCAATGTAAAAGCC
The DNA here is from genome assembly GCA_038323315.1 of Rhodobacterales bacterium. Taxonomy (GTDB): domain Bacteria; phylum Pseudomonadota; class Alphaproteobacteria; order Rhodobacterales; family Rhodobacteraceae; genus Stagnihabitans. The sequence goes on along the minus strand of JBBQGU010000146.1, from coordinate 4,204 downwards.
GCCGACGACCGCAGAAATGGCCATCAGCACGACGGCCTGCACCTGCGCGGCGTCGGGGTCTTGCAGGTTGCCAAGGGTGCGCTGCATAAAGGGGCCCATCATCTCGGGTGCTGCCGGGCCCAGCATGTATGGCACGGTATAAGACCCTATGATGCCCAGAAAGATCAGCGCGAAGGCGATCAGCAAGGAGCGGCGGGTTTGCGGCAACAGGATTTCCCACAGGATGCGGAGGGGACCGGCACCAAGATCACGCGCCGCCTCGACCGCATCGTCGGAAACCTGGGTCAGACCGGCGGTCAGCACCAGAACCGGCAGCGGCAAGCTTTCCCAGACAAAAGCCAGATAGGGGCCGAGGGGGGTAAGGTAAGGCGTGCGGTAATAGGTGATGCCGACGTGTTCCAGCAGCAGTTGAAACAGGCCGTTGGGGCCAAGGAAACGGATCAGGGCATAAGAGATGATGATGGAGGGCACGAACAGCGGGAACAGCGACAGCGCGTGCACCATCGTCGCGATGCGGCCTGCGGAAAAGCGCAGGTACAGGGCGATGCCGAACGACAAGGCCAGCGCGCTCAGCGACGAGGTCAGGCCAAGCGCCATGGTAAAGCGCAGGTTGGACATGGAATACCCGTCGGCAAAGAAGGCGGCATAGCGGCTGGGGGATACCTGCCCGTTCACCAGAACCGTCGCCACGACCATGCGGATCGTCGGCCACAGCACCAAAAGCAGCAACAGCCCCACCGGCAATGCGACAAGCGCAAGACCGGCAAGGGCCTGGGGGCTGAACTTCAGACGCCCGGAGGTTTGACCCCCGGGCGCATGGACAAAGTCGGTCATCAATCGCGCGTGATATTGGTCGCGACCGATCTGTACCAGCCGTCATTCTTGGCAGTCTGCCAGTCGCCCGACGGGAAGGTCGGGATCGAGACGGGAATGACGTCCAGATACTCGGCCTTCAACTCGGGCGGCAGGTTTTCCCACGAAACGCCGGGGAAGCCGCCGATGTCGCGCACACAGGAGGTCTGGGTTTCGGGCGAGAGCATGAAGTTTGCAAGCGCCAACGCGCCCGCCATATCGGTCGCATTCACCGGGATGGCCGAATAGGCGAAACCGCCGCATAGGGCCAGATCCTGCAACTGCACCAGCTTGATCGTTTCGGGCAGAACACCGTCTTTCAGGGCCTTCAGAGCCTGATCCGACCATGCCGGGATCATATCGACCGCACCCTGCGCCAGCAGTTGCAAGGCAGGTGTGTTGCCAGCCGGATAAGAACCTTCGCCGAAGGTGAAGGGATGCAGATCCTTCAGGATCGTCCAGCTTTTCTGCAGCATCTCTTCTGCCTTGGCAGGCTCGAAATTGGCGGCGGTAAAGGCGGCGGGATCACGGCCATTGGCCTCGTGGATCGCGCGGATCACGAAGTTGGAGCCTGAACCACCCTTGTCGGGACGGCCATAGGTGAAGCGACCCGGATTGGCCTTGGCCCATGCGACCAGATCGGCAAAGGTCTTTGGCGCGGCGTCCATCTTGGCGCTGTCATAGGCGATCAGAACCTGGCTGCCGCGATAAGGCAGACGGATCGGGGTTTCGACGGCCGCCGGGTTGATCAGTTTCAGGTTGGGCACGTTGCTTTCGTCCATCGCCAGCCACAGGCCAGCCTCGACCGAACCGGCAACGGCAGCGGGCTGAATCTCTTCGAAATAATCAACTTGCGGGTCGGATTTGGTCTGCATGGCGGCCAGAGCGCGGGTTGCAATTGTGCCGTTGCCGTCCGCCACGCCGCGCGTGATCGTGACGTTGAAGGTCAGGCCGGGATTGGCCGCCTCGAAGGCCGGTTTCAGGATATCGTTCCACCAGCCGGAGATGTTGGTATCCCCATCGATGTAGACTTGCAGGGTTTTCATGTCCTGCGCCATGACGCGGGTCGCGGCAAGGGCGGATGCGATGGCAGAAGAGGCGATGAATTGGCGACGAGACAGCATGGCGGGGTTCCTTTTGTCAGACCCCGTTTACTTGCGCCGGTTCGATGACCGTTCTGTGAAGGGTTGATGAACCTTAGATGACAGTTCCGCCACGCAGGGCATCCATGGCCGCGACCAGCGCCTGCGATATGCCGGGTTCCGACAGCGCATGACCCGCCAGCGGAATCAGGCGCAACGTGGCGCTGTCCCAGCCATCGGCCAGTTTCCATGCGGCGATGGGGGGGCAGATCATGTCCAGGCGGCCTTGGATGATCGTAGCGGGCAGATGGGTGATACGGGCGCGGTTCTGCATGATCCAGCCATCGGTTTCCAGAAAGCCTGCATGGGTAAAATAGTGATTCTCCAGTCGTGCAAAGGCGCGGGCATAGTCGCTGGGGCCGTCGCTCGTGTAGCCATCGCTGCTGACCGAGGCGAGGGCGTTTTCCCAGTTGGCCCAGGTGCGGCCAAAGCGACCCTCCTCGGCCAGATCTCCGGAAAACAGCCGCTTGTGATAGGCGGTGATCAGATCGCCACGTTCGACGTCCGGAATGGGCGCCAAGAAATGTCGCCACATGTCTGGAAAGAACGCACCCGCCCCGCCACCATAGAACCAGTCCAACTCGGCGCGGGTCATCAGGAAAACGCCGCGTAACACCAGATGGCGCACACGGTCGGGATGGCTGATCGCATAGATCAGCGCCAGGGTGGCCCCCCACGACCCCCCGAACAGGATGAACCGATCAATGCCCAAGGCGGTGCGGATCGCCTCGATATCGGCGACCAGGTCCCAGGTTGTGTTATGGTCCACCGACGCGTGAGGCCGCGAGCGCCCGCAACCCCGCTGGTCAAACAGCACGACGCGGTAGATGGCCGGGTCAAAATAGCGCCGCATCGACGGACTGCAACCGCCACCCGGACCGCCATGCAGCACAATGACGGGTATGCCATCAGGATTGCCGCACTGCTCGACATAAATCCTGTGGCTGTGGCCAACCTCCATCATCCGCTGGTCAAAGGGTTCGACCGGCGGGTAAAGATAATCGGACGCGCGTTTTGGGCCTGATCTGTGATCCATTCGCCCTATATACCGTGGCAAGCCCGGACTGAAACCCGAAATCTCAAGGACTGCGCCCATGCAAACCACGATTGATCCCGCCGAAGTGGCGAAGTTTGAGGCGATGGCCGCCGAATGGTGGGATGACAAGGGCAAGTTCCGCCCGCTGCACCTGATGAACCCCTGCCGTCTTGGCTATATCACCGCGCAGATCTCCGCCGAGTATAGCCGCGACCTGACCAAGCCCACCCCTTTTGCCGGGCTGCGCATTCTGGATATCGGTTGCGGGGGCGGGTTGTTGTCGGAACCGATGGCGCGGCTTGGGGCGACAGTCGTTGGCGCTGACGCCGCCCCGCGCAACATCCCGGTCGCGCAGGTGCATGCAGCGTCGCAGGGCCTGATCATCGACTATCGCCACACCACCGCCGAGGATATGGCCGCCGCCGGAGAAAAGTTCGACGTGGTTCTGAATATGGAGGTGGTCGAGCATGTGTCTGACCCCCTCGCCTATCTGACCGCCTGCCACGATTTGCTGAACCCCAATGGGATCATGATCTGCTCGACCCTGAACCGGAACACCAAAAGCTTTGTCATGGCGATCATCGGGGCCGAATGGGTCATGCGCTGGCTGCCCAAAGGCACGCATGACTGGGCCAAGTTCATCACGCCGGACGAGTTATACGCCCTGATCAACCGCGCCGGAATGACGCCGGTCGACCGCAAGGGCATGGTGTTCAACCCGGTATCGTGGAGCTGGTCGCTGTCGGCGCGCGACCTGTCGTGCAACTATGTAACGACCAGTCGCCGGGCCTGAGGCCCGCTTGATGCGTCTGTCGTAAATTCTTGACCAATGCGTCACAGCCGCTTCACGCAGCCACCTCATGGATTGGACCTGGTCCAACCTTTCGGAGGCTGTCTGATGCGATCCATCCCTGTTGCCCTTGCCATTTGTATGCTGGCCTCGCCCAGCCTTGCCGATGATGCGAAATTTCCGGCTGTTCTGGCAGGCCATGCCCTGATCCCGGCAATGACCCTGATCCCAGCGCCTGCCGATGCGCCCAAAGACGCGCAGATCAGCGGCAAATTCACCGGTGCCTCCCGCAATATGGTGCCGGAAACGGTGATGGGCGACACAGGTGCCGCACATGGCAAGCGTCCGACCGGCATCAAATTGCCGTTTCAGGGTCAGCCGGTG
>JBBQGU010000145.1:0-9411 GCA_038323315.1 Rhodobacterales bacterium | reverse complement strand
GTATCCAGCCGGTAATGCGGTGGAACGCATTCAGCCGGTCGGGCGTGTTCAGAAATTCGAGGAACGCCGCCGACGCCTCTGGGTTCTGTGAACCTTCGGCAATGCCAAGGCCCTGCATATCAACGATCGGCTTGCCGGCCAGCCTGCCCTTTCCGAACACTGGCATGACCATGCTGCCGATCCGGCCGTTGGTCGCCGTGCTGTCGGCGGGCAAACGTGAGCCTGCCGATTGGCCCATGCCAAGCTTGCCTGCCACGACAAGGTCGATGCCGGGATACAACTCCAAGGATGACATGTCCTTGTTCAGGTATCCAAGGGTTTGCAGTTCCTCCAGCCGGACCCAGTGTTCGTGATAGCGCGGGTCGCGGAAATCCTTGTCGCCGATGAACAATTCGACCGCCTCGCCGATCGTGTCCAGGGTCTGTACGAAGGCGTGGCTCATGTACCACTCGCTCCAATACCCGTCCTGAATGCCGCCGCCCAAAGGTTCGATCCCGGCAGTCTTCAGCTTTTCGCAGGCGGCCAGCAGATCGGCCCAGGTGGCGGGCGGGACCTCGGGGTCGAGGCCGGCCTTTTCGAACAGGTCCTTGTTGTAATACCAGACCATCGGCAGCGGATACCAGCCGACCCGGTAGGTGTTCCCTGCAAAATTGCTGAGGATGGTGGGGTTCGAGGCACGCAGCGTATCCTCGGAAATCAGCCCGTTCAACGCTTTCAGATAGCCGAACCACACACTTTCCATGTGGTAGATGCCGTTCCAAAGATACTGGAGGTCGGGCGGATTGCCCGCAGCCGCCGCCGTTTGAAACTGCGAGATCACTACGGCGGTGTCTTGCAGCATCGACGTGACCTTGGCGTCCTTGTAGGCGGCAATGCTTTCATCGACAAACGCTTGCAGGCCGGGAAGTTCCTGCTCGCCCCACCACCACATGGTAAGGTCGGGGGTTTGGGCGTTCGCCGCCAGCGGACCCAGCAGGCTGCCCATTGTCGCACCGCCCATCGTTGCCGCCGAGCCTTGCAGGAATTTGCGCCGCCCGAACCCAGGTGCCGTGATCAGGTTTCTTGTCATGTCGTGCCATCCTCCATCTCTCGTTTCCGTGTCGTTGGCGGCGTCGCTGTCAAATTGGCGGCAGCACCACTGTCAAAAAGTGCTGGTCAAGCCGCCATCCACGGCCAGCATCTGCCCGGTCATGTACCGGCACAGGCCCGACGCCAGAAACACCACCGTTCCCGCCACTTCCGAGGGTTCTGCGGCGCGGCGCAGCGGAATACGCCCGCGCGCCACATACCATTCGTGGAACTCTGGCGTGTCGGTCTCGTCCACGCCGTTCACGATGGTCATTGGCGTGTTCATGAAACCCGGCGACACCGAATTGACCAGAATGTTGTAGGGGCCCAGTTCCACAGCCATGGATTTCGTAAGCGCGAGAATCCCGCCCTTGGCCGCATTGTAGGAGCCGCATTTGCCACTGGAAACATAACCCTGAACCGAGGCGATATGAATGATCCGGCCAGCCTTTGCCGCAACCATGTGCGGTGCAACCAGCATTGACCCCACATAAACCGCGTCCAGATTGATCGCTATCGTCCGGCGCCAGTTCTCGGCGGTGTCCTCAAGGATTGTCCAGGTGGGCGGGTTGATCGCCGCGTTGTTGACCAGAACGTCGATGCGGCCATGCTGTGCGATGATCGCCGCCACCACCTCGCCGTAGCGCGCATCGTCGGTCAGATCGAGGCGATAGGTGCCCACGTGTCCGCCTGCTGCCCGGATGCCCGCCGCAGTTTCCGCCAGCCCCTCGGCCTTGATATCCAGCAAGACGACCACAGCGCCTTCGGCCGCCATTTCAAGCCCGATCGCCGCGCCAAGGCCTTGGCCACCACCGGTGATCACGCAGACAAGGTCGGCCAGCAACGCCATCGCTCCCCTCCATCTTCGGCAAGAAATCTGCGATTTCCACAATCCCGGACATAAAGCCGGATATGTGGAACTTTAGGTTTGATTCCGCTTGCAAGTCAACATAGCAATTGGACACGCCGTCAAGGAGAACGAGGATGCCTGCCGATGCGCCTTCAATGCTATTGACCAATGTCGGCCATTCTTTCGATCATCCCGAAGCCGTGGCGGTGGGACACGACGGGATGGTCCATGCCGGCGGCGAGGCGGGTCAGTTGTACCGGTTCGATCTTGCCGGTGGTCCCTGCACGTTGGTGGCGCAGGTGCCTGGCGGGTTTTTGCTGGGCTTGGCCCATGATGCGGCAGGAAACACTTACGCCTGTGACGAACGGTTGGCCTGTGTCCACCGGATCACACATGCGGGCGAGGTTTCCCGCTATTCTGCGGGCCTGCCGGACCATGCGATGCGCCTGCCGAACTATCCGGTGTTTGACGATGCGGGAAACCTTTATGTCTCGGATTCAGGTGGTTTTGGCGCGCAGGACGGGTGCATCTGGCGGATCGCACCAAACGGTCAGGCCACGATCTGGGACCGTAGCGCCAATGGCTTTACCAATGGCATGTGCCTGTCGGCAGACGGGCGCTGGCTGATCGTCGCGGAAAGCTCGCCCCCCTGCGTCACGCGCGTTGCCATCAACCCTGATGGTTCTGCAGGGCGGCGCGAGGTGCTGGTGGCGCTGCCCCGCACCGTGCCGGACGGCGTGGCGCTGGACGAGCAGGGCAACCTTTACATCAGCCATTACAACCCCAACCTGATCCAGCGGTTGACACCGGAAGGTACGCTGGTGACGCTGATCGACGACTGGCAGCAACTGCAACTGATTGCCCCGACCAACATCGCCTTTGGCGGAGCCGACCGCAAGACGCTGGTGATCGCCAGCCTGTGCGGCTGGTCGATCCACACCGCGCCGATGCCGGTGCCCGGCCTGCGGCTGCGCTATCCCGCGTTGCCCGGTTCATAGCGGATGAGCGACGACCGCCGCATTACCGATATCGAAGTCATCGCGGTCCATTCGCCCGAAGGGTCGGCCCATGATCTGGACGGGACCGCCGATACCGTCATAGTCAAGGTCCATGATGCGGCTGGGCGCTATGGCTTTGGCGAAACCGACGCGCCGCCGCAGGTGGTGCAAAGCTTTCTGACCATGCCGACCGCCCATCTGTGGAGCCGCAACGCACTGGAAATCCTGCGCGGTGCGGACGCGGTGGAATTGTCATCGCTGTGGCAGAAGCTGTACGACGGCACATTCTGGCCGGGACGGCGCGGCCTCGGGATGCATGCCATCTCGGCCATCGACGTGGCCCTGCACGATCTTGCCGGCAAGCAACTGGGCGTCCCTGTCTACAAACTGATGGGCGGTGCCCGGCGCGAGCGTCTGCGGCCCTATTGCACGATCTATCCCGGTTTGGCGCATGGCCGCCCGGTGGCAGATCTGATGCGCGAGATCGGGCGTCAGTTCGACGCGGCTTTGGCGGCGGGGTTTCGCGCCGTCAAGATGGAGGTGCTGTTCTACGATCTGGTCACCGACCGCGAGTTGATCGAACTGATCCGCCAGGGCCGACAGATGCTCGGCCCGGACATTCTGATGGCGCTGGATTTCGGCTATCGCTGGCAGAACTGGCACGACGCGCTGTATGTTCTGGACCGGGTCGACGATTGTGACATCTTCTTTGCCGAAGCGACCCTGCAGCACGACGATCTGGACGGCCATGCGCGGCTGGCCGAAAAGGCGCGGGTGCGGATCTGCGGCGCTGAAGCCGCCGCGACACGGTGGGAGATCCGCGAATGGCTGACGCGCGGCAAGGTCGGCGTGGTACAGCCCAACATCACCCGAGCCGGCGGTTTGACGGAAATCCGGCGTATCGCCGACATGTGCGAATTGCACGGTGCCGAGGTGATCCCGCATGGCTGGAAAACCGGGATAACTTCGGCGGTGGGTCGGCATTTTCAGGCGGCCTGTCCGGCAGCCCCGGTGTTCGAATATGTCTCGCCGCAGGTCTTTGACAGCCCGCTGAGGCGCGAGCTTGTCTGGCCGGAACCCGTTGTGACCGATGGCACCATGGCGCTGCCTGAAGGGCCGGGCCTTGGCATCGTGCTGAACGAAGACCTTGTGGCTCGGTGGCGGCGCAACTGAATGTCAGGTGATGCGAAATCGCTCGACAGGTGCAGGGTCAAGGCTGACACCCAGCCCCGGTGCCTCGGGAACGGCGATCTTTCCGTCCGACCCGATGGGAAACTGCTCGCGCATCGCCTGTCAGCGGTGGGCGCGGATCACGCTGGGCACGCCGCCCCCTTCGACGATGCCGGTCCCTCGGGCGTCGGTATGGACGAGCACGAGGCAGTTGTCGTAAGAGCCGTCGAATGTTTCACCGGTCCAACCCGGAACCCCCAAACTCGATAACCTCAAGATCGGTGATTTTCATGTCGAAGCCTGTACTTGCTGAAACCCCTGCGGTGCGGCATTCTGGACACAAGTCCACATGACGGACGCAGCCGCGCCTGTAAAGTCAAACCGGCGCTCGGTTGAAGCCGAGGATCAGAACGGATCGCGATCTGTCCGCCGGGCCTTGCGGATTTTCGAATTGATGCTGGACCGGGCCGAGCCGGTGTCGATCACGACCATCATCGAGGCTCTGGATATCCCGAAATCGACGGCTTACGAACTGGTCCGAACGCTCACCGACGCCGAGTACATCGAGACCTCGGGCAAAGACCGTGGGTTGTTTCTGGGCCGCAAGCTGTTCCAACTGGGCATGGTCTATCGCAGCCGCGTCGATCTGCTGAAGGACGGCAGCCAGATCGTCGAGGAACTGCGCGACACAACGGGCGAGACGGTGCAGTTCTCGGTCTTTGCCGATGATCACATGCAGGTCCTGATGAAGGAAGAAGGCATTCGCGCCATCCGCATTATCAGCAACATCGGCTCGAGGGTCCCGGTAAACTGGGCGGCAGCGGGGCGGCTTTTGGTGTCGGACATGCCGGACGCCGATCTGATGCAGTTGCTGGAACGGACGATGCGGCCCTCGCCCACGGGACGGGCCTGCATGGACGTGCTGACCTTCATCGAACAGGTCCGCGCGTTTCGCGACCGTGGCTATGGAATAGAGTTCAATGAGGCCAACGACCACGCCGGTTGTGTGGCAGCACCGGTGATCGACGGGCAGGGCCGCTGCGTTGCCGCGATCAGTGTGGCCGTCCCAGAACATCGCCTGGCCGAGCCCGACCGCTCGGTGCTGATCGCCGCGGTCACTGCAGCGGCAGAACGCCTGTCACGGCGTTTGACAGGTCACTGAACGGCAAGATGGTTCAGACAAAACTGGCCCGGAAATCACGGCAGAGCGCGTCGTAAAGGGCGTCTTCGTCCATGTCCCCGCGCGCGCAGATGCACCACGATCAGATTGCCCGCCTCGGCCTGAAACCGCAGACATCCGATGTGGCGCGGTCTGATCCAGCCCGCCTTGACCGTGCGGCGCCAAAGCGTTGATCGATGGCGCTGTCCGCCCACGCGGACACATGTTCCGCATTTTCGGAAACGCGCGTGCATCGACAATACAGACTGTCCTTGATCGGCGCATCAACGTTTGATCACGCCAATGACAGCGTATCCTTGCGAAAGAATGTCTTGACAGGGGGCCACATCGGACATGAGATTAACGCGTCTTCAATGTCGTACCTGCTTCCCAAATACCGGAATTTCGGCGTTCCGATTTATCGCGCCGCTCGTTCAGCAAAGAAAGGCAATTCAGATGACACTTGCGAGATTTATCTTGTCGGCGACTGCACCTGCGCTGTTGCTTCTGGCGCAGCCCCAAATCGCGATGGCTGCCGTTGGTGATGAATGCGTCCATGTTCTGGGATATGAGTGGAGCGGCGAGAAACAGTCGATGGACCCCGCCGACATGACGTCAGGCGACGATGCCTATCACATCTTTGCCGCTTACAACCGGCTGGTGGATGTCGACGACAACTTTAACGTGACGCCCGAACTGGCCACCGAATGGGCGGTGTCGGACGATGGCCTGACCTGGACCTTCAAGTTGCGCGAGGGCGTGACCTTCCATTCCGGCAAGCCGTTCACCAGCGCGGATGTGGTCTATACGTTCAAACGGCTGCTGGATCCTGCAACCGGATCGGGCGCTGCGGCGGTGCTTGAATTCCTGGACCCGGCCGGGATTGCGGCACCGGATGCCACGACTGTCACCTTCACCACCAAGTCGCCGGTGGTGGAACTGCCTGTGTTGATCAGCAACAAGTTCACCAACATCGTGGCCGACGGCGCCACTGCCGATACCTTGCACCTGAAGGGCGACGGTACCGGCCCCTTCATGCAAGAACAGTTCGAGCCGAACGCGCCGGTCCGCATCCTGCGCAAGAACCCCGACTACTGGGCCGCAGGGCTGCCGAAAGCCGAATGCCTGAAGATCACCGTCGCCCAAGAGGCGGTCGCCGGCGTGGCGGCAATCCTGTCGGGCGATGTCGATCTGATGCTGAACGTCGATCCTTCGGTGATTTCGGCGTTGCAGGGCAACAGCGCCGTCAGCCTGTTGCAAACCGGGGCCTCGAACTCGATGACCGTGTCGATGTGGGTCGACACGCCGCCGTTCGACGATGTCCGTGTGCGCGAGGCGCTGAAACTGGTGGTGGACCGGCAGGCGATGGTGGACACGGTGCTGCTGGGCTTTGGTCAGGTCGGGGCGGACAATCCGGTGCCGTTGGCCAATCCGGCGTCCTTTGTCGCCGAGGCACCAAAGCAGGACTATGACAAGGCAAAGGCGCTGCTGGCCGAGGCGGGTCATGCCGACGGGTTGAAATTCGACCTTTACACGGCCGAAGGTGTACCCGGCATGGTGCGGATGGCACAGGTCTTTGCCGAACAGGCCCGTCCTGCCGGGATCGACATCAACGTGATCGTCACCCCTGCCGAAAGCTATTGGGACGATGTCTGGCTGAAAAAGCCGATCGTGACCTCGGCCTGGTCCATGCGCCCGCCGGGAGAGGGGTTGGCCGTCGCCTATGTGCAGTCCGCCAAGTGGAAAGAAACCCATTGGGAGCGTCCCGACTATGACGCCATGCTGCAAAAGGCCAACACGACCGTCGATACGCAGTCCCGGCTGGAACAGTACAAGGAAGCCGGAAAGATACTGGCCACCAAAGGCGGGCTGATCCTGCCGATGTTCGTGCATCAGGTTCTGGCGCTGCGTACCGGCTGCACCGGCTATGCCCCGCTGGCACAGAACTTCAACCTGAACTTCGAAAACCTCGCCTGCGACTAGGCATTGATGCGGGCCGGTTTCGCCGGCCCGCATCCCTCATCACTGCGGATGCAGATCGCGGCATCCCCGTCTGACCGAACAGTTGAAAGGACCGCGCCTTGGTCATCTTGCGCCTGATCATCGGACGCGTGGCCCTTGCGGGTGTGACATTGTTGTTGGTGTCGCTGATCGTGTTCATGATGCTGGAGGTTCTGCCCGGCGATGTCGCCTCGCGCATCCTTGGCCGCGACGCGACCCCCGAGACACTGGCGCAACTGCGGAACGAACTGGGTCTGAACGACCCGGCGGCGCTGCGCTATCTGCACTGGGTCGGCGGATTGCTGACCGGCGATCCGGGCCGCTCGCTGGTGTCGCAGCGGCCCGTCGTCGACATCCTTGCGCCGCGCGTCTTCAACACCATGATGCTGTCGGCCTATGCCTTTGTGCTGTACCTGCCTTTGACGCTGATCCCTGCGCTGGTTCAGGCCATCCGGCGCGACCGCGCGACAGACCATGTCCTGTCGGTGATCACTCTGGTGCTGCTGTCATTGCCCGATTTTCTGTTGGCGACGATCCTGTTGATGGTGTTCGTGATCTGGGTGCCCGTACTGCCCGCGATTTCGCTGGTCGATCAGTCGTCGGGGCTGTGGGAGTACCTGCGGGCAATGACGCTGCCCGCCCTGACACTGGCCATCGTGATGGCGGTCTATGCCGTGCGCATGCTGCGCGACAATCTGATCGAGGTGCTGGATTCCGACTATGTGCGCATGGCGGAACTCAAGGGGTTGTCGGCCCGCAGGGTATTGCTGCGCCATGCAATGCCGAATGCGCTGGTGCCGACGCTTAACGTGACCGCGCTGAACCTGGCCTATCTGGTCGGCGGCGTTGTGGTGGTGGAAAAGGTGTTCAGTTATCCGGGCTTTGGCAGCCTGTTGGTGGATTCGCTGCAATTGCGCGACCTGCCGGTGATCGAGGCCACCGTGATGATCGCTGCTCTGGTCTATATTCTTGCAAATCTGCTGGCGGACGTGGCGGCGATCTTGCTGAACCCCCGTCTGATCAACGGGTGAATGATGACGACGGTGTTAACAAGGGTCGGGCATGGACGGACGATCTGGCGGCAAATGCCGCTGTCCTTCCGCATCGGCGCGGTCATTCTGACGCTGCATCTGGTGGTGGCCGTGACCGGGCCATTCTGGGCGCCTTTCGGCTATTCCCAGTTGGGCGCAGGGCGGCCCTTGTCGGGGATCAGCTGGCAAAACCTGATGGGTGTCGATCAGCTAGGCCGTGACGTGTTCAGCCGGGTCGTGCATGGCAGCCACATCGTCATTCTGATGTCGCTGTCGGGAACGGTTCTGGGACTGGCGGTTGGCGCGACGGTCGGGCTGTTTTCGGGATATGTCGGCGGCTGGGTGGATGTGGTGATCCAGCGGCTGACCGAGGCGCTGATCAGCATCCCCTTTCTGGTGCTGGCGTTGATTGCGATTTCGGCGGCGGGGCTGGAGGCGGCGGGCAATCCGGTGCTGGTCGTGCTGGTGGTGGCGCTGGTTTATGCGCCACGCATCGCGCGCATGGCGCGGTCCACCGCGATCGACATTGCCACGCGCGACTATGTGACAGTCGCCCGCCTGCGCGGCGACAGCGCCTGGTCGGTGATGGTGCGAGAGTTGTTGCCCAATGCCAGCGGCGTGTTGCTGGTCGAATTTGCACTGCGGGCGGGCTATGCGCCGGTGCTGATCGGATCGCTTGGCTTTCTGGGCTTCGGCCTGCGTCCGCCTTCGCCGGAATGGGGCCTGATGATCAGCGAAAACCGGGCCATGCTGATCGTGTCGCCGGTGCTGGTGCTGGGGCCGGGATTGGCGCTGGCCAGCCTTGTGGTCGGGTTGAACCTGTTCACCGAGGGGCTGGCCCGCGTGCTCGGCCGCACGATCAGGCTGGGCACCCAATGACCGAAGCCTTGATCACGGTCGAGGGGTTGAGCGTCGCGTATCAGCAAGGATCATCCTGGAAACGGGTGGTCGAGGATGTCTCGTTCAGCATCGCACCGGGCGAGGTGCTGGGGCTGGTCGGGGAATCGGGCTGCGGCAAGTCGACTGTCGCCTTGCAGCTTCTGGGGTATCGCCACCCCGCGTTGCGCGTGATGGCGGGGCGGGTGACGCTGCAGGGGCAAACCCTGACCGGCCTGCCGCGCGCCGATCTGGACC
>JBBQGU010000144.1:0-9412 GCA_038323315.1 Rhodobacterales bacterium | reverse complement strand
CCAGCATCCGCCCGTTCAACCGCGCCTCTTGATCATCCGCGCTGGAAATCTCGCCCGTTTCGGCAATCGCACCCACCCCCAGAAACAACTGGTCAAACCACAGCTTCTCCAACGCCGCCTCAGCCAGCATCCCCACCATCGACGCATTCTGCGGCCGCAAAACCCCACCCAGCAACGTCACCGACTGCCCCTCGACCGGCATCAACACCTGCGCCACCGCCAGACAATTGGTGAACACCCGCAGCGGCATGGGGTTCAACCGCAGCCGCCGCGCCAGTTGCAGAACCGTCGTCCCGGCATCCAGAAACACCGCCGTATCAGGCCGCAGCATCGCAAAGGCCGCCGCACCAATCGCCCGCTTGGCCGCCAGATTGGTCTGCGCGCGCACCTCGAACGCCACCTCGGCGCCCGAGCCTTCGGCAATCCGCGCGCCGCCATGGCTGCGCGTGACAACCCCCGCCGCCTCCAACTCGGTCAGATCGCGCCGCACCGTGGGTTCCGACACCCCAACCGCCCCGGCAATTTCCCCGACCGAGGCAAAGCCCTTGGCGAACAGATGCGTCCGAATGGCACTGACACGGTCAATCTTCATATGTCCCCCTGTGCTGGCAATTCAGCGCGCAATTCCCTCATTGTCAATCATATTTCTGATCGATTCCGATTGAAAAAGCCGCCAATCCCCCGCTATGCTGATCGAAATCAAAGAGGCCACCATGTCGAACCTGCTGACCAACCTCGCCCCCGACCGCCGCAAGGGCATGACCTTTGGCATCACCTCGGTCTGCTCCGCCCACCCCATGGTGATCAGCGCCGCCCTCGCCCTCGGCCGCGCCCAAGGCAAAGCCGTGCTGATCGAGGCGACCTGCAATCAGGTCAATCAGGATGGCGGGTATACCGGCATGACCCCCGCCGACTTCCGCGGCTTCGTGGAAACCCTCGCCGCCGAGGAATCCTTCGACCTTGCAAACCTGATCCTCGGCGGCGACCACCTCGGACCCAATCCGTGGCGGCACCTGCCCGCCCGGCAGGCCATGCACCACGCCGCCACCATGATCGCCGCCTACGCCGCCGCAGGCTTTGCCAAACTGCATCTCGACTGCTCCATGTCCTGCGCCGACGACCCGACCCCCCTGCCCGACGCCGAAATCGCCCGCCGCTCCGCCAGCCTCGCCGCCGTCGCGGAAACCCTCGCGCAACCCGTCTACATCATCGGCACCGAAGTTCCGATCCCCGGCGGCACGATGGAGCAGGTCGAACACCTGCAAATCACATCTGCAAAGAACGCCAAAACCACCGTCCAACTGCATTACGATGCCTTCACCGCCGCAGGCATCCCCGCCGCCTTTGCCCGCATCGTCGGCCTCGTTGTCCAGCCGGGGGTCGAGTTCGGCAACGAAAACGTCATCCCCTACGACCCCGTCCCGGCCCAACCCCTCGTGGCAGCCCTCCCCGATCTGCCCCTGATCTTCGAGGCCCACTCGACCGACTACCAAACCACCGCCGCCCTGACCGCCCTGGTCCGCGACGGCTTTGCCATCCTCAAGGTCGGCCCCGGCCTGACCTTCGCCCTGCGCGAGGCGCTATACGCCCTGGACCACATCGCCCAAATCCTGCACCCCGGCCACACCCCCCTGCGCACCACCATGGAACAGGTCATGCAGGCCAACCCCCAGCACTGGCAGAAATATTACCCCGGCACCCCGCAGCACCAATACCTGCAACGCCATTTCAGCTATTCCGACCGCATCCGGTACTACTGGACCGACCCCACCGCCCGCGCTGCCGTCAACACCCTCATGACCCTTCTCGCAGACAACCTCATCCCCGAACCCCTGATCTCTCAATACTTCGCCGCCCTGTACCCTGACGTCATGGCCAAGCGCCTGGAACCTACCGCCAAACCCCTGATCCGCGCCGCCATCACCCGCGTCCTGGCCAGCTACAGCGCCGCCTGTGACGCAACCTGACCCTTTCCTTCCCTGCGCATCTTGGCTACCAATGCGCCCATGACAACCATCCTTGACCGCATCAAAACCTACAAACTCGACGAGATTGCCGCCCGCAAAGCGCAGCAACCGCTTGCCAATGTCGAAGCCGGCGCCAAGGCCGCCCCAGCGCCGCGCGGATTTGCCCGCGCCTTGGCCGACGCTGTCATCTCGGGTTATGGCCTGATCGCCGAGATCAAAAAGGCCAGCCCTTCACGCGGCCTGATCCGCGCCGATTTCAACCCGCCCGCCCTGGCCCGAGCCTACGAGGCGGGCGGTGCCACCTGCCTGTCCGTCCTGACCGACACGCCATCCTTCCAGGGTGCCGATGAATTTCTGACCCAGGCGCATCAGGCCACCAAACTGCCCTGCCTGCGCAAGGATTTCATCTACGACACCTACCAGGTGACCGAGGCCCGCGCGTTGCACGCCGACTGCATCCTGATCATCATGGCCACTGTGACCGATGCCCAGGCGGCGGAACTGGAGGCTGCGGCAACCCAATGGGGCATGGACACCCTGATCGAGGTGCATGACCGCGCCGAACTGGACCGTGCAACCAGACTGAAATCCCGGCTGATCGGCATCAACAACCGCAACCTGCACTCGTTCGAGGTAACGCTGGACACCACCCGCCAGCTTGCCCGTTATGTCCCCGAGGATCGTCTGATCGTGTCCGAATCCGGCCTGCATTCCCCCGCCGATCTGGCCGACATGGCGCGCTATGGTGCCCGCTGCTTCCTGATCGGCGAAAGCCTGATGCGGCAGGACGACGTTACCGCCGCGACCAAGGCGATCTTGTCCAAACCCCTGACCTCGCAGGGCGGCATATGACCCTGACCCATTTCGACGACCAGGGCCACGCTCACATGGTCGACGTCTCGGCCAAAGCCGTGACCGACCGCGTGGCCGTGGCCGAAGGCCTGGTCCGGATGACGCCCGAAACCCTGGCCTTGGTGACCGAAGGCCGCGCCAAAAAGGGCGACGTTCTGGGTGTGGCCCGCCTCGCCGGCATCATGGCCGCCAAACGCACCGCCGACCTGATCCCTTTGTGCCACCCCTTGCCCCTGACCCGCGTGGCGCTTGACCTGACGCCCGACCCTGCCTTGCCCGGCATCCGCATCACCGCCACCGTCAAGACCGCAGGCGTCACCGGCGTCGAGATGGAGGCGCTGACCGCCGTCTCGGTCGCCTGTCTGACCGTCTATGACATGCTGAAGGCCGCGCAGAAAAGCATGGTCATCGACGGCATCCGCCTTCTTCTGAAAGATGGCGGAAAATCAGGGCTTTACGAGGCGACCTGATGATAACGGTTGAAGACGCCCTGGCGCGCTGCCTCGCATTGGCCACCCCTTTGCCGGTCGAACTGGTCCCCCTGCGTCACGCCAATGGCCGCATGATGCCAAGCCCCGCCCTTGCCACCCTGACACAACCGCCCTTCTCAGCCTCGGCGATGGACGGCTATGCCGTCGCGGGCGACCCGACCCCCGGCACAACCTTCACCGTGGTGGCCGAGGCGGGTGCCGGCCACGCCTATGACGGCACCATCACCGCGACCCAAGCCGTCCGAATCTTCACCGGCGCCCCCGTCCCGACCGGCGCCACCCGCGTGATCATTCAGGAAGACATCACCCGCGACGGCGACCGGATCACCGTCAAACCCGGTGCCGACACTGCCGCCCACATCCGCCCCGCCGGTCAGGATTTCCGCTTGGGCGACACGCTGCCGCCCCGCCGCCTCACCCCCAACGACCTTGCCCTGTTGGCCGCGATGAACATCCCCCACATCGCCGTCACCCGCCGCCCCACCGTAGCCCTTATTGCCACCGGCGACGAGTTGGTCATGCCCGGCGAGGCGCCCGCGCCGTCTCAGATCATCGCCTCCAATACCTTCGCCCTCGCCGCGATGATCGAGGCCGAGGGCGGCATCCCCCGCATCCTGCCCATCGCGCGTGACACGCCAGCGGCCCTGCGCGCCGTCCTGACCATGGCGCTTGACGCCGACCTGATCGTTACCATCGGCGGCGCATCGGTCGGCGACCATGACCTCGTGGCGCAAGTCACCACGGCTATGGGCATGGAACGCGCCTTCTGGCGCATCGCCATGCGCCCCGGCAAACCCCTGATGGCCGGAACCCTGCACGGCAAACCCGTCCTCGGCCTGCCCGGCAACCCGGTGTCCGCCATCGTCTGCGGCCACCTGTTCGTCCTGCCGATGGTCCGCGCCCTGCAAGCCCGCCCCAACCCCGAACCCCAACCCCGCCGCGCCCGCCTCGGTGCCCCGGTCGACGCCAACGGTCCCCGCGACCACTATATGCGCGCCCGCCTGACCGACACCGCCGATGGCCCCGTCGTCACCCCGTTCGACCGTCAGGACTCGGCCCTGCTGTCGATCCTGTCGCAGGCCAACGCCCTGCTGATCCGCCCCGTATCGGATGGCCCGCGAAGCACAGGCGAGACTGCTACTTATCTCGCCCTTTAGCAAACCCCTTGACACAAACCAAGAACGCTGAAAGAACATTGCGTTAACACTTGACCGCAATGGTTGATAGTTTTGGGCCGGGGTAATGAAATGCTGACACGCAAACAGTTGGAATTGCTCGACTTCATCCGGCAGCGGGTCGATGCCGACGGCGTCCCCCCCTCTTTCGACGAAATGAAGGATGCGCTGGACCTGAAATCCAAATCCGGCATCCACCGCCTGATCACCGCGCTGGAGGAGCGTGGCTTCATCCGCCGCCTTGCCCACCGTGCCCGCGCACTCGAAATCCTGAAACTGCCCGAAGCGATGGAAAAACCCGGCTTTCAGCCAAAAGTCATCACAGGCGACAAACCGGAAACTGCCCCTCGCCGCCCCGCCGCCGCCTTCGACATAACCCCGGTCGACGCCATGGACATCCCCATGATGGGCCGCATCGCCGCCGGCGTGCCGATCGAGGCGATTGCCCATGTCTCGCACCACGTCGCCGTCCCCGGCTCGCTGCTGTCCGGCAAAGGTTCGCACTATGCTCTTGAAGTCAAAGGCGATTCAATGATCGACGCTGGCATCAACGACGGCGACATCGTCGTCATCCGCGAACAGCAATCCGCCGACAACGGTGACATCATCGTGGCTTTGGTCGAGGATGCCGAGGCGACCCTGAAGCGTTTCCGCCGTCGCGGCGGCATGATCGCGCTCGAGGCGGCCAACCCCGCCTACGAAACCCGCGTCTTTCCCGAGCACATGGTCAAGGTGCAAGGCAAACTCGTCGGCCTGATCCGCAGCTACTGACCCCGGAACGACCTGCCGCCCGCAACCAGCCCAGAACGATTGCCATTCAGGGACTGCCCTCCATCGGTAGCCATTCAGCGACTGCTCTTGGCATCTGTCCCTGATAATTTGGCACATTGTGACTGGCTCCCAGCCATCTGCCTCGGTTGACCGATGCCATTTACTGACCCTCCGCCAGCCGTGCGGAGTTCTTGCGCCACACCTGTGACGCAGCCACCGGCCTGTCACCCAGCCAGATGCGCGGCACCGCCCGAACCGGAACCAGCCGCACACCCTCCGCCTCGACCCGCAACTCCAACGCGCCGGTTTGGTCCAACAGCACCCGGTCGATGACAAAACACCCCGGCCTTTGCGGCGGGGCTGGTCCCAAAGCAACCGGTACCACAACAATATCCACCCGTGCACAGGCCGCCTCCACCCCCTCCAAGGCCGCCTTGCCGCTCAACACCTCGCCGTGAAAGTCCCCCACCATAAAAGCACGCGCCGCCTTCGGCCCCGAAAACCCCGGCCGCAGCGCCGCCTCCCCGGGCAGCGCCAGATCGCCATCATCCGCCAGCCAGCTTTCCGCCGCAAACCCCGCCCCGCGCGGCGAGGACAGCGCCCGCCCCTGATCCCCCAGCAGCCCCACCAACACGCCATCCGCACTGATCAGCACGGCTGGCCGCTCGACCATGATCCAAAAAACCAGCGCCAGCGCCACCGGCCCCCCGCCCACCCAGCGCGCCCGTCCGGGCCACATCACCAGCCACAGCGCCCCGCACGCAATCAGCGGCACGACCCACGGCCCCGGCGCCACGATCGGCGTCACCGCCCCGTCCAACCCGGCAATCCAATGCGCCACCCACAAGATCCACCGCGCGCACAGATCCATCACCCACAGCGCGGGATAGGCCAACCCCAGCGGTGCCAGCAACGCCGCCACCACGCCCGCCCCCATCAGCAGGCTCATCACCGGCACCGTCATCAGGTTGGCGATCAGGCCATAGTCGGCGAACAGGTTGAACGTCGCGGCGGCAAAGGGCGCCGTCGCCACCCCCGCCAGCACCGATGTCGCGACCAGCATGACAGGCGGCTCCATCCAGCCGGGCACCCGCCCGTTCAACCACCGCTGCACCGGCCCGAACCCCGCGATCAGCGCCACAGTGGCGGCAAACGAAAGTTGGAACCCCGGCTCGGTCAACCCCTCCGGCTCGACCAGCAGCAAGATCACCGCCGCCAGCGCGACCGACCGGAACGTCAGCGCCCTGCGGTCCAGCAAGACCGCGCACAGCATGACCGAGACCATCAGGAACGCCCGCGTCGTCGCCACATTGGCCCCCGACAGCAGCAGATAAAACAGCGCCACCGCCAAGGCGACCACCGCAGCGATCTTCTTCGAATTCACCCGCAGCGCGACCGGCGGCACCAAGGCCAGTCCATACCGCACGATGCCAAACACAAACGCCGTGATGAACGCCATGTTCATCCCCGAAATCGCCAGCAGATGCGCCAGCGACGACACCCGCAGATCCGTGACCACCGCGGCCGAGATATTGGCCCGGTCCCCCGTCATCACCCCGCTGGCAAAAGCCCCCGAATCCCCCGGCACCTGCGCCTGAATCGCCGCCGACAGATGACCACGCAGCCGGTTGATCACCTGCGACCCCTCCGCCGCAGGCGCCCACATCACCACCGGTGCCGCCGTGTACCCAATCGCCCCCAACCGGTTGAAATAGGCCATCCGGCGAAAGTCGAATCCCCCCGGCTCCACCGCGCTCTCCGGTGCCGCCAGCCGCGCCGTGGTCATCACCACCTGCCCCGGTTCATAGCCCGTGCCCGGCGGCGGCCCATGCAGCGACACCCGAACCGTCAGCGGCGTCGCATCGCCCGACATGTCACGCAGCACCACCTGATCCAGCGTCAGCCGCATCGCATCCGACTGCGACCGGTCAATCTCGATGATCCGCCCCTGCACCGGCCCGTAATAGGGCCGTGCCAGCATCGGCGCCTCGACCAGATGCGCCCGCAGGCCGGTGGACAACACCCCCACCGCCACACAGGCCACCGCCACGATCACAGGCTGCGCCAGCTCCGGCCCAAAACGCCACAGCGCCACCAGCGCCACCACCACAGCACCGACCCAGGCATAAAACGCCACCCCCGGCTCGAACGGCAGAGCAAACCACAGCCCGACGCCAAAGCCCAGAAACACCGGCACAAACGGAAACAGCGCGCCCCGCGCCTCTTGCAACACCAGCAAAGGCCGCATTGCCCCCTGCACCTTGTCACGCCCCCCGCGATTGCCTAAACCCGACCTTATGGGCGATATGGTTTCCCAAAGGTTAACGCATCAAAGGCCGCTCGCATGAACTCCCCCATCGTCACCCGCTTTGCCCCGTCGCCCACCGGCTATCTGCATATCGGAGGCGCGCGCACGGCCCTGTTCAACTGGCTTTATGCGCGGGGCCGGGGTGGCAAGTTCCTGCTGCGGATCGAGGATACCGACCGCGAACGCTATACGCCGCAGGCGACCGAAGCGATCCTGCGCGGCCTGCAATGGCTCGGCCTCGATTGGGACGGCGAAGTGGTCAGCCAGTTCGACCGCCGCGACCGCCACGCCGAAATAGCCCACGACATGCTCCAACGCGGCACCGCCTACAAATGTTTCAGCACTCAGGACGAGATCGCAGCCTTCCGCGCCGAGGCCGAGGCGCGCGGGTCCTATGCCGTCTTCCAAAGCCCGTGGCGCGACGCCGACCCCGCGACCCATCCCGACCTGCCCTATGTCATCCGCATGCGCGCGCCCCGGACCGGCGAGACGGTGATCGAGGATCAGGTCCAGGGCACGGTCCGGTTTCGCAACGACCAACTGGATGATATGATTTGTTTACGTTCCGATGCTACGCCGACCTATATGCTCGCCGTCGTGGTCGATGATCACGATATGGGCGTGACCCATGTCATTCGCGGGGATGATCACCTGAACAACGCAGCGCGCCAGACGATGGTCTACGATGCGATGGGTTGGACCGTGCCGGTCTGGGCCCATATCCCGCTGATCCACGGGCCGGATGGCAAGAAACTGTCGAAACGTCATGGCGCTCTTGGGGTCGAGGAGTATCAGGCGATGGGCTACCCCGCCGCCGGCATGCGCAACTATCTGACGCGGCTCGGCTGGGGCCATCTGGACGCCGAGATTTTTACAAGCGCCGAGGCCATGCAGATGTTCGACCTGCCCGGCATCGGTCGCGCGCCCGCCCGGCTCGATTTCAAAAAGCTGGAAAACACCTGCGGCCATCACATGGCGATGGGCGACGATGCTGCACTGCTGCAAGAGCTTGCCGCCTTTTTGCACGTGACCAGCCGGCCCGCCTTGACCGAAACACAGACCGCCCTGCTGCTGAACGCCATGCCCTTCGTCAAGACCAGCGCCAAGACCCTCCCGCAACTGGTTGAAAAGGCACGGTTCGCACTGGAATCCCGCCCCATCGGCCGCGACGCCGCCGCGGACGCCGCCCTCGATCCGGTATCCCGTGGTATACTCAAAACATTGACGCTGCACCTGCAACATGCTTCTTGGTTGAAAAGCGCGTTGGAGCCGATTCTCAACGCTGCCGCCGCCGCTGCGGGGATCGGGTTCGGCAAATTGGCGCAATCCCTGCGCGCCGCTCTGGCCGGACGCACCGCCAGCCCCAGCGTCTATGACATGATGCTGGTCCTGGGGCGCGATGAAACACTGGCGCGGCTGGCTGACGCTGCGGATTAAGCATCGCGGCCCGCACACGAACACCCTGCAAGGCAGGGACGCAAAAACAATCCCCCTGCCTGGCAGGACCTAACCCGAGGATATGACGATGGACGCGATGAACAAGTCTGCCAAACTGACCCTCAACAACCAGACCTACGACCTGCCTGTGATGTCGCCCAGCATCGGCCCCGATGTGCTGGACATCCGCAAGCTGTATGGCGAGGCGGATGTGTTCACCTTCGACCCCGGCTTCACCTCGACCGCGTCTTGCGAAAGCGCCATCACCTATATCGACGGCGACAAGGGCGAACTGCTGCACCGTGGCTATCCGATCGAGCAGTTGGCGGCGCAATCCTCGCATATTGAACTGTGCTACCTGCTGTTGTACGGCGAATTGCCGACGGCGCCACAGCTGGTTGATTTCCGGGA
>JBBQGU010000143.1:0-9430 GCA_038323315.1 Rhodobacterales bacterium | reverse complement strand
CCGTGACTTCGGCTGTGACGAGGTGGTGACGGGCATTGGCCGCACGGGTGTCGTGGCCGTCATCAAGGGCCGCACCGACAGTGGCCGTGTCGTGGGCCTGCGCGCCGACATGGACGCCTTGCCGATCAAGGAACAGACCGGACTGGATTATGCCTCGACAAGCCCTGGCAAGATGCATGCCTGCGGTCATGACGGCCACACCTCGATGCTGCTGGGCGCCGCCAAATACCTGGCCGAGACGCGCAATTTCGACGGCACCTGCATCTGCATCTTTCAGCCCGCCGAAGAGGGTGGCGGTGGCGGACGCGAGATGGTGGCGGACGGCATGATGGACCGCTGGGGCATTGACGAGGTTTACGGCATGCACAACATGCCCGGCATCCCCGTCGGTCAGTTCGCCATCCGCCCCGGCGCGATGATGGCCGCCGCCGACACGGTCGAGATCACCGTGACCGGCAAAGGCGGCCACGCCGCAAAACCCCACGAATGCATCGACAGCACCGTCCTTGCCGCCCATATCATCGTCGCCTTGCAAACCATCGCCAGCCGGGGCGTCGACCCCCTGAAACAGATCGTCGTGTCGATCTGCACCGTCGCCACCGATTCGACCGCCCACAACGTCATCCCGCAACAGGTCGTGATGAAGGGCACCGTCCGCACCATGGATGCCGCCGTGCAGAACTATGTCGAGCGTCGCCTGCGCGAGATTGCCGAAGGCACGGCCCTCGCCTTGGGTGGCAAGGCCGAGGTCATCTACAAACGCGGCTATCCGGTGACGGTCAATGCCGAGGCGAACAGCCGCTACGCCGCCGATGTTGCCCGGACCGTCGGCTCGCATGTCAACGAAGATGTGAACCCGACGATGGGGGCCGAGGATTTTTCCTATATGCTGATGGAACGTCCCGGCGCCTATATTCTTGT
Source organism: Rhodobacterales bacterium (assembly GCA_038323315.1). Classification (GTDB taxonomy): domain Bacteria; phylum Pseudomonadota; class Alphaproteobacteria; order Rhodobacterales; family Rhodobacteraceae; genus Stagnihabitans. Next base: position 8,509 of record JBBQGU010000143.1, on the reverse strand, counting down.
CGGCAACGGCGACACCGCCATGGTCCACCACCCCGCCTATAACTTTGACGACGCGGCGATCCCGTTCGGATCAAGCTGGTACGCCGGCATGGTCGAGGCGCGGCTGCCGGTTGTGTAGCAAGATGGATATTTAAGTCAGAATGAAAGGGGTTGGGTTGGTGTGCTAGTGCCCGCGCCAGACCCAGCCGCCGCCAAAGACGCGGCTGCCCTCGGGCGCGTAGAACACGCAGGCCTGACCTGCCGACACACCATCCTCGGGGTCCAGCAGTTCGACCTCGGCTTCGGTTGCGGATAGGGGCCGCAGGATGGCGGCGCGCGGGGGGCGGGTCGAGCGGACCTTGACCTCCATATGCCATTCCTGGCGGCTGTCGAACGGGGTATCGCCCAGCCAGTTGATCTCGCGCAACGGGATGATACGGGTGGCCAAAGCGGTCTTTGGCCCGACGATGACCCGACGCGCGGCAGGGTCCAGCCGCACCACATACAAGGGGTCGCCCAGACCCCCAATGCCCAAGCCCCGGCGCTGCCCGACCGTGTAGTGGATGACGCCCCGATGCAGGCCCACCACATTGCCCGCCAGATCGACGATTTCCCCCGGATCGGCAGCCCCCGGGCGCAGCTTTTCGATCACCGCCGCATAGTTGCCGTTCGGCACGAAACAGATGTCCTGACTGTCCGGCTTATCCGCCACCGGCAGGCCATATCGCGCCGCCAGGGCCCGGGTTTCCGTCTTGGACCGCAGATGGCCCAGCGGAAAACGCAGAAAATCCAACTGATCGGGCTTGGTCGAGAACAGGAAATAGCTTTGATCCCGATTCAGATCGACGGCGCGGTGCAGCTCTGCCGCCGCCCCGACCTTGCGTTGAATATAGTGCCCTGTCGCCATGCAATCGGCGTTCAGATCGCGCGCCGTCGCCAGAAGATCCTTGAACTTGACCCGCTCGTTGCAACGGATGCAGGGCACCGGCGTGGCGCCGGCCAGATAGGCGTCGGCAAACTCCTCGATCACCGCCTCGCGAAAGGTGTTCTCATAATCCAGCACATAATGCGGAAATCCCATGGTTTCCGCAACCCGCCGCGCATCATGGATGTCGCGCCCCGCACAGCAGGCGCCCTTTTTGGCCAGGGCCGCGCCATGGTCGTACAGTTGCAGCGTGACGCCCACGACGTCATAGCCCTGTTCCGCCAGCATCGCCGCCACAACCGAACTGTCGACGCCGCCCGACATTGCCACCACGACCCGCGTATCAGCGGGCGCTTTGGGCAGGCCCAGCGAATTGAGCGGCAGATCGAGCATGATTGTGGCATCCTTTGGGATTTCCCAACGCAATATAGGAAAATACGCCCTACTCTCAACCCCCTGTCCCCGTCCAGGCTTCATTGTTGTTTAAGGACGCTGTTGCAAGTTGTGACAGTTGGACGAGGAATTGCACATGTATCTGAAAAAAGTCGACGGGCCACGCCAGGTCACGATGCCAAACGGCGTGATTCTCTCCCGCGCCGATCTGCCGCCGGCAGACACGCGGCGATGGGTGGCCAGCCGCAAGGCCATCGTCGTAAAAGCCGTGACTCACGGCCTTTTGACCGAGGCCGAGGCCCTGGAACGCTATTCCTTGTCAGAGGAGGAGTTTGGATTCTGGCGTCAGGCCGTCGAAAGTCACGGTGACAAGGCGTTGCGCGTCACCACAATCCAAAAATATCGGCAACTTTAAGTTGTTTCTGCGGCGCGTTCTGGCACAGTAACTGTCCATTAACCATTGGTGGCGAAAGTGGTTGAGGAACAAGTGATGAGACGGAGCACATAATGCGCGTACTGCTGGTGGAAGACGATCCGACGACCTCGCGCAGCATCGAATTGATGCTGACGCATGCCAACCTTAATGTTTACTGTACCGATTTGGGCGAGGACGGGATCGACCTGGCCAAGTTGTATGATTACGATCTGATCCTGCTGGACCTGAACCTGCCCGACATGTCGGGGCATGAGGTTTTGCGGCAACTGCGCCTGTCGCGGGTCGAAACGCCGATCCTGATCCTGTCGGGCTCGGACGATACCGAGAACAAGATCAAGGGCTTCGGCTTTGGCGCAGATGATTATCTGACCAAGCCCTTTCACCGTGAAGAACTGGTTGCGCGGATCCATGCCATCATTCGCCGGTCCAAGGGACATTCGCAATCGGTCATCCGCACCGGCATCGTGAATGTGAACCTGGATGCCAAGACGGTCGATGTCGGCGGAGCCTCGGTGCATCTGACGGGCAAGGAATATCAGATGCTGGAACTGCTGAGTTTACGCAAGGGCACGACGCTGACCAAGGAAATGTTCCTCAATCACCTGTATGGTGGCATGGATGAACCGGAACTGAAGATCATCGACGTGTTCATCTGCAAGTTGCGCAAGAAGCTGGCCGAAGCGACGGGTGGTCAGAATTATATCGAAACCGTCTGGGGGCGGGGCTATGTGCTGCGCGAACCCAGTGTGGGTGCTGAAGCCAAACTCGCGGCCTCTGCCTGAGGCTGGACCATCGCGGCTTCCCCCCTTAGGTTTGCACAAAATCACAGGGGGCGATGACGGTGAGTCTGGTGAAGGATATGGCGGTTCAGAATTTGGACTCACCGCAGGCGCGGTCCGAGCTTGACCGTTTGGCTGCGGCACTGGGTGCAGCCAACCACGACTATCACACGTTGGACGCGCCGACGATTTCGGACGCCGACTATGACGCGCTGAAACGCCGCAATGCGGCGATCGAGGCGCGGTTTCCGGCTCTGAAACGCGCTGACAGCGCCTCGGAACAGGTTGGCGGGGCCCTTGCCTCGGGTTTTGGCAAGGTGCTGCACCGGGTCCGGATGCTCAGCCTGGAAAACGGCTTTGCCGACGCGGATGTGGTGGAGTTTGACACCCGCATCCGCAAGTTTCTGGGCCATGCCGGGCCATTGGATTATACGGCCGAGCCGAAGATTGACGGGCTGTCCTTGTCGCTGCGCTATGAACAGGGCCGCCTGGTGCAGGCCGCGACGCGCGGCGACGGCGAAACGGGCGAGAATGTCACGGCCAACGCCCTGACCATCGCCGATGTGCCCAGCCAGATCACCGGTGCGCCCGATGTGCTGGAGGTGCGGGGCGAGGCCTATATGCGCCACGACGATTTCGCCGCCCTGAACGCCCGTCAGGCTGCGTCTGGCGACAAGACGTTTGCCAACCCCCGCAACGCCGCTGCAGGCTCGCTGCGCCAGTTGGACGCCAGTATCACCGCCGGTCGCCCGCTGCGGTTTTTCGCCTACAGTTGGGGCGATGTGTCGGGACCCCTGGCCGCAACCCAGCTTGGCGCGATCCAAGCCCTTGGCCGGATGGGTTTTTCCGTCAATCCCCATACCGTGCTGTGTCACGCGCCTGCCGACATGCTCGCCCATTACCGCGCCATCGAGGCGCAGCGTGCCACCCTCGGCTATGACATCGACGGTATGGTTTACAAGGTCAACGATCTGGCTTTGCAAGGCCGCCTGGGCTTCCGCTCCACCACCCCACGCTGGGCGATTGCGCATAAATTCGCGGCCGAACTGGCCTGGACGCGACTGCTGGCCATCGACATTCAGGTCGGCCGGACTGGCGCGCTCAGCCCCGTGGCGCGGTTGCAACCAGTGACGGTCGGCGGCGTCGTCGTGGCGAACGCAACCTTGCACAACGAGGATTACATCGCCGGTCGTGACGCCAAGGGCCAGCCGATCCGCGACGGCAAAGATATCCGCATCGGCGACTGGGTGCAGGTCTACCGCGCCGGTGACGTCATCCCCAAGATCGCCGATGTCGACCTGACGCAACGCAACATCGGCGCGCAGCCCTTTGTATTCCCTCACATCTGCCCTGAATGCGCTTCGCCCGCCCCGCGAGAGGACGGCGACGCCGTGCGCCGCTGCACCGGTGGTCTGATCTGCCCCGCGCAGGCGGTCGAGCGGTTGAAACACTTCGTGTCCCGCGCCGCCTTTGATATCGAGGGCCTCGGCGCCAAACAGATTGAGATGTTCTTCAACGACCCGGACCTGCCGTTGAAAACCCCCGCCGATATTTTTACACTTGCCTTAAAAGACGCCCATAACCCATTGAAAAAACTGAAAAACCGGGATGGTTTTGGCGACCGCTCCGTCACCAATCTCTATGCAGCAATCGAGGCCAAGCGCGCTATCCCGCTCGACCGCCTGATCTTTGCCCTCGGCATCCGCCATGTCGGCGAGCAGGTGGCAAGCCTGCTGGCGCGCCACTATGGCACATGGGCCAACTTCACAGGCAGCCTGACCCAATCCGACCTGACCGCCATCGACGGCATTGGCGATGTGGTCGCGACCAGCCTGATGGACGCCTTCCAGAACCCCGCCGAACGTAGCGCGATTGACGCCCTGATCGCGCAACTGAAGGTCCAACCCATTGCCCCCCGCGCCACCGCAGGCTCTCCCATCGCGGGCCAGACCCTTGTTTTCACAGGAACCCTGGAAAAGATGAGCCGCTCCGAAGCCAAGGCGCGGGCCGAGGCTATGGGGGCCAAGGTGGCAGGCTCCGTCTCGACCAAGACCGATCTGGTCATCGCGGGCCCTGGCGCGGGGTCCAAGGCCAAGGCGGCTGCGGCGCTCGGGATCAAGATCATCGACGAAGACGCCTGGCTCGCCTTGGCCGCGACCCCATGAGCCGACCGATCCAACTGTTCCCCCTGTTCGCCGAATTGGATACCCTATCCGGCCTTGGCCCCAAATCAGTCAAGAACTTCGCAGCCCTCGGTGTAATAATCCCCCGGGACCTGTTGTTTTTGCTGCCACATTCCGGTATCGACCGCAGCCGCAAAGCCTCGCTGCGCGACGTCACCTTACCCGCCACCGTCACGGTCGAGGTTGAGGTCGGCCTGCACTATCCGCCCCAAACCCGTGGCCGGCCCTATCGCATCATGGTCCGCGATGCCAAACTTGACTTCACCCTGATCTATTTCCACGCCAAGGGCGAATTTCTGCAATCCTTGCTGCCCACCGGTCAACGTCGCATCGTCTCGGGCAAGGCCGAACTGTTCGACGGCGTCGCTCAGATGCCGCATCCCGACCACGTTCTGCGGCCTGAGGAGGCAGCCCAACTGCCCCTGTATGAGCCGATCTACCCGCTGGTGGCCGGTATCACCCAAAAACTGATCGCCAAGGGTGTCGCGGCCAGCCTTGAACGCAGCCCAGACCTGCCCGAATGGATCGATCCCGGCCAACTGGCGCAAGAATCCTGGCCCAGTTGGCGCACGGCCATTGCCGCCGTCCACGCGCCCCAGGGCCCGCAAGACCTGATCGCCACCAACCCCGCCCGCCAACGTTTGGCCTATGACGAGTTGTTCGCCCATCAACTGACCCTCTCACTTGCCCGTGCATCCCTGCGTCGGGGCAAGGGAAAATCCAACATCGGCACAAGAGCTTTGCAGGACAAGGTCTTGAAAAACTTACCCTATTCCCTGACCAATGCCCAAACCCGCGCCGTCAGCGAGATCGCCGCCGACCTGCAATCCCCCTTGAAAATGAACCGCCTGCTGCAAGGTGATGTCGGCTCGGGCAAGACCCTCGTCGCTTTCCTTGCCCTGCTGATCGCGGTCGAGGCGGGCGGGCAGGGTGTGATGATGGCCCCGACCGAACTGCTTGCCCGTCAGCATTTCGGGGCTTTGGCCCCCCTCGCCCGCGCCGCCGACATCCGGCTTGAACTGCTGACCGGCCGCGACAAGGGTGCTGACCGGCAGTCCAAACTGGAAGACCTTGCCGCAGGGCGCATACCGATCCTTGTCGGCACCCACGCGGTTTTCCAGAAAGATGTTGAATTCCAAGACCTTCGCCTAGCCGTCGTCGACGAGCAGCACCGCTTTGGCGTCGCCCAGCGCATGGAGCTTGGTGCCAAGGGCGAGGCCGCCGACGTGCTGGTGATGACCGCCACACCGATCCCGCGATCGCTGGCCCTTGCGTCTTTTGGCGATATGGACACCTCGATTCTGGATGAAAAGCCGCCGGGCCGCAAGCCGATCAAGACCGCCCTGATCGCTGTGGACCGCTTGGGTGAGGTGGTCGCCCACCTGCGCCAAGCGGTGTCCGAGGGGCGGCAGGCCTATTGGGTCTGCCCCCTGGTCGAGGAGTCCGAGGTCATGGACTATTCCAGTGCCGAGGCGCGCTTTGCCAGCCTGCGCGCCGCCTTGGGTGACACTGTTGTCGCCCTGGTCCACGGTCAGTTGCCGCCCGCCGACAAGGATGCCGCGATGGCCCGCTTCGCCAGCGGGCAGGCCAAGGTGCTGGTCGCAACCACTGTCATCGAGGTGGGCGTCAACGTCCCCAACGCCACGATCATGGTCATCGAACGCGCCGAAATCTTTGGCCTCGCCCAACTGCACCAGCTGCGGGGCCGCGTTGGTCGGGGCACCGCAGAATCGACCTGCCTGTTGATGTATCAGGCGCCGCTGTCCTTGTCAGGCAAACGCCGTCTGCAAACCATCCGCGACACCGAGGATGGCTTTCGCATCGCCGAGGAGGATCTGGCCATGCGCGGGGCAGGCGACCTGATCGGCACCGCGCAATCCGGCCTGCCGCGTTTTCGCATCGCCGATCTGGAACGCCAGTCCGCCCTGATGGCCGTCGCCCAAAGCGATGCGCGGAAATTGCTGCATGACGACCCCGATCTGCAAAGCCCGCGTGGCAAGGCTGCCCGCATCCTGCTGTGGCTGTTGGACCAAGACCGGGCAATCAAACTGATTTCGGTGGGTTAACTGCATTTACCCCCTAAATGTTCTCAAAAAGTTCTTTACAAACGATTAATAAAATGAGAACAATAGGGCAACAAATCAGCGAGGACGCCATGACGCACCGCATCAAGCACCTGTTCGCCCGCCAGACATCCTCACTGGTCGACGATGCCGCCGGCGTCGCTGTTCTGTTCATGTTGCTGTTCGTAGGCCTGACCCTTTCGGGCACCGCCTGACACTCCAGGCCGTCATACACTCCAGCCCGCCTTACACTCCAGGCCGCCTGACACTCAAGTTCGGCTGACCTATCCCACTGCCTGCGTTCCCAAATTGCCGGCCTGCGGTTCCTCTGTCCCGAGGTGACCTGCCCTCCGCCGCCTGCAAGGTACGCCACTTGCCTCCGCCCTCCCACAGGATGTGCGGAGGCTTTTTCATGCGTCCGCAGCCTCCGCCGCCGCCACCGCCTCACAAACCGCCTCCAGCGGCAACAGGATCGAGGCGTGGCGGTTCTTGTACTCCCGCGCCGCACTCAGCACCTTATAGCTGTCAAAGGGCGCGGCAGGAACCTCGCCCCCCTTCAGCATCGCGGCCAAACCATCGCGCGCCGCCCGCAACTCCGCCAGATTTCGCCCGATAACCACGCCGCCCAGCACCGCAGCCGAGGCTTGACCCAAGGCACAGGCCTTCACATCCTGCGCAAAGCCCGTCACCCGACCGTCCGCCACCGTGACATCGACCGTTACGGTCGACCCACACAGCGGCGACCGCTTGCGCGCGGTGCCCTGCGCCGCCTCCAACCGCCCCAACAAGGGAATGTCGGACGCCAAGGCCAAAATCTGGCCGGAATAAAGTTTCACAAGGTCGCTATCGCTCATCATTCTGGCTTTCATACCTGACCAACCTTAGATAGGCCTGCAAGCCTGCCAAGCCAAGGACCCGCCGATGCCGTTTGACCCCGCAAGCCTGAAATACGATGCAAACGGCCTGATCCCTTGCATCACCCAGGACGCCACTTCGGGTGAAGTGCTGATGTTCGCATGGATGTCTGCCGAGGCGGTCCGCCAGACCCTGGCCACGGGAAATGTGACTTATTGGTCACGGTCTCGCAGCGAATTCTGGATCAAGGGTGCCACCTCGGGGCATATTCAAACCCTGCAAGAGCTGCGCCTCGACTGCGACCGCGACTGCCTGCTGGCCTTGGTGACGCAAACCGGGCCTGCCTGTCACACCAACCGCCGATCCTGTTTTTACACTGCAATCCGGCATGGCGAGGCGGTTGAAATCCTGTCGCCCATGGCCTGACGCTGGCGTTGCCCCGTTATTTCGCGACCCTGTGCCCGTTGATTTTTGTTGGCATTTGCCGATTGGAACCAACGGACTGCAACGTTTCGACGGTTGCTCCGTCATGGCATCTGTGGCAAAGATGGTGCCATAGGTCCCAGCGCAAGAGAACCGTATGAGCGATTTTTCCACCCGGCGCGTGATGATGGTCGACACTCAGGTCCGTCCGTCGGATGTGACCAAGTTTCCGATCATCGCAGCGATGCTGGCAGTGCCGCGCGAAAGCTATGTTCCTGTGGCGCAGATGGAAGCGGCCTATGCCGGGCTGAACCTGGCGCTATCGCCGGGCCGCGTGGTGCTGGAGGCGCGGAGCCTGGCCAAGCTGCTGGATTTTCTGGACATTCAGCCGGGTGACCGGGTGCTGGACCTTGCGGCCGGGTACGGTTACGCCTCGGCCGTACTGGCCGAGATGGGTTGCGATGTTGTCGCGG
>JBBQGU010000142.1:0-9452 GCA_038323315.1 Rhodobacterales bacterium | reverse complement strand
GTCGGACTGGCGTTCTGCCCCCAAGGGCAACGACCTGAAGCCGGAAGTCATCATCATGAACCCCGAAACCGGCGAGCCGGTGCGGGGCGAGACGGGTCAGCCGATTTCCTACGGCATGTCGGTGGACGCCATTTTGTCGGTCGAAGATGGCCAGACCATCCGTCCCGGCGACGTGGTGGCGCGTATCCCGCGCGAGGGTGCCAAGACCAAGGACATCACGGGCGGTCTACCGCGCGTGGCCGAATTGTTCGAAGCCCGTCGTCCCAAAGACCACGCGATCATTGCGGAAGCGGACGGCTATGTGCGCTTTGGCAAGGACTACAAGAACAAGCGCCGCATCACGGTCGAACCCGTGGATGAGACGCTGACGGCGATGGAATATATGGTGCCCAAGGGCAAGCATATCCCGGTGCAGGAAGGCGACTTTGTGCAACGGGGCGATTACATCATGGATGGCAACCCGGCACCGCATGACATATTGCGGATTCTGGGGGTCGAGGCGCTTGCCAACTACATGATCGACGAAGTGCAGGATGTGTACCGTCTGCAGGGCGTCAAGATCAACGACAAGCATATCGAAGTCATCGTCCGCCAGATGCTGCAAAAGTTCGAAATCCTGGACAGCGGCGATACCACGCTGCTGAAGGGCGAAACCGTCGACAAGACCGAGCTGGAAGAGGCCAATGACAAGGCAATCTCTCGCGGTATGCGGCCTTGTGTTGCCGAGCCGATTCTGCTGGGCATCACCAAGGCCAGCTTGCAGACCCGCAGCTTCATCTCGGCGGCGTCGTTCCAGGAAACCACGCGTGTGCTGACCGAGGCTTCGGTTCAGGGCAAGCGCGACAAACTGGTCGGACTTAAGGAAAACGTCATCGTGGGTCGTCTGATTCCGGCCGGCACCGGCGGTGCCACCAGCCGCGTCAAGAAGATCGCCGCCGACCGCGACCAAACCGTGATCGAGGCGCGCAAGACCGACGCCGAAGCCGCGGTTGCCTTGGCCGCCCCGATGATGGTGATGGATATCGAGGATGAAGACACCGGCATGCTGGACACAGGTCTGGTCGATACGGTCGAAAGCCGCGATTGATCTGACCTCAGCCGCTCTTTTCAGGCCATTGTAAGTCTGGGCCCCTCGTCTTAGGACGGGGGGCCTTTTCATTTGCAGGTAGATGACCTGCCCACGACCCCTCAACATGCGCAGGGCCCCAAACATTCGCAGGGATAGTATGACGCTTTCCGACAATCTTCGTGGTATCCTGCTGATGTGCGGGTCGATGCTGGCTTTCACGCTGAACGACACTTTGGTCAAGGCCGCGATCAATGACGGGGTGCCGCTGTATCAGGTCATTGCCCTGCGCGGTATCGGCGCGGGCGTGGGTCTGTGCCTGATTGCCTGGCAGCAGAACGCGCGGCTGGGCCTGTGGCCTCCAGGGCGCGACCGGCTGTTTCTGGCGTTGCGGACGTTGGGCGATGTGGGCGCGTCCTGGTCGTTTCTGGTCGCCCTGACCCATATGCCCTTGGCCAATCTGTCCGCCATCCTGCAGTCCTTGCCGCTGGTCGTGACCCTGGTCGCGGCACTGGTTCTGGGGGAACGGATCGGTTGGCGGCGGATGTCGGCGATTGGTGTAGGCTTTGTCGGGGTGATGATCATCATCCGCCCCGGTGCTGCCGATTTCGACCGCTGGTCGGTGCTGGGTCTGGTCTCGGTCGCGTTCGTCGTGCTGCGCGACCTTGCGACGCGCAAGTTCTCCCATGGCCTGCCCTCGACCACGGGGGCGATCTGGGCGGCGTTCGCGGTGTCGTCCGTGGCGCTGGTGGGTCTGGCGGGGCAGGGCTGGCAGCCGGTCAATCCGCTGCATCTGGGTCAGATCGCCGGGGCTGCGGCATTTCTGATCGTGGGCTATCTGTGCGCAATCAAGGTGATGCGGGTGGGTGAGATTTCGGTGGTTGCCCCGTTCCGCTACACCTCGCTGCTTTTTGCCATTTTGCTGGGTTGGATTTTGTTTGGAACCTTACCGGACCGTTACACGTTGATTGGCGGGGCAATAACGGTTGCCTCGGGACTGTTCATCCTGCAGCGGCAGGTAAAGGCGCAACATGCAGGAGGCCGCAGATAGAAATGCGACGCTGTGGTTCCTTTGGGCCACGGGCGTTTACTTCGCCTTGCAAATGATTCAGCGGCTGATGCTCGGCGGCGCGCTGGAGGCGGACGAAGCCGAAATGCTGCTGCTCGGGCGCGACTGGGCCTGGGGTTACGGCCCGCAACCTCCCCTGTACAACTGGCTGCAGATCCTGGTGTTCGGGGTCATGGGCCCCGGCACGGCGGGCTTGATCCTGCTCAAGAATTTTAGCCTTTGGCTGGCCGGAGCGGGGATGTGGTTCGCCATGCGGCATGCTTTTGCCGACCGTCGAGCCGCAACCGCCGCGGCCCTGTCGCTGGCCTTTTTACCGAACATATTATGGGAATTTCAGCGTGCCTCGTCGCATTCGATCGTCCTGCTGGTGGCGATTTGCTGGACACTTTGGGCGTGGTTTCGGCTGATGGCCCGTCAGGATTTGCTGGGCTGGCTGGTGCTGGGCGTGATCATGGGTCTGGGCGGCCTTTCCAAGTGGAACTACTGGGCGGTGCCGGCGGGCCTTATGGTTGCCAGCATTGGCTTTTGGCCGCAGCGGGTGCAGGTCCGTGGTGCCGCGACAGCTGTGGTCGTTGCGGCGCTGATCGTTGCGGCACCCTATTATTGGGCGGTCACGCATACCACCAACAGCCTGGCCTCGGTCTATAAATTCTATAACAGGCCCGTGATGTTTCCCTGGGCGCTGGGCGTGGACGTTCTGGCCGCAAACGTTCTGGCCGGAATGGCATTGCCGCTGATCATTGGCGGAGGGCTGTGGGCATTTGTCGGACGCGGCAGACTTGGCCCTGCGCCGACGGCAACCCGGCTTTTGTGGCGTGCGGCTGTCATGACTGTGGCCGTGACGGCGGTGCTGGTGATTGCATTTGGCATCACCAACATTCAGGCGCGCTGGCTGGTGCCGATCCTGATCTTTGCCAGTGCGGCTGGGTTTGGTTGGCTCGGGCCGGCCCTGTCTGCGCCGGCCTTCCGCGCTGTGCCGGCTTTGGCGGCGACCTGTGCTGCGATCACAGTGCTGGGTATGGCGCAGGTGCGGAACGGCTCTACCGCAACCCGCGACTTGTCGCCACTGTCCAACCTCATCACCCAATTGCAGCCCGACCGCATCGAGGCCGGCTACTATCTGGCCGGAAACCTGAAACTGTTGCACCCCGAACTGGACATCAAAGGCACAGGTGCCACGGCGATCCGCGGCGATTGGCCGCAGCGTTTGCTGATTTTCGGCGACATGCCGCCGGGTCTGACGCCGCTGGATGGTGGAGAGTTGCAGCTTGCCTCATCTGCAGCCAATTCGGACCCGTTCCGGGTCAGATGGCATATCGTTGCGCCGCCGGGTTGAACTTTGTCTTGTATCGCGCCACCTGACTTGATGCTGAATGGAAAGATGCCATGCCGACCCTGTCCGTTATCATTCCAGCACGAAACGAGGCTGACAACATCGTCGGTCTGGTCGACGCCATCGACCGGGCCCTGACCGCTTTTGCCCCGTTCGAGATTGTGGTGGTCGATGACGGTTCGGCCGACGATACCGTCGCGCGGTTGACCCTTCGCGCCGCCACCTTGCCAAATCTGCGGATCGTGCGGCATCGCGTGTCTGCCGGGCAAAGTGCCGCCGTGCATTCGGGGGTGCTGGCCGCCAAGGCTGCGGTGGTTCTGACGCTGGATGGCGATGGACAGAACCCGCCGGGCGAGTTGCCAAAGCTGGCGAGCCCGCTGCTGGCCGACACCACGGGCCGGCTCGGGTTGGTGGCCGGGCAAAGGGTCAAGCGGCAGGATACCTTGTCAAAGAAGATCGCCTCACGCCTTGCCAATGGCGTCAGGGGTTGGATCCTGCAAGACAGCACCCGTGACTCGGGCTGTGGGCTGAAAGGCTTCCGTCGCGAGGCGTTTCTGGCGCTGCCCTATTTCGACCATATGCATCGCTACCTGCCCGCCTTGTTCGCCCGCGACGGCTGGCAGGTCACGCATGTCGATGTGGCGCATCTGCCGCGTGGGGCAGGGCGGTCGAATTATTCCAATCTGCAGCGCGGGCTGGTTGGGGTCGTCGATCTGATGGGCGTGGCGTGGCTGTTGCGCCGCGCGAAGAAAACCAAACCTTTGGTTGAGAGTATGTAAATGCATAATGTCATGACAATGTTGGGTGTGACCTCGGCTGCGGATGCGCTGTGGGTTACGGTGGGACTGCTGGGGCAGTTGATGTTCACAGCGCGCTTTCTGGTGCAGTGGATGGCGTCCGAAAAGGCCGGTCGATCCGTGGTGCCGGTCGCGTTTTGGTACTTTTCCATCGGGGGCTCGCTGATCGTGCTGGCGTATGGCATCCACAAGCTGGACCCTGTCATCATCGTCGGCCAGTTGCCCGGCTCGGTGATCTATGCGCGCAATCTGTGGCTGATCCAGAAAGCTAACAGCAGTGTCACGGCCTGATCTGCGCGACTGGCTTGGCCCGTCGCTGCTGCTTGTGGGTGCGATCACGGCGTTGCGATTGGCGCTGCTGGCCTTCAATCGCACCGACCTGTTTGTGGATGAGGCGCAGTATTGGCTGTGGGGTCAGGACTTCGCCTTTGGCTATTACTCCAAACCGCCGCTGATCGCTTGGGTCATCGGCGGCGTTACCACGCTGGCAGGCAGCGACGCTCCGTTCTGGATCAGGATGCCCGGCGCCGCCCTGCATGGCATCACCGCCTTGGTGCTGGCCGCCATTGCCGCACGTCTGCACTCCCCCAGCGCCGCGTTTTGGGTGGCGGCAACCTATGCGACGCTGCCATTTGCGGCCTTGGGTGGTCTGCTGATCTCGACTGACAGCGTCATGGCACCCTTCTTTGCCGCCGCGATTCATTTTCACCTGAGGCTGATCGAAAGCAGACACTGGCGGTTCGCCCTGCTGACCGGGGTCATGCTGGGCCTGGCCTGTCTGGCCAAATATGCCGGCCTGTACTTTCTGATCGGCGCCGTTCTGGCCGCCATCACCAACCGCGACATGCGGCCCAGCCCGGCGCACTGGGCACTGTTGCTGATCAGCTTTGCCGCAGTGGTGGCCCCGAACTTCCTCTGGAACCTTGATCACCAATTCTCGACCGTTACCCATACGCTCGACAATGTCGGCTGGGTCGAGCAGGCCAGCCCCCTATCCACCCTCAACCCCCTGAACGCACTGACATTTCTGGTCAGCCAACTCGGCGTCTTTGGCCCCGTCACCTTTGTGGCGCTGGTTCTGGCGCTGTCAAACCGCAAGATGCTGGGCCTCGGTACCTTTGTCTGGCCGGTGCTGGCCATCGTCACCGTTCAGGCCATGCTGGACAATGCCTATGCCAACTGGGCGCTGTCGGCCTATTTCGCGGGGGCCGTCGTCGCTGCCCTGCTGCTGCTGACCTATCCACGCTGGATGACACTGTCGCTGGTGCTGAACGGCGCCCTAAGCCTCGCTCTGCCGATCCTGACCCTGTTCCCGCAGATCGGGCTGCCGAACCAACCCGTTCTGGCCCGCTATCTGGGCCGTGCCGATCTCAGCCAGCAACTGATCGCCCTCGCGCAGCAGAACGGGGCAGGGGCCATCGTCGCCGACCGCCGCGACATCATCGCCGACCTGTTCTACACCGGCCGCGATGCCAGGCTGCGGTTCTATACGCTGCGCCCTTTGGAAGGGCCGGAAAACCACTATGAACAGGTCTATCCCGCGCCTGCGGACCTGACCGAAGCTGTCCTGTATGTTGGCAGCCGCCCACCAACCTGCGCCACGGAACCTGCGCCGCTGACCCTGTCAGGCACCTATGCCAAAGCCAGATTGCAGGCCTATCTGATCGCCCCCGCTTGCCTGCCGATCGCCGATTGACAGCAGCTTTGCGCCTGTTGACTTCCCCGGCGACTCCCCCTAAAAGCCCGCTTACCTTGGATGCGGGTCTATCCGGCATATGGGGTTCGACGTAAAGAAGTGGTCATGATCCGGGCCGAAACGCTCCGATCCTCTGGAATTCCACCGCTCCGCGCCCGTATTGGCGCGTTGGCGGTTTTTCGTTTTGTGATTCGCACAGAACGGGTCGAGAAGCAGCGTGCCCATACCGGGTGCGAGTATTGACAGCGCCCGAAATGGCGCAAGAACGAGGGACGTGAATGCCGACTATTCAGCAGCTCATCCGCAAACCGCGGGAAGCCGTCGTGCGGAAGTCCAAGTCGCAGCACTTGGAAGGTTCGCCGCAAAAGCGTGGGGTTTGCACCCGCGTTTACACTACCACACCTAAAAAGCCCAACTCGGCTATGCGTAAGGTCGCCAAAGTGCGCCTGACCAACAGCTTTGAGGTGATCTGCTATATCCCCGGCGAGAAGCACAACCTTCAGGAACACTCGGTGGTTCTGATCCGTGGCGGCCGTATCAAGGATTTGCCCGGTGTGCGTTACCACATCCTGCGCGGTGTTCTGGATACACAGGGCGTCAAGGAACGTCGTCAGCGTCGTTCGAAATACGGCGCCAAGCGTCCGAAGTGAGGGTATAAAACATGTCTCGTCGTCACGCCGCTGAAAAACGCGAAATTCTGCCGGACGCCAAATATGGCGACAAGGTTCTGTCGAAATTCATGAACAACCTGATGCTGGACGGCAAGAAGTCCGTCGCAGAAGGTATCGTTTATGGCGCATTGGAGCGGGTTCAGACCCGTCTGAAGCGCGAACCGATCTCCGCCTTCCATGAGGCGCTGGAAAACGTGAAACCGTCGGTCGAAGTACGCTCGCGCCGCGTCGGTGGTGCAACTTATCAGGTTCCCGTCGATGTGCGGACCGAACGCCGCGAGGCTCTGGCCATCCGCTGGCTGATCATCGCCGCTCGCAAGCGCAACGAAAACACCATGGAAGAGCGTCTGGCCGCCGAACTGGCCGATGCCGTCAACAACCGTGGCACCGCCGTCAAAAAGCGTGAAGACACCCATAAGATGGCGGATGCGAACAAAGCATTCAGCCACTACCGCTGGTAAGAGGGCACAATGGCACGCGAATACGCGCTTAACCGCTACCGCAACTTTGGGATCATCGCCCATATCGACGCCGGTAAAACCACCACGACCGAGCGCATCCTGTATTACACGGGCAAAACCCACAAGATCGGGGAAGTCCATGATGGCGCCGCCACCATGGACTGGATGGAGCAAGAGCAAGAGCGTGGCATCACGATCACCTCGGCTGCGACCACGACCTTCTGGCAGCGCCAGATCGACAGCGACAACCTCGCGTCCGACGACAAGTACCGCTTCAACATCATCGACACCCCCGGCCACGTCGACTTCACCATCGAAGTCGAGCGTTCGCTGGCCGTGCTGGATGGCGCTGTGGTTCTGCTGGACGGCAATGCGGGCGTCGAGCCCCAGACCGAAACCGTCTGGCGTCAGGCTGACCGCTACAAGGTGCCGCGTATCGTGTTCGTCAACAAGATGGACAAGACCGGCGCCGATTTCATGAACTGCGTCAAGATGATCGCCGACCGTACCGGCGCAGTCCCCTGCCCGATCCAACTGCCGATCGGTGCCGAGGACAAGCTGGAAGGCATCATCGACCTGATCACCATGGAAGAGTGGGTCTATCAGGGCGAAGATCTGGGCGCGTCCTGGATCCGTCAACCGATCCGCGCATCCTTGCGTGAAGAGGCCGACAAGTGGCGCTACAACATGCTGGAACTGGCCGTGGGGCAAGACGACGCCGCCATGGAAGCCTATCTTGAGGGCAACGAGCCGGACGAAGCCACGCTGCGCGCCCTGATCCGCAAGGGTACGCTGGCCATCGATTTCATTCCGATCCTGGCCGGTTCCGCGTTCAAGAACAAAGGCGTGCAGCCGATGCTGAACGCCGTCATCGACTTCCTGCCCAATCCCCTCGACGTGCCGGCCTATATCGGTTTCGCGCCGGGCGACGAGACGGAAACCCGCAACATCACGCGGTCCGCCGATGATGCACAGCCCTTTTCGGGTCTGGCGTTCAAGATCATGAACGACCCCTTCATGGGCACCCTGACCTTTACCCGGATCTAT
Organism: Rhodobacterales bacterium; assembly: GCA_038323315.1. Lineage (GTDB taxonomy): Bacteria > Pseudomonadota > Alphaproteobacteria > Rhodobacterales > Rhodobacteraceae > Stagnihabitans. The sequence goes on along the minus strand of JBBQGU010000142.1, from coordinate 1,312 downwards.
TCGGGGCAGGTCAAAAAGGGCGATCAGATCTACAACGCCACCAAGGGCCGCAAAGAGCGTATCGGCCGTATGGTCATGATGCACGCCAACAAGCAGGAAGAAATCGCCGAGGCTTTTGCGGGCGATATCATGGCTTTGGCGGGTCTGAAGGAAACCACGACCGGCGACACCCTGTGCGATCAGGCAAAGCCGGTGGTTCTGGAAACCATGACTTTCCCAACCCCGGTGATCGAGATTGCCGTGGAGCCCAAGACCAAGGCCGACCAGGAAAAGATGGGCATTGCTTTGGCCCGTCTGGCTGCCGAAGACCCGTCCTTCCGGGTGGAAACCGATCAGGAATCCGGCCAGACCATCATGAAAGGCATGGGCGAACTTCACCTGGACATCCTCGTCGACCGTATGCGTCGCGAGTTCAAGGTCGAGGCGAACATTGGTGCGCCGCAGGTGGCCTACCGTGAAACGATCAGCCGCGAGACCGAGATCGACTACACCCACAAGAAGCAGACCGGCGGAACGGGCCAATTCGCCCGGATCAAGCTGATCATCACCCCGACCGAGCCCGGCGAAGGTTATTCGTTCGAGTCAAAGGTCGTCGGTGGCGCGGTGCCCAAGGAATATATTCCGGGCGTCGAAAAGGGCATCAAGTCTGTCATGGACAGTGGCCCGTTGGCAGGCTTCCCGGTGATCGACTTCAAGGTGGCGCTGATTGATGGTGCGTACCATGACGTCGACTCGTCGGTTCTGGCCTTTGAAATTGCCGCCCGTGCCGCAATGCGCGACGGTTTGAAAAAGGCAGGTGCCAAGCTGTTGGAACCAATCATGAAAGTCGAAGTTGTCACCCCGGAAGAGTTTACTGGCGGCGTCATCGGCGACCTGACCTCTCGTCGGGGCATGATCAACGGGCAGGACAGCCGCGGCAACGCGAATGCGATCGCTTCGATGGTTCCGCTGGCCAACATGTTCGGCTATATCAACAACTTGCGGTCGATGACATCGGGACGGGCAACCTTTTCGATGAGCTTTGACCACTATGATACCGTGCCGCAGAACCTGTCGGACGAAATTCAGAAGAAATTCGCATAACCGGTGTGGCGGGGTGAACCCCGCCCTACCACCCTTGTAGGGCGGGGTAATCCCCGCCGCCACCGAACGAAAATGAGGAGTGACCCAGATGGGTAAGGCAAAGTTTGAACGCAACAAGCCGCATGTCAACATCGGCACGATCGGCCACGTTGACCACGGCAAGACGACGCTGACCGCAGCGATCACCAAGTATTTCGGCGAATTCAAGGCCTACGACCAGATCGACGGC
>JBBQGU010000141.1:0-9511 GCA_038323315.1 Rhodobacterales bacterium | reverse complement strand
TCCACAAGGGCGATCCTTGCCATGTTGGGCTATCCTATTCTGCTCGGTTTGCCTTATTTTTCCTGTAACATCCGTTGTCGCGGCCGCAGAATCAACAGTTAAGTGCGAATCACGCCGTGTCCTGCCCTCCATCAGGTGCGAAATTCATCAAGGAATGACTAATTTGCCGCAGTTGAGGCAATTAAGCGCTTATGGTTGCGCTAACGTAAGGTGGTTGCGCTAACGGTTGTAAACAACGCTTTTCCTGTTTGGAATCGGCATGTTATAGCCCGATCACGCCATTTGACCGACGAATGACCTTCCCCAAACGGCTTTTGGTCGGACTGGTGATTTTACGCCAATCCCGGCAGCAAAACGCGAAGAAAGATGCATTCAGGATGACCGAAGGACGCGTGAACGCCGCACAAACGCTGGCCGATCAAGGGATCACGGGCCTCGGCCATGTCTGTTACAACCTGTTGGAACCCGCTTTGGTCCAGGCTGCGGTTGCGCGCGGCGAGGGGCATTTGGGCCGTGGTGGGGCATTTTTATGTGCAACCGGGCAGTTCACCGGACGCTCGCCCAAAGATAAATTCGTCGTTCGCACCTCGTCGGTCGAAACCGCGGTCTGGTGGGAAAACAACGCCGCAATGTCCCCGACCGCATTTGACCTGCTGCATGCCGATATGCTGACCCACATGCAGGGTCGCGATTATTTCGTGCAGGACCTGTATGCCGGGGCCGACCCGATGCACCGGCTGGACGTGCGAATGGTCACCGAACTTGCCTGGCACGGCCTGTTCATCCGGCATTTGTTGCGGCGGCCAGAGCGTACCGAACTGGATAACTTCACCCCGGATTGGACGGTGATCAACTGCCCCTCGTTCAAGGCCGATCCCGCGCGCCATGGTTGCCGGACCGAAACCGTGATCGCCATGAACTTTGACAAACGCCTGATCCTGATCGCCAACACCGAATATGCGGGCGAGAACAAGAAGGCCGTCTTCACCCTGCTGAACTATCTGCTGCCCGAAAAGGGCGTGATGCCCATGCATTGCAGCGCCAATCATGCGCCCGGCAATCCGGTCGATACCGCCGTTTTCTTCGGGTTGTCGGGCACCGGCAAGACCACCCTGTCCGCCGATCCCGCGCGCACCCTGATCGGCGATGACGAACATGGCTGGTCCGAACGCGGCACCTTCAACTTTGAAGGCGGCTGCTATGCCAAAACCATCAACCTGTCGGCCGACGCCGAGCCTGAAATTTACGCCACCACCAGCCGCTTTGGCACTGTCGTGGAAAACATGGTCCATGACCCCGAAACCATGGAACTGGACTTCACCGATGACAGCCTGACCGCGAACACCCGCTGCGCCTATCCTTTGGACTATATCTCCAACGCGTCGGCTACGGGTCTGGGCGGGCATCCGCGCCATGTCGTGATGCTGACTTGCGATGCGTTTGGCGTTTTGCCCCCCATCGCGCGGCTTAGTCCGGCGCAGGCGATGTATCACTTTCTGTCCGGCTTCACCTCCAAGGTCGCCGGCACCGAACGCGGCGTGACCGAGCCGCAGCCGACCTTCAGCACCTGTTTTGGCGCCCCCTTCATGCCCCGCCGCCCCGAGGTTTACGGCAAACTGCTGGCCCAGAAGATTGCCAAACATGGGGCAAGCTGCTGGTTGGTCAACACGGGCTGGACGGGTGGAGCCTATGGCACGGGGCGTCGGATGCCGATCCAAGCCACCCGTGCCCTGCTGGCGGCGGCGCTGGATGGCGGGTTGGCCGGTGCCGAATTTCGCCGCGACCCGAACTTTGGGTTCGAGGTTCCGGTGGCGGTTCTGGGCGTCAACACCGCCCTCCTTGACCCGCGCCAGACCTGGGCGAGCCAAAGTGCCTATGACCTGCAGGCGCAAAAGCTGGTGGCAATGTTCGCCGCCAATTTCGCGCAATACCTGCCCTTTATCGACGCCGATGTCCGCGCGGCGGCAATCGGCTAATACATCACGGCGCGGCGGGCGAGGTTCAGGCCGGTCAGCACCAGCAAGACCAGCGTCCAAGCGCGAAAACGGGTCTGATCCAGCCGGTCCTGAATCCGGCTGCCGAGGATCTGGCCGAGTTGTGCCGGGATGACCAGCAGGGCCGAAAAGGTCAGGCTTTGCGCGTGCAGCACGCCCGATTGCAGATGGGCGGCGAACAGGACAACGGCACCGATCAGAAACACCCCGCCCTGGGCGCGTATCGTCTCGACCTTGTCCGCCTTGATCGACAGCAGATAGACCAGCAAGGGCGGGCCCCAGACCCCTGAAATCCCGCCATACAGCCCGCCGATCGCGCCCAGGATCCACTCGGCCCGCGCGCGGTGTTCCAGACGCAGCGCCAGATTGACGCCCGCCAGCTGCAGCAGGGCAAACGCCGTGATGGGCAAGCCCAGCAGCAGCAGGAACAGGTTCTGCGGAATGACATAGACAAAACTGGCCGAGATCAGGATGAACACCACCGTGGCCGTCAGGATGCGGCGATAGGTCTGCACCGTCTGCCATGCCGGTTGCCACCCTTGGCGGAATGCTTGGGACAGGTTGGTCACCAGGGTCGGCAGAATCAGCCCGGCCAAGGCAAGGTCCGGGGCCAGAAAGCTGGAAAAACCCGAGATCATGATCATTGGCATGGCAAAGCCGATCGCACCTTTGACGAAACCGGCAAACAGCGTGATGGCCAGGGCGAGGCCGAAATGAAGGGGGTCGAGGCCGGCCATGGTCTGCCTTTGAGTTGAGGGAGCTGAATGGATATTTAAGTCAGAATGAAAGCGGTCAGGGGGTGAGGCGGAAACCGTCCGGGATCGTGTCGGTTTGGGTCAGGACGAGGTCTATCATGGTTTGGGCGACTTTCGGGGCCATGCCATAGCCGATCTTGAAGCCGCCATTGGCGACATAATGGCCCGGGCGGCCCGGCCATGGCCCGAGGATCGGCGCACGGCTGCGGGCGCGGGGGCGGATGCCGGCCCAGCGGTCCAGAACCGGGGCGTCCTTGAGCGCGGGAAATAACATGCACGCCTTGTCCAGCAGCGTGTCCAGCCTTGTGTCGGTGCTGGTAGGGTCCTTCCAGTCGTTTTCCGAAGTCGAGCCTATGGCGGTGGTGCCATCGAGATGCGGGACGATGTGCAGCGCGTCGATGAACAGTTGCGGCTGGGTGCGGGCGTCATGGGCCAACAGCACGGCCTGACCTTTGACTCCAGCGCCGATGTCGCGGTTCAGATCGGCGGACAGGGCGGTCAGGCCCGCGATCCCGGTGGCGTGGATGGTGGGGCCATGATCCTCCGCATCGCCGATAATGACCTGACCGCCACGGACGCGGATCGCCTCGGCCAGGGCAAGGCCGGTCTGGCGCGGGTTCAAGCGGGCGGAAATGGTGTCGTGCACCCAGAGGCCGGTGGGGCTGGGCGGGTGCCAGGGTTGGTTCGCCTGGACGACCAGCCATTCCGCCTGACCCTGCCACAGGCTGCGGGCGTTTCTAGATCGGGTTTGGGCAAGGGCGACGGCTGCCGCATCGGCCAAGGGTTGCAAACGGCCGAGCCTGCCATAGCCGGTGGGCAGGCCGCTGGCTTCGCTGGCGCTGGTAAAGAAGGCTTCGGCCATCAGCAGGCTCTCCAGCTGGAACTGCTTCTTTTCGTTCCAGTTTTCCGGGACATGCGGGGCCAGTGCGCCGACCAGACCGCCGCTCGACCCCGCACCGATCTGCGTGATCTCGATCAGCCGGACGCGCGCACCGCCGCGGGCCGCCTGCCACGCGATGGACAGGCCGAAGATGCCACCGCCGCGGATAGTCAGATCGTGTCTTGTCATTCCTTTGGCCCTTGCTCATGGTCCGCGCGACCAAGGGATAGGCCAAATGGCAGGCGGCGAACAGGGCGAGGGCGTGGACTGGCGCGGTGGCATCGTGCCAGTCTCGCAACGCTTCGATGACCCCTATTTCAGCCTGAACGACGGGCTGGCCGAGACGCGGCACGTGTTCTTGGCGGGAAATGACCTGCCAGCGCGGTTTCGGGATGGATTTCATGTGGCGGAACTGGGGTTTGGGACGGGGTTGAACCTGCTGGCAACCGTCATGGCCAGCGGCGGCGCGGCCCTGCGCTACACCTCGTTCGAGGTCTATCCGATGGCCACCGAAGATATTGCGCGCGCGTTGACGGCCTTCCCCGAGGCTTTGGCAGTGGCGGGAGACTTCTTGCACGCCTGGGGCACAGGCGCGCGGCGGTTTGCGTTGGGTCGGGTTGAGGTCGAAGTGATCCTGGGCGACGCGCGGCAGACTTTGCCATCGTTTGGCGGGGCGGCGGATGCGTGGTTTCTGGACGGGTTCTCGCCCGCCAAAAACCCCGAACTGTGGTCGGAGGAGATGATGGCTGAGGTCGGACGTCATACCGTGGCAGGCGGAACCTTTGCGACTTATACGGCGGCGGGGCATGTGCGGCGGGCCCTGGCGGCGGCGGGGTTCGGGGTGGAGCGGTTGGCCGGGCATGGCACCAAGCGGCACATGACGCGGGGCGCAAAGCCATGATGACGCGGACGACCAAGGGCATCGGGCTGATGGTGCTGACGGTGATGACCTTTGCCGTACAGGACGGCTTTTCGCGGCTGTTGGCGGGGAATTACAACACCCTGATGGTCGTCATGGTGCGGTACTGGATCTTTGCCGCCTTTGTCCTGATGCTGGCCCTCAGACGGCCCGAGGGGATGCGGGCGGCGGTGCAATCAAAGCGGCTGGGCGCGCATATCGCAAGGGCGCTGCTGCTGGTGGTCGAGGTGTGCATCATCGTCTGGGGCTATACCCTGATCGGGCTGATCAACAGCCATGCCGTCTTTGCGATCTGCCCCTTGCTGGTGGTGGCTTTGTCGGGCCCGTTGCTGGGCGAGCGGATCAGCCTGTCGCGCTGGGCTGCGGTGGGGATGGGCTGTGTCGGGGTGCTGGTGATCTTGCAGCCGGGGGCCCAGGTGTTTTCCTGGCCCGCGCTGCTGCCCTTGGCATCCGCCGTGATGTTCGCGCTGTATTCGGTGCTGACCCGGCTGACGACGCGGGATGAACCGTCGTTCCCGGCGTTTTTCTGGCCGCCGGTGATCGGGGCGGTGGTGATGACCTTTGTCGGACTGCCGCAGTGGCAGGCGGTCACGCCGCGCGACTGGGTGTTTCTGGTCATCTATGGGTTGATGGCGGTGCTGTCGAACTTTCTGATGCAGAGGACCTATGAGACGGTCGAGGCCAATGTCGTCCAACCCTTCGCCTATCTGCAGATCGTGTTCGTCACGATGATCGGCCTGACCTTCTTCAACGAGGTGCTGCATCTGCATGTGGTTGCAGGCGTCGTGATCGTGGTGCTGGCCGGGTTGGTGACGCTGCTGTTGCAACGGCGCGATCAGGTGGCCGCGTGACCGAACAGAACACCCGCAACGGCCTGTGGCTGATGGTGCTGACGACGGTGATATTTTCGTCGCAGGATGGGATCACCAAGCATCTGGCGGGCGCGTATCCGGTGGCCATGGTGGTGATGCTGCGGTTCTGGTTCTTTGGGCTGGCGGCGGTCGTCATCTCGGCCCGCCGCGCAGGGGGCATCCGGGCGGCGGTGGCGACGCGGCATCCGTGGCTGCAGGCGTTTCGCGGCACGGTGGTCGCGGTGCAGATTTGCCTGTCCGGCTATGCCTTTGCGACGCTCGGGCTGATCCAGACCCATGCGGTGATGGTCTGTGGGCCGTTGCTGATCGCTGCGTTGTCGGGGCCGATCCTGGGCGAAAAGGTGGGCTGGCGGCGTTGGGTGGCGATCGGCGTCGGGGGAATCGGTGTGTTGATCATCCTGTGGCCGGATGCGTCAGTCTTTACGCCATTGTCGCTGCTGCCATTGGGCGCTGCCTTTCTGTGGTCGTTGTATGTGCTGGCAACGCGGTTTGTCAGCCGTCAGGATTCGGCGGCGGTCAGCTTTCTGTGGACCGGGGTCGGCGGCGCCCTGGCCGCCACCTTGCCCGGCCTTTGGCTCTGGGTGCCGATGACGCCGGGCGATTGGGGCTGGATGCTCGCCTTATGCTGTACCAGCGTCACGGGCCATTTCCTGCTGATCCGCGCCTATGACATGGCCGAGGCGTCGGCCTTGCAACCGTTGACCTATCTGCAACTGGTCTTCATCAGCTTTTTCGGCGTCTACCTGTTCGACGAGGCGCTGCACCGCAACGTCATCGTGGGGGCTGCGATCGTGGTGGCGGCCGGGTTGTTCACCCTGTGGCGGCAGCAGGTGCGCGCGCGGGCACAGGCGGTTTGACCTGCTGGTTCGGCAGGACAACGGTTAAGGTCGTGCCGACGCCCAACTGCGACACAACCTTCAGTCTGCCATTGTGGTTTGCGCAGATGCGCCGGCACAGCGTCAGGCCGATGCCCGTACCTGCACAGTCCTCGTGCACATGACGCCGTTCGAACAGGTCGAATATCTTGTCCTGATCTTCGGGCGCTATGCCGATACCGTTGTCAGACACCTTGATTTCATGAAACCGGCCAAGCGGTTCGGCAGCGGTATTGATGGATATCACGGGCAGACGATCCTCGGCCCTGAATTTGATGGCATTGCTGACAAGGTTCCGAAACAAACTGCGCAATTGCACCGCGATGCCAAAAACTGTTGGCAAGACGTCGCAGACGAGTGTCGCTTGTGCATGGGACAGGTCGCCGGACAGCTCTGCCTTGATCTCGAGGATCAGCGTGTTCAAATCAACCTGACCGTGATCTTCGATGCCACCGATGATTGCGGCATAGGCCCGCACATCTTCGACCTGATCCGACATCCGCTCCACCGTCGTGATGCCCGCAATCAACAATTCCCGGCCGTCATCGGACTGGGGTTCCAGCAGCAATTCCTGCAGCACCATTTCGATGGTGTTGGCGGCAGTTTTTGGATCCTGAGATATCGCATTGGCAACTGCCTGATGTTCCTGACGCAGCTCTTCGTTGTCGTGCAACGCCCCGTTCAGCCGGATGGCATCCGACACGCAGGACGCCAACTGTTGAAGCAAGCTGATTTCCTCGGCGGTCCATTGCCGTGGCTCGCTTTGAATAACGCACAATGCCCCGGCAGGCCTGTTGTCCGGCGTGTAGACCGGAACGCCCAGATACGCGATGACACCAAGGTCGCGGATCGCAAGATTGTCGCACACCAAAGGGTGCTTGGGCGCATTTTCGATAACCAGTGCGGCATTGGCGTGGACGACATGTTGGCAGAACGAATGTGTCAGCGGCGTTTGCTGTCGCGTGGCCCAAGGCTCGGGCAAGCCCAGCAGGCTTTTGAAAAACTGCCGGTCATTCGCAAAATCGACAATCGAAATCAGCGAAACCGGGGCACCCAACAACTGTGATGCAAGTCTGGTCAGGTTGTCGAAGGCGGGCTGTGGCGCCGAATCGACCAGACCCAACGCGCTGAGGTTGACATTCATGCTTCTTCAGATCCCCTGCCCGTTGGCTCGTTATCGCTGCGATGTTAGGCGGCAATACCTTCCCGCTTGTTAACGTCTTGCCGCCGTGGCGCGACAGCATGGTCGGCGACAAAACGAAAAACCCTGCCGGGATATCTTGCGCTCTCTTTTCTTTCCCTTTCTGACGCTTCATATTAGAATCATTCCAAACAGGAGAACGCGATGATTGCCGGCCTTTCCAACCGCAAACGGTTTTCCGATCTGACCGAACAACAGGTTCTCGCCCTCGCGATCTCGTCCGAGGAAGATGACGCCGCGATCTACCGCACCTATGCCCAGGAACTGCGGACTGAATATCCGGCCTCGGCCACCGTCTTTGATGGCATGGCGGTCGAGGAGGATGGTCATCGCCAGCGGCTGATCGACCTGCACCGGGTTCGGTTTGGCGACGTGATCCCCCTGATCCGGCGCGAGCATGTGGCGGGCTATTATGCCCGCAAGCCCATCTGGCTGACCAAAAACCTAGGGCTGGATCGGATCAGGTCCGAGGCGGCGGGGATGGAGGCGCAGGCGGAACAGTTTTACCGTGCGGCAGCGGGGCGGACCAAGGATGCCGCCACCCGCAAGCTGCTGGGCGACCTCGCGGCAGCCGAGGCGAGCCACGAAAAGACGGCCGAGCGGCTGGAGGCGCGGCATTTAAGCGGCGATGTCCGCGCCGCCGAGGATCAGGGCGCGCAGCGGCAGTTCATCCTGACCTGGGTGCAGCCGGGGCTGGCCGGGTTGATGGACGGGTCGGTCTCGACGCTGGCCCCGATCTTTGCCACAGCTTTTGCGACGCAGGACACGCACACCACGCTGATCGTCGGCCTCGCGGCGGCGGTGGGCGCGGGCATCTCGATGGGCTTTACCGAGGCTGCCCATGATGACGGGGTATTGTCGGGCCGTGGCTCGCCCCTGAAACGCGGATTTGCCAGCGGAATCATGACGACGGTGGGCGGACTGGGCCACGCGCTGCCCTATCTGATCGCCGATTTCTGGACGGCCACGACGATTGCCATTGCGGTGGTCTTTGTCGAATTGTGGGCGATTGCATGGATTCAGAACCGCTATATGGAAACACCATTCCTGCGCGCGGCCTTGCAGGTTGTCGTCGGCGGTGCTTTGGTCTTTGCCGCAGGGGTATTGATCGGAGGCGGCTGATGTATCGCAAGGGTGAAGTCCACTATGAACCCGTGCCGCTGCCCGACCGCGTGCAACTGCCCGACCCCGAGGCTTTGTACGCCGCCGAAGCATTCCGCGATTATATGAAGCGGCGGCATTCTGTACGGCAATATTCCGACCGACCGGTCCCCGAAGCGGTGATCGCAGCCTGCATTCAGGCGGCGGCCACCGCGCCGTCAGGGGCCAATCATCAGCCCTGGCATTTCGTCGCAGTGGCCGACCCCGCGATGAAGGCCCGCATCCGCGCCGCCGCCGAGGAGGAGGAGCGCAGCTTTTACGCAGGGGGTGCCGGGGACGAATGGCTGGCCGCGCTGGAGCCGATCGGGACCGGCGTCGCAAAGCCGCATCTGACCGATGCGCCGTGGCTGATCGTGGTCTTTGCACAGCGCTGGGGCGAGACAGGGGATGGTACGCGCTACAAAAACTATTATGTGCCGGAAAGCGTGGGAATTGCCACGGGCATGCTGATCACCGCATTGCATCACGCCGGTCTGGTCTGTCTGGAACACACCCCCAACCCGATGAAGTTCTTGCCCGAATTTTGCGGACGGCCCGCCAGTGAAAAGCCGGTGATGATCCTGCCGGTGGGCTATCCGACCGAGGATGCCACCGTGCCCGCCGTCGCCAAACGCAAGAAACCGCTGGACCAGGTTTTGACCGTATTTCGCTGAGCGCGCGCGACCGCAGGTGACACGCGGACATTTTGCCGACTTGAACCCGTGGTCCCGCCATGACAGGACTTGACCCGGAAAACGCAGCGAAAGACAGGGGCACAGAATGCGGACCATCAGTGAAAACCGGGCCTTTGGCGGCGTGCAAGGCGTGTACGCCCACGTCTCGGACACCTGCCAATGCGACATGACCTTTGGCCT